>JBEVKC010000063.1:0-6081 GCA_040509895.1 Novosphingobium sp. | reverse complement strand
AATGGTGCCCAGAAGAGGACTCGAACCTCCACGCCCTTGCGAGCGCCAGCACCTGAAGCTGGTGCGTCTACCAATTCCGCCATCTGGGCACGGGGCGTAATGCAGAAGCGCGCTACGCCGGGTAGGAGGGCGCCACTACGGGGGGGCGGAGCGCTTGTCAACGGGGGATGCTGCTTTCTGCTACATATGCTGCAAGTCGGCAGTTGCGCCGGGCCGCGCGGCGGTGCAATGGGCGCTGCATCAGGCAATTTGCGATGCAAGAGTGATACGCGATGGCGGGTGACAAGAGCGACAACAGGCTGCGTGGCAAAGTCGTGGTGCTGCTGGGTGGCAGCGGCTTTTTCGGCAAGCACGTGGCACAGGAACTGCTCGCGCGCGGTGCGCGCCTGCGGATCGTCAGCCGAAATCCGCAGCGGGCTTTTGCGCTCAAGACCCTTGGCAACCTGGGGCAGGTCCAGTTCGGCCGGGTCGACGCGACACGGCCTGAAACGCTGGCTCCTGCTTTTGTTGGCGCTGATGCGGTAGTAAACTTGGTCGGGGCCTTTACTGGCAATCTTGATGCGCTGCAGGGCAAGGGCGCAGGCCGCATCGCAGAAGCGGCGAAGACTGCCGGTGTACCGGCATTCGTCCATATCTCTGCATTGGGCGCCGACGCCGATTCGCCGGTCGACTATGCCCGCACGAAGGCAGAGGGTGAGGATGCCGTGCTTGCGGCTTTCCCGCAGGCGACGATCCTGCGCCCCGCAATCCTGTTTGGACCGGACGATAATTTCGTGAACCGGTTTGCGAACCTGATTTCCCTGATGCCGGTGATGCCGGTGTTCGGACCTGAGGCCAAGCTGCAACCTGTGTTCGTCGATGACGCGGCAGAAGCCGTTGTTGCCGCATTGGTCGATCAAGGCGCCCATGGCGGCAAAACTTATGAGATCGCCGGACCAGACGTGATCACGATGCTCGATTTCAATCGCAAGATCGCCAAGGCAGTTGGACGCAAGAGGCTGTTTGCCGAACTGCCGGATGCCGTGTCAGGCCGCATTGCCGGGCTGATTGGCTGGCTGCCGGGTGCACCGATCACATCGGATCAATGGCAACTGCTGAAGGCGGGCAACGTCGCTTCGGACAAGGCGCCCGGGTTGAAGGAAATGGGCATCGCGTCCCATCCGCTGGGACTTTATCTTGACCGTTGGCTCGTGCGCTATCGCAAGCATGGCCGCTTTGCCGACAAAATTTCGGCTGGGTAGGTCTTTCCAGTTTCACGGCAACGTCTCAGCTTTGCTGAAACAGCAAACTAAGCGTTCACATCCGCATAGTGGCTGGGCGGTTGGATCACTTCCATCCGCTCTGACAGCAGTGGGCGGAAGCTTGGGCGGCTCTTGAACACGGAATACCAGCTGCGCGCCTGTTCGTGCGAGGACCAGTCGATCCCGCCGAGATAGTCAGCAACTGAGATCTGCGCCGCCGCGGCAAGATCGGCAAGGGTCATGGTTGCGCCCGCAAGCCACGGCCGGTGATCGATCAGGTAATCGATGTAATAGAGATGCTCGTGCGCCAGCTTCATCGCCTCGCGCAGCATGCGGGAATCGGGTGACTGGCGCATCAGGCGCTTCTTCATCCGCTCATTGAGCATCGGTAGGGTGACGTCGGAGAAGAAGTTTTCATCGAACAGCGCGACCAGACGGCGGATTTCGGCCCGGTTGGTTGCCGTTCCGTTGATCATCGGGTTCTTTTCAACGGTCTCTTCAAAGTACTCACAGATCGCGCGGCTGTCCGCCATCGTGATGCCGCGCTCAGGATCCTGGATTACGGGAGTGCGCCCGGCGGGGTTCATCGTCAGGAACTCGTCGCGGCCCTCCCACGGGTTTTCGCGCCAGAGTTCATAGCCGACACCCTTTTCGCTGAGCAGCAGGCGAACCTTGCGGCTGAAGGGGCAAAGGGGGAACTGGTAAAGCTGCCACATGCCCGGTCTCATGCCCCATCGGCGCGCGCTGCGTCCACCCGTGCTTGCGGCGGGGCGGCAAGTAATCAAGTGGAAAACCCGCCGGGGCGATTCAATCGCGTTGGCCCTGACATTGACGCCTGGCAGGGATATGTACCCGCCGACTCAAACGTCATTAGGGAGATAGGGATGTACAGCCACGTCATGGTGGGCAGCAACGACATCGACAGGTCCAGGAATTTCTATGACGCGCTCTTCGGCGCTCTCGGTGGGAAGCCCGGTTTTCAGGATCCCAAGGGCAGGCTGATCTACATGCACAACGGCGCCATGTTCATGGTGACGAAGCCGATCAACGGTGCGCCCGCCACTGCGGCGAACGGTGGCACCATTGGATTTGCCATGACCGACGCGGCGCAGGCTGACGCTTGGCACGCCGCCGGGATCGCCAACGGCGGCACGTCGGTCGAAGAAGCACCGGGCGTCCGCAAGAACGATTTCGGTGACCTTTATCTTGCCTATTTGCGCGATCCGGACGGCAACAAGCTGTGCGCCCTCCACCGCGTTGCCGCCTGAAGGAGAACTACTGATGAAGCTGCTCAATCTTCGCCTTGGCACCAATGACCTTGCCAAATCGCGCGCATTCTATGACGCGACCTTCGGCGCACTTGGCGTCGACCCCAGCGCGGTTCCGGCCGAATATCCGATGATCATGTACAAGCTGCCCGGCGGTGTGAACTTCGCACTTGGAGCGGCGAAGGACGGTCAGCCGGCGACCCATGCCAATGGCGGAACGATCTTGTTCGAGGCGGACAGCGACGAGCAGGTTTCGGCATGGCACGCGGCGGGCCTCGCAAATGGCGGCACCTGCGAGGGGCAGCCTGAGGCCAAGCCGCAGGCCCGCGGAGCATTCGGCGCCTACCTGCGCGATCCGGATGGCAACAAGCTGGGCGTCTATCACGGGCTGAACCTCGGCTGAGGGTTCGCGCCCCATAGGGGCGGGGCCGCAGCCCATTACAGGGTTGTTCCCGCCCTTCAGGTGGCTGACGGGAAATCCTTGAACAGTTCTGCGGCAAGCCGCGTGGCGATGGCCTGGTCAGCCCAGCGCGCGTCGCCTTCACGGGTGACGATGTCGGCCCTGCCTTCCCACAGTGCCTTGCCGCTTGCGCGGTCGATGATGCGGACCATGAGGCGCGTGGAAATCAACGCCTCGGCCGGTTTGGAAAGGTCGACGGCAACGGCCATGCCCAGATAGTTGCCGTGGTTGCTCGCACCGATGGTCGTTTCGCCGCTGACTGGTTTGCGTGGCGGCTCCTTTGGCAGCACAACGCTTCGGATCATGCGGACTTCGGCGAGATGGCCACCGTTCGGATCGGGCACCGCTGTCTCATAGCCCACATTTGCCAACTGATCGACGACCGCCGCTTCGAACGAAGCGCTCTTGAGGGATGAGATGTCGTTGTCGCCGGGCATTGCGCCAACGCCGATGTGGCCATGCCCGAGAGAGCTAACGTCGATGTCGGGGGCGACGAAGCTTGCGACATCGACTTTGCCCTCACGGTTATCGGTGACCTTGCGGCGCGAAGGACCGGGGGCGGGTTCGACTGGGCCCCAGGCGGTTCCCAAATCAGTCGGGCGAGCCATAACCGGATTGGGACCGGCAACGGTAATCAGGATC
The DNA here is from genome assembly GCA_040509895.1 of Novosphingobium sp. Lineage (GTDB taxonomy): Bacteria > Pseudomonadota > Alphaproteobacteria > Sphingomonadales > Sphingomonadaceae > Novosphingobium. The sequence goes on along the minus strand of JBEVKC010000063.1, from coordinate 2,470 downwards.
AGGAGAGCGATTGGCAGGCGCGCTTGATGCATCGATGAGCTCCGGCACGGCAAATGCGCCTTCCGCTATTGCCTAAATTAAGGCGACTTGCCCACGCCTGAATGGGTCTGAGCCGAATTGCGGCCAATGCTCGCAGTTTCTATCGCGACAGGACGAAAATTGCGTGTTCGGCGCGGAAATTTGCAGCTGCCGCGCTGGTTTCACGATCGCCGCGAAGGAACCATGATTGCTCCACCTTGATGCCGCGCTCATTAACAAGCGCACGGAAGTCATCGACGGTCAGGTGGTGGATGTTTGGCGTCTCGTACCACGCGACAGGCAGCAGCCGCGTCACCGGCATCCGCCCGTTGAACAGCAGCGACAACCGCACCCGCCAATGGGCGAAGTTCGGAAAGCTGACGACCGCGCGCCTGCCGATGCGGAGCAGCTCTTCCAGCACGAGGTCTGGCCGCCGCATGGTTTGCAGCGTTTCGCTGAGGATTGCGTAGTCGACGCTGCCGTCCGGGTAGAAGGCAAGGTCTTCGTCGGCGTCGCCCTGGATCACCGACAGGCCTTTTGCGACGCATTCCGCGACGTTGGCGGGGTCAAGTTCCATGCCGCGGGCGTCGCACTGCCGTTCATCGCGCAAAGCCTGAAGCAACGTGCCATCGCCGCAGCCCACGTCGAGAACACGGCTGCCCGGCGCAACGTGCGAGGCAATCACCGCAAGGTCCGGCCGCAGTTCGCTCATCGGCTCAGGAAACCTGAAATGACGCGGTCGAGCGCAGGGACGTCGAGCAGGAAGCTGTCATGGCCGAAGGGCGCGGACAGTTCCACGAAGCTGACCGGCTTTCCGGCAGCGTTGAGGGCGTGGGCGATGCGGCGCGATTCCGTGGTGGGATAGAGCCAGTCGGAATCGAAGCTGACGACGCAGAAGCGGGCATCGGTGTGCGCAAAGGCATCGGCCAGCTTCCCCCCCTGTTCCTCAGCCAGATCGAAATAGCTCATGGCGCGGGTGATATAGAGGTACGAATTGGCGTCGAAGCGCCCGGTGAACGACACGCCTTGGTAGCGAAGGTAGCTCTCCACCTCGAAGTCCGCTTCGAAGCCAAAACTCTTGGCGGCGCGATCCTGCAGGCGGCGGCCGAATTTCTCGGTCAGGCTCGCTTCGGACAGATAGGTGATGTGTGCCGCCATCCGCGCAACCGAGAGTCCGGCGTCCGGCGACTGGCCGGTGCCGTAATAGTCGCCGCCCTGCCAGGCCGGGTCAGCCATCACCGCCTGCCGTCCAAGCTCCTGGAAGGCAATATTCTGTGCCGGCATGGTCGCGGTTGCGGCGATAACCAGCACGCGCTCCGGAATGTGCGGCCAATTGGCGGCGAGGCTCAGCGCCTGCATGCCGCCCATCGATCCGCCGACGACCGTATGGACCCTCTCGATGCCCAGCGCGGTGAGCAGCGCCACGTGAGCGCGCACCATGTCGCGGATGGTGATAACCGGAAAGCGCATGCCATAGGGCTTGCCGTCCGGCGCAAGACTGGCCGGGCCGGTAGAGCCCATGCAGCTTCCCAGCACGTTGGCGCAGATGACGTGGAAGCGATTGGTGTCGATCGGCTTCCCGGGGCCGACCGTCCGGTCCCACCAGCCGGGCTTGCCGGTGATGGGGTGCGGGCTGGCGACATGCTGGTCGCCAGTGGTCGCATGGCAGATAAGCACGACGTTATCGCGGGCGGGTGAAAGCGTGCCATACGCCTCATAGGCAATGCGCACGCCTTCCAGCCGCTGGCCGCTGTCGAGCGGGAGCGGTTCGGCGAGTTCAAGCACGTCGCTGGCAGTGATGATCGGGGCCGTGGCCATGGTGCAGCGGATTGGGGGGATTGGCCTTCGCTGTCAATTGGGCGGCTGTCATTCGGAGGCTGTCAATCGGCCCCGCGCTTCGCTACACGCACCGCCATCATGACTGGAGCACCCAAGCCTAAACCCTGGATCGAAGCGATCCACGCCTATGTCCCCGGAAAATCAGCCGGCAAGGACGGGCGCCCGCTTATCAAGCTTTCGGCCAACGAAAACCCGCTGGGCACCAGCCCCAAGGCCGTGGCTGCGCGTGAGCAGGCGGTGATCCCATCGCTCTATCCCGATCCTGACAGCACCGCGTTGCGCAATGCGCTGGGAAAGCTGCACGGAATAGACCCGGCGCGCATCTTGTGTGGCACCGGATCGGGCGAATTGCTGACCATCGCCGCCAGTGCCTTCGCCGGGCCCGGGGATGAAGTCCTGTACGTCCGCTATGGCTTCTCGCTTTACGAGATCGCCGCGCGTCGCTGCGGAGCAACTCCCGTGGAAGCGCCGGACAGCGATTACGGTACGGACGTCGATGCCCTGCTGGCGATGGTGAACGCGAACACCCGCGTGGTATTCGTTGCCAATCCCAACAACCCGACCGGAGCATTCCTGCCCGGCAGTGAACTGGCCCGCCTGCACGCCGGGTTAC
>JBEVKC010000062.1:0-4816 GCA_040509895.1 Novosphingobium sp. | reverse complement strand
TGCGGTGCCTCGCCTCGCGCTGCCGTATTGCTGGCTGGCGCGGCCCGTGCCCGCGCTGCGCTGGATGGGCGGGACTATGTGGTGCCGGACGATGTAAAGGCGCTCGCGGTTTCGGTTCTGCGGCATCGCCTGCTGCTGAGCCCGGCGGCCGAGATCGAGGGCAAGCAGGTAGAGACGCTCGTCTCCGAACTGGTCGAACAGACGGAAGCGCCGCGCTAACCGGCATGGCTCGCTTCGCCGCCTTTGTTCCTACCCTGCGGGCTGCGATCCTTGTCGCGCTGGCGGCGCCGGTCGCGCTGCTGATCGCGGCTGTCGCGCCCAGTGCGTGGATCGTTGCGCCCGCGCTTGGCGGGGCATTGCTGCTCGTCGTGCTGGCCGATGCGCTGGCTGCAGGACGGATGGAAGACGTGCGGCTTGTCATTGCTCCCGATATCGAAGTCGGGGCCGAGGAGTGGATGCAGGTAGATGCCCGCTTTTCAGGTGGCAGGCAGGGGACCGTCGAATGCGCAGTGTCCGCCGATCCGCGCCTCATGGAAGGCGGGCGCACTGAACTTGAATTCGACCGCGCTGGCGAGGCCGCATGGCAGGGAAGGACGCGCTTTCGTCCCACGCGGCGCGGCACGGGCATGGTCGATAGGCTGTGGCTACGCTGGACAGGTCCGCTCGGCCTTGGAGCGCGCCAGCTTTCGCAAGAGCTGGCGCAGCCGGTTCGCATCTGGCCGAACCTTGGCGACGTACGATCACCCTCTCTGCAGGCCTTCCTGCGCGACGCCCAGTTCGGCCTCATTGCCCGTCGCCTGCGCGGAGAGGGCAGCCAGTTTGAGGCACTGGCCGAATACCGACCCGGCATGGACCGCCGCCGCATCGACTGGAAAAGCTCTGCCCGCCACGTCCATCTCTACGCCAAGGAATATGAGACAGAGCGCAACAACCCCATCGTCTTTGCCTTCGATTGCGGCCAGTCGATGTGCGAGCCGGTTGCGGGACTGCCGCGCATCGACCGTGCGGTGTCTGCCGCGCTGGCGACGGCCTATGTCGCGCTGAAGGGCGGGGACAAGGTGGCGCTTTTCGGTTTTGCCGCCCGGCCCGAGATGATGACGCCTTTCGTTGCTGACACCCGTGATTTCCGCCGATTGCAGACCGCCGCCGCCGGGCTGGACTATCACGCGCAGGAGCCGAACTTCACGCTCGCGCTGGCGACGCTTGCGGGCAAGCTGCAGCGCCGCTCGCTCATTATCGTCTTCAGTGATTTTACCGACCCGACCAGCGCCGAACTGATGGTGGAGGGCATCGGCCGTCTCGTATCGCGCCACCTCGTCCTGTTCGTCACCCTCGCCGATGAGGAGCTTGAAGGCATGGCTGAAGCTGCGCCTGATGACATGCAGTCGCTCGCCATGTCGGTGACGGCAGATTCGCTTCTTCGCCAGCGCGCACTGGTCGTGCGGCGGCTGCAGCAGATCGGCGTCGATGTTATCGAGGCGCGGCATGACCAGATCGGTACGCGGCTGATCGACGCTTATCTTTCAATCAAGCGTTCGGGGGCGATTGGATGAGCAATGGGCAACAGGCCATCGAAGCCGCCGCGCTGCGTTCCGACCGCTTCCGGCTGGAGCGCGAGGGTGACTGGCAGAAGCTTGAAGTCATCGTCTCGCGAATGGAAGCTGGTCGGCTGCGCAAGCTGTCCGACGAAGACGTGCTGGCGCTGCCGGTGCTCTATCGCACCGTCGCCTCCAGCCTTTCGGTCGCGCGTGAAACGTCCCTCGATGCCGCGACACTGGCCTATCTTGAGGCGCTGGTACAGCGGGCGTGGTTCCTCGTCTATGGGCCGCGCGTCTCGCTTGGTCAGTGGTTCCGCCGGTTCCTTGGCGGCGACTGGAGCCGCGCCGTGCGGGCGATCTGGCTGGACTTGCTGATTGCGCTGGCGGTCATGGTCGCCGGCGTCGTCGTCGGCTGGCTGCTCGTGGCGAGCGACGTGGAATGGTATCACGCCCTCGTGCCCACGGAGTTCGCAGACCAGCGCGTACCGGGCGCCAGTCGAGAAGTGCTTCACGACACGCTTTTCGGCAATAAGGGGCAGGACGCACTGTCCGTGTTCGCCGCATTCCTGTTCAGCAACAATGCGCAGGTGTCGATCCTTGCCTTCGCATTGGGCTTTGCCTTTGGCGTGCCGACGCTGCTCCTGCTGGTCCACAACATGGGAGTCATGGGCGCGATGCTGTGGCTCTATCATGGGCAGGGGCTGACGCTGGACTTCGCCGGATGGCTGGCCGTCCACGGCACGACAGAGATCTTCGCCATCCTGCTGGCGGGCGGCGCGGGGCTGCATATCGGCCGGTCCATGGCCTTTCCGGGCAAGCGCAGCGTGATGGCGGCTGCGGCTGAGGCGGGACAGCGCGCCTCGCTTGTCATGGCAGGCGTCGTGCTGATGCTGGTCGCGGCGGCGATGCTCGAAGCCTTTGCCCGGCAGTTGATCGACACGACGTCGGGGCGCTTTGCCGTCGGCGGCTTCATGCTGGTGTTCTGGCTGACCTATTTCTACGCCTTCGGGCGTGGCTCCGCGAAAGGCGCCACGCCATGAACGCCATCACGACGGCCCGTCTGCGTGGCAGCGATCGCGCGCGGACCATGGTGACGCCTGAAGGCATCGCCCTGCCGCTGACGCTGGCGAGCAGGGGCTCTCGCTTCGGGGCGCTCCTGCTCGACCTGTCTTTCATATTTTTGCTGATGCTGTTCACCACGCTGGGGCTGATCTGGCTCGCCGGAGGCTTGGCCGGCGTGGAGGGGCTGGAAGCGAGCGACGGGACAGCGGGGCAGGCAATGCAGTTCCTGCTGATCACGTGGATCGCGTCGATGTTTCTGTTCCGCAACGCCTACTTCCTGTTCTTTGAACTGGGACCGCGCGGCGCGACGCCGGGCAAGCGGATGCTGGGCATCCGCATCGCCGCGCGGGATGGTGGCAGGCTTTCCGCCGAAATGGTGATCGCTCGCAATCTGCTGCGCGACATAGAGCTGTTCCTGCCGCTGGTATTTCTCGCCAACGCAAGCGACGGCGGCGACACGGGCGCTGCGGGATTGGCGGCCACCGCATGGTTCCTCGTCTTCGCGCTGTTCCCTTGCTTCAACCGCGACCGCCTGCGCGCGGGCGACATCATCGCCGGAAGCTGGGTGGTGGAAGCGCCCAAGCGCAAGCTGGAAACGGTGATGTCAGTGCGCGCTTCAGCTACGCCGCCCTCCTACCGTTTTGGCGAGGCGGAGCTTGCCGTTTATGGCGAATACGAATTGCAGACGCTGGAACGCGTCCTTCGCGAGAACCGTCCCGAGGCGCTGGCATCGGTGCACGATGCCATCTGCCGCAAGATTTGTTGGGATCCGGGACACGGCGACGAACGCGCGTTCCTTGAAGCTTACTACACTCAACTGCGCGCGCGGCTGGAATCGGGTCTTCGGATGGGCAAGCGCAAGGCCGACAAGTTTACGAGGGATGGCTAGGCCATCCCTCGTTGCCCTGGCTACTTGAAGTTCAACTGCCGAAGCAGCATCGAACCAGTGAGGGAACGATACTTCGCCCGTTCACCGGATTCGGCGTCCAGCTGCGCGATCGTGCGCTGCATGTGGGCGCGATAGGCGGCGTCGCGCTTGGTCTCTTCGGCCGGGCTGGCGAAGTTGGGGAAATGGGTGACCAGGTAGATGTCCGGCTCACCCTTGCGCGGAAACTGGTTCTGCAGAACCTCGTAGCTTGTGATCCAGCCTTGTTGCTTGGCGTAATCCTGTCCCTTCCTCCACAATCCTGCGAGGTGCTTGGCATAGTCGAGGTCATGGCCATCATCGACGTCGATGCCCGAAACTTCGACGAAATCGCCAAAGTTGAAGGGCCACTCGTCCTGGGCCATGGCGGGTGAGGCGAATGCAAACGACAGCAGGGCGGCCGCAGGGGCCGCATAACGAAATAGACTCATCAGACTACTCCCCAAAACGCGGGGCAACCGCTATCTGCGCTGTTGCCGCGCCAGTTCCCCTCGGAGTCGGAGCCTCCATGCCGTTGGTCCGGCGCCAAGTAAGCGGGAAGTTAGTCGTGGTTAATGGTACATGCGAGTCAAATTACTCGGCTGGCTGGCAAATTTAGGGCAGGTAAGTTGTGACCGTCACTGAACAGGGGGCGCTGTGAACCTGCAAATTGTCGAGGACGACCTTTCGGGCGAAGCCATCGCGGCGCTGTTGCGGCTGCACCTTGAAGAGATGCACCGCTGGTCCCCTGCCTGCAGCGTCCACGCCATGCCGATTGAGCGCCTAAGGGCAGCCGACGTGACATTCTGGTCTGCCTGGGACGGCGATGTGCTGGCCGGCTGCGGAGCGTTGAAGGAAATCGACGCCGGTCATGGTGAGATCAAGTCAATGCGTGCATCACCGGACTACCGCGGAAAGGGCGTCGGCAAGGCGATCCTTTTGCATTTGATGGATGAAGCGCGGCGGCGCGGCTATGCGCGGCTGAGCCTTGAGACCGGGCGACCCGAAGAATTCCTGCCCGCGCGCAGCCTTTATGATGCACATGGCTTTGCCGAATGCCCTCCTTTCGGCGATTACATTTCCGACGATTTCAGCATTTGCATGACGAGGCTGCTTTGACAGGATTGATACTACGCCCGGCGACCGAGGCAGACATTCCCGCGCTCTCAGCGCTGGGCCGCGACAGCTTTGTTGCCAAGTTCGGCCATATGTACCGGCCGGAGGATCTGGCGGCATTTCTCGAGCAGGTTCACTCGCTGGCGGGTGTGGCATCGGACATGGCCGATCCGGGCCAGATCTTCCGCCTGGCCGA
>JBEVKC010000061.1:0-8211 GCA_040509895.1 Novosphingobium sp. | reverse complement strand
CCAACGCGCAGGGTGTCACCAGCGCGGAATTCCGGAATATCCTTGGAAGCCTTGGCAATTTCCTCGGCTTCAATCTGCTGAATCAGGTTCACTTGCCCTGGTCCCTATCTACATGCCGCGCGCCAGAGGCAGGTCGGTCCCGAACGCCGGAGTGGCGCTCCCAAAGGTCCGGCCTGCGTAACCGATGTTTGACCCGTAATTCCCCGATCGCAGCATTTCAGGAATCACGCTCCCGTCCCGCAAGGCAGGCAGGGTTGTCGAAGGCGCGGCGCATACGCTGCGATGCGGTAAGTTGCAAGGGGTAAGCGCGCAGGCGAGCCAATAGCAAACGTAAGTCCAATATTAACCTTGTTTGGGCAGGGGACACGCAAAGGGGTTTCCATGTCCAGCATTCCAGTCGTTGCCACACCTGCCCAGGACGATGCAGAGCTTCGCCGGTTTCTGAACTGGCTCGCGTGCTGGCTGGTGCTGCCCAACCTTCCGTTCCTGCCCATAACCCTGATGGGTGGCCCGATGCGGGTTTTCGAGATAATAATCTGCGGCATCGTCGGACTGATCGCGCGTCGTATGCCGGTCTGGGCGCGTCGCGTCGCCTTTACCGGATTGCTGGCCTATCTGGTTATCGTATTCATCGCCCACATGTTCAACATGGCTTCGTCGATGATCATGTCGGTCATCGGCCTGGTGCTTGACATTCAGCCTGCAGTCTCGCCGGAATATATCGCCGGAGCAGCGCTTATCGCGGGCTGTTTGTTCGCCGGACTTTGGCTGACCAAGGCTGACGCCGCATTCACGGACTGGCGCATTCTTATTGCCGCGGTGTCAGCGGTGCTTCTCGCCGGGACTCTCGACGTACATGCGTCGAAGGGCACCATGGGCTCCTACACCCGTCTCGCGCCCGAAGGGGCACCGTTCACGTCGGCGACACAGCAGACCCAATTCCTCAAGCTGGCCGATGGCAAGACCAATGTCATGGTGGTCATCGTAGAAGCTATGGGCCTACCGCGCGATCAGCATATGAAATCCAGGCTGGAACAGATCTGGCTACGGCCGGAAATCGCTGCTCGGTATGACGTAAGTCGCGGCTCGACGGCCTTTTTCGGTTCAACCACCAGCGGCGAAATGCGGGAACTGTGCGGGCGGTGGGGCGATTATGACGAAATCTCGGGGCCGCAGCCCAATTGCCTGCCCGCGATGCTTGCCGCAAAAGGGTATCGCACGACGTCATACCACGCATTTACGCCGCGATTCTTTGACAGGAAGCAATGGTATCCGCTGATCGGCATCGAGCACTCAAATTTTGAGGACGAAGTCGAGGCGAAGGGTGCTGCAGCCTGCCCCAACGTCTTTGCCGGCGCCTGCGACCGTGACATACCGCAGATCATCGGTGAACAGCTGAAGGACCGGTCAAAGCCGCAGTTTATCTATTGGCTGACGCTGAACTCCCATCTGCCCGTCATAGAGGACCCCAAGCTGGGAACGACAAATTGCAAGCAGTTGGGCGGCAGTGACGACGCAGACTTCCCGATTATCTGCCGCATGTATTCCGTCTGGGACGACACGGCGGCGGCACTCGCAAAAATGGTAAGCCAGCCGGGTTTTCCGCCAACGGACATTTTGATCGTGGGAGACCACATGCCGCCCTTCTCGCATCAGAAGAGCCGCTTGAAGTTCGATCCGGAGCACGTTCCGTGGTTTCTGCTAAAGCACCGCAAGGTACAGCAGAATGCCCCCAAGCAGGATCAGCGAGGCCTGGAACGCCCTGCAGCGTAATTATCCCACAAGTCTGGCCTGCGGGCGCGAGTATCCTCCTCGGCGCGCTGCCTGCGCCAGGCGGCGATCTTCGCATGGTCACCTGAACGTAGGACATCTGGAATGGTATGCCCCTCCCACTCGGGCGGGCGGGTGTAATGCGGATATTCCAGAAGGCCGCTTTCGAACGATTCTTCCGTCCCGCTCGACGCCGCGCCCATGACGCCGGGAAGCAGGCGCACGCAGGCATCGAGCAGCATCAGAGCGGCAGGCTCTCCGCCAGACAGGACAATGTCACCGATGGAGACTTCCTCCACGGGCCGACCTTCAAAGATGCGCTCGTCAAAGCCCTCAAACCGGCCACATAGAACGATAACGCCCGGCCCCTCCGCCAGTTCGCGCACGCGCTCCTGCGTCAGCGGCTTCCCGCGCGGGGTCATGGCGATGACGGGGCAGTCGGGCTGGAGGCCCAACGCATGATCGACAGCCGCAGCCAGCACATTCACACGCAGCACCATCCCGGCGCCGCCACCCGCCGGTGTGTCGTCGACAGTGCGGTGCTTGTCGATGGCAAAATCGCGAATCTGGACCGTATCGAGGGTCCACTTCCCTTCATCACGCGCGCGCGCTGCCAACGACATCCCAAGCGGGCCGGGGAACATTTCCGGGTAGAGGGTCAGGACGGTGGCAGCAAAGGTCATTGGTCAGCGTAGGCCGCTTCTACGACCAGCCGCTCGGCATCCCACTCCGGCACTGCCTCGACCCGCATCGGGACCATGAAGCGCTTGCCGTTTTCGCGCTGGATTTCCAGCACGTCGCCCGCACCGTAGTTGTCGATGGCTATGCAGGTGCCCAGCGCCTCTCCAGTGGTGGAGACTGCGGGCAGGCCGAGCAGGTCGGCGTGGTAATATTCGCCCTCAGCCAGTGGCGGGAGGGACGAGCGGGGGACGGTCAGCGCCGTGCCGCGCAGCTTTTCGGCGGCGGTGCGGTCGGGCACTTCGGCGAAGCGGGCGATGGCGCCGCCCTTGCCGTCGTCCTTCAGCTTTTCCACCGTCAGGCTGGCATCGTTAAAGGCGCGGTAGCGCTTCAGCGCCGCCACGCCTTCACCGAACAGTTTGAGACGGACTTCACCCGTCACGCCATGCGCGCCGGTGACGGCAGCAAGGGTGACGGGTTTGTCTGTAGCCAAGACTGATTAGCCCTGAGGCTGTTCTTCGCCAGCGGCTTCCTCAGCGGGAGCCTCTTCAGCGGCGGGAGCAGCTTCTTCGGCAGCCGGAGCGGCTTCCTCGGCAGCAACTTCCTGGGCGGGTGTTTCTTCGACAACCGGTGCGGCAGCGGCTTCCTTGGCGGCTTCTTCAGCTTCGCGCAGTTTCTCAGCCTTTTCCTCGGCGCGTTCCTTGGCCTTCTTGCCCGGCTCACCCTTCGACGGGTTCACGGTAGCGGCGCGCTCCTTGATGCCGGCCTTGTCGAGCATGCGGGCAACGCGGTCGGTCGGCTGTGCGCCAACGCCCAGCCAGTAGCGGACGCGGTCTTCGACCAGGCGAACGCGGTTCTCGTCATCCTTGGCGAGCAGCGGGTTGTAGGTGCCGACCTGCTCAAGGTACTTGCCGTCGCGGGGAGCGCGGCTGTTGGAGACGACGACCTTGTAATAAGGGCGCTTCTTGGAGCCGCCACGCGACAGACGGAGAGAAACGGACATGATCTTACCTTTCGTTCAAATGCTTGGATGCTGAAAATTACTTTTTGAGAAACTGAGAGAGATCGGGGGCACCGCCGCCCCCGCCGAGGCCGGGCAAGCCGCCACCGCCGCCGCCGAGACCCGGCATGGCAGCGCCAAGGCCACCCTTGCCGAACAGTGCGCCGAGGCCCTTGAGCCCGCCCATCTTCTTGATCTGCTTCATCGCGCGCTCCATTTCCTGGTGCATCTTGAGAAGCTTGTTGACGTCCTGAACCTGCACGCCCGAACCGTTGGCGATGCGGATCTTGCGCTTGGCATTGAGCAGGTCGGGCCGGGTGCGCTCTTTCGGCGTCATCGACCCGATGATCGCGTCCATGCGCAGCAGCACGCGGTCATCCATGCCGGACGAGGCCATCGCCGCCTTGGCCTTCTTCATGCCCGGCATCATCCCGGCAAGCGCGCCAAGGCCGCCCATGTTCTGCATCTGCTTGAGCTGGGTGCGCAGGTCGTTCATGTCGAACTGACCCTTGGCCATCCGCTCTGCCATGCGCTCGGCATCTTCCTCCTGGATGGAGGCTGCGGCCTTCTCGACGATGGAGACGATGTCGCCCATGCCAAGGATGCGGCCCGCGACACGGCTGGGATGGAAGGGCTCGATCGCGTCGAGCTTTTCGCCGGTACCGGCAAACTTGATCGGCTTTCCCGTGACGGCGCGCATCGAAAGCGCAGCACCGCCGCGCGCATCGCCGTCCATGCGGGTGAGGATGACGCCAGTAAGGTCAACCTGTCCGGAAAAGCTCTGCGCGACGTTCACCGCGTCCTGGCCGGTGAGCGAGTCGACGACGAGCAGCGTTTCCTTGGGCGATGAGACAGCTGCAACCGCCTTCATCTCGTCCATCAGCTGCGCATCGACGTGGAGACGGCCCGCGGTGTCGAGCAGCAGCACGTCCACGGCCTGCAGCTTCGCGGCGTTCATCGCACGTGTCGCGATGTCCACCGGCTGCTGGCCGGCAATGATCGGCAGCGTGGCGACGCCGACCTGCTCACCCAGGATGGCAAGCTGTTCCTGCGCGGCGGGGCGATTGACGTCCAGCGACGCCATCATCGCCTTCTTGCCGTGCTTTTCCTTGATCAGCTTGGCCAGCTTGGCCGTGCTGGTGGTCTTGCCCGAGCCCTGCAGACCAACCATCATGATGACGACCGGCGGGGTTGCTGCGAGTTCGAGGCCGACCGTCTCGTCGCCGCCCAGCATCTCTACCAGCGCGTCGTTGACGATCTTTACGACCTGCTGGCCGGGCGTGACCGACTTCAGGACCGACTGGCCGACAGCCTTTTCGGTAACGTCATCGATGAAGCGGCGAACGACGGGGAGTGCGACGTCTGCCTCAAGCAGGGCGATTCGCACCTCTCGCATGGCATCGCGGACGTCCTGTTCCTTCAGGGCGCCGCGACCGCGCAGCTTGTCGAACACGCCGCCAAGACGATCGCTGAGTGTGTCGAACATGGGCCCGTGAACTCCAAAACGCGAAAAACGCCGGCGGACGAAACCTCGTCGGCCAGCGTGATATTAATCACCCACTCAAGACCTTGCGGCCAAGAGATTTAGTGAGATTTGATTCAGGTCGGAGCCATGCCCGGCGTGCACCAAATCTCACGCGAAATGATCTGAAATGGTGGAGCCTAGCGGGATCGAACCGCTGACCTCCTGCATGCCATGCAGGCGCTCTCCCAGCTGAGCTAAGGCCCCATTCATTTCACTTCGAGACGCCCTGGGAGGCAATCTCATCCCGTGCCATCGGCTCGGGAGGCCGCCCTCTAGTGGCGACTCCCGAGCTTGGCAAGGGGTTAAATTTCGTCGCCCTCATCATCGTGGCCGGTCACGCCCAAATCGTCGTCACCGCCCAGATCAACGTCGTTATCCGGCGAATCGCCGTCGTCGTCGATGTCCAGATCTTCCTCGGCCAGATCAGTGTCGGCCGTTTCGAGAGCCTTGGCTTTCTGGATCTCTTCATACGGAATCGGCTGCTTCGATTTCAGGACCGTTTCCGGATGCCAGGCATAGCCGCATTCGATGCAAGTGACGGGATCGTCCTTGCCCAGATCGTAGAAGCGGGTGCCGCATTTCGGGCAGCCATGCTTGGCGCCCCATTCTGGCTTGACCATGAAAATCCCTCGCGATGGTTCACTGCAGGGCGCGGCGAACCGGTAAAAAGCTTTTGCGTTGATGGTGACTGCGCCCACCGAAATCAAGCGCGGCGCGCGCCTTGCCATAGGCCGCGCCCGCTGTCAAAAGCCGCGCGCCTGCTCCCCACTCCGGATCGAAAGCCCGCCGTGCACTCCTCCAGCCCAGATACCATGCGTCCGCGCCGCTTCCTGCCTGCAGGAGCGCTGAAAGGGCGGATTCGCGTGCCTGGTGACAAGTCTATCAGCCACCGCTCGATAATGCTGTCCGCGCTGGCGGTGGGCGAGAGCCGCATTTCCGGCCTGCTGGAGGGTGAGGATGTAATGGCCACCGCCGCCGCGATGCGGGCGATGGGCGCGACAATAGAGCGAATCGGTGCCAATGAACCTTCGGGAAGCGAATGGCGGGTGAGCGGCGTTGGAGTCGGCGCGCTGCTCCAGCCACAGACAGCACTCGATATGGGCAACAGCGGCACGTCCACGCGCCTTCTTATGGGCCTTGTCGCCAGCCACCCCATCACGGCGAGCTTCATTGGCGACGCCAGCCTGTCAAAACGGCCGATGGGCCGAGTGATCGATCCGCTTTCGCTGATGGGCGCGGACTTCACGTCGTCACCGGGCGGCACGCTGCCGCTGATGATGCGCGGCGCTTCGCCGGCAGTGCCGATCGAATACCGCCTGCCCGTTGCCTCGGCACAGGTAAAGAGCGCGGTGCTGCTGGCCGGGCTGAACACGCCGGGAATCACTACGGTGATCGAACCGGTGCCGACACGCGATCATTCGGAGCGGATGCTGCGCGGCTTTGGCGCGGAACTGACTGTCGATGTCCAAACAGATGGCACGCGCATTATCCGCGTGCGCGGCGAGGCAGAGCTTCGCCCGCAGCAGATCGACGTGCCCGGCGATCCGTCATCGGCGGCCTTCTTCATTGTTGCTGCCCTGCTCGTTCCGGGCAGTGAACTGACTATCGAGAACGTCGGCCTCAACTCCACCCGCGCCGGATTGATCGACGTGCTGCGCCAGATGGGCGGCCAGATCGAGGAAGTGAACGCCCGCGAAGTCGGCGGCGAACCAGTTGCGGACCTGCTGGTTCGCCACTCTGCACTGACCGGCATTGAAGTGGACCCGGCAGTGGCCCCGTCGATGATCGATGAATTCCCGGCCCTCTTCGTTGCTGCCTCGCTCGCCAAGGGTCGCACGGTGACGACGGGACTGGATGAGTTGCGCGTCAAGGAATCGGACCGCCTCTCCGTCATGGCGACGGCCCTCGCCGCCGCGGGCGCGCGCGTGAGCGAGCAGGAAGACGGCCTCACCATCGAGGGCACTGGCGGCGATCCGCTACCGGGCGGCGGCACTATCGCGACCCACCTCGATCACCGCATCGCCATGTCCATGGCCGTTGCGGGCCTTGCAAGCCGCAGCGGCGTGGAAGTGGACGACACCCGCCCCATCGCCACGAGCTTCCCGACTTTCGAATCCCTGCTGGACGGGCTCAGTTCATGAACCACACCCTTGCCACCTCGATCGGCTTTGTCGGCATGGCCTGCATCATCTTTGCCTATGGCTATATGACGGCGAAGGATGAGCCCAATCCCTTTATCCAGCACGGCGTGAACCTTGCGGGCGCGGCGTTCCTCACCGTGTCGCTGATGGTCAACATGAACCCTCCCTCGCTTGTGCTGGAAGGCTTCTGGGCCGCCATCGCCATCTGGGGACTGATCAAGGCATTCCGCGAACGGCGGCAGGCAAAATTGCTTGGGAGGCAGGCATGATCATCGCCGTCGACGGCTATACCGCCTCGGGCAAGGGCACCATTGCCCGCGCGCTGGCAGAGCATTTCCACCTGCCTCATCTCGACACTGGCCTGCTGTATCGCGCGGTCGGCAGGCAGGTGACGCTTAACGGCGGCAATCCCGACAATGAGGCAGATGCCCTCGCCGCGTGCAATTTCCCCGCCGACCTGCTGGATGAAATGGACCTGCGATCCGAAGTTGCCGGGGGCTTCGCAAGTCGTGTCTCGATTTATCCGGCCGTGCGCAAGGCCCTCTTTGACCGCCAGCGGTCCTTCGCGTTGCAAGCCCGCGGCGCCGTACTGGACGGCCGCGACATCGGCACGGTGATCGCGCCTGAAGCTGATGTGAAGCTGTTTGTCACCGCCAGCGTCGAAGCGCGCGCGCGGCGCCGCTACGCCGAAATGGTCGAAGCAGGCTACGCCTTCACGCTGAAGGAAATCGTCGACGACATGCGGGCCCGCGATGAACGCGACACCAACCGCAAGGACGCACCATTGCGCGCCGCCGACGACGCCATCTTGCTGGACACGTCCGAGCTTGATCGGGACGCGTCGATTGCCCGTGCGATCGAACTGGTGAAGCAGAAGATCGCCTGATGATCAGATTGCCAGTCATTGCGCTCCTTGCGCTCACCGCCTGCTCTGCGGCGTCGCAACCGCCGGAAACGGCTTCCGCTCTTCCGCAGCCAGCGATGACGCCGGTGGAACGGGGACACGCCTTTGCCGAGGCACGCTGCTCTGCCTGTCACGCGATCACGCCGCAGGGCATCTCCCCCAATCCCGAGTCACCGCCGTTCGCCGCAGTGGT
>JBEVKC010000060.1:0-15519 GCA_040509895.1 Novosphingobium sp. | reverse complement strand
GCGGCAGGGCGTTCGGTATCAACACCATCTCCATCACCGGCGCATTGTCGGCGACACGTGTCAGCGAAAACAGGATGCCCATTCCCTGGTTCGCGACGAAGGGGAAGGGGTGCGCCGGATCGATCGCCTGCGGAGTGATGATCGGCATCAGGTGTTCGGAGAAGTACTCGCGAAGCCAGCGGGTCTGGCTGGAATCCAACCTGCGATTGCCAACGATGCCGATCCCTTCGGCGGCGAGTTGCTGGCGCAAATCCTTCCAGATGGATTGCTGCTCATCCTCCAGCTCGGCCACGGCCTCACGGATGGCGGTGAGCTGCTGCGAGGGCGTCATTCCATCGATGGAAATCTCATCAATCTGGCGGCGTGCCTGCCCGGCAAGGCCGGCGACGCGGACCATGAGGAACTCGTCCAGGTTGCTGCCGGAAATCGACAGAAAGCGAAGCCGTTCGAGCAACGGATAACGCGGATTTACCGCCTCAGCCAGAACGCGCCGATTGAAGGCCAGCCAGCTGAGCTCGCGATTGAAATAGGGACTACTGCCAACAAGATCAGCAACGGAATCCGCTGCAAGCTCCGCCATCTCCATGCCTTCCGGGATTTCCGCCGCCGCTGCCCGCATGGTTCCGATCTGTTACGGTTCGATGACAATTATCCGACAGCAAGGAGGGAATCTCCGCGCCTGGACAGATGGCAGCTTATGCCTTGCACACCCGATGCACAAGGCGCTGCAAAAACCGCCAAATCCTGTGAACGGCATGAAAGTATCAGTTAGTCCGTATCCAGCTTTGCCCAGGTATTCTTGCCGACGATGCCGTCAGCATAGAGCCCGCTCTTCTTCTGGAAGGCGATCACCGCTCTTTTGGTTTTCGGACCGAAATCGCCATCGTCCTTGATCCCCAGTGCCAGCTGGACCTGCTGTACCGCTTCACCCTTGTCGCCCTGCCGCAGCAGCGGACGGGGGGAATCTGCGTGCGAGCCACCATCCGAATGGAAACGATAGGCAGCGGCCAGCTTATCATCGTACTTGTTCGCCTTGTATGCCGGACCGTTATAGCCGCGCGCAAAGCCCGCCCAATCGGTGCGGATCAGCTCGTCAGACAGCCCGTTCTTTTTGACGAACCCGACAAAGGCATCAAGGTGCGCGGGAGCCCCGGAAACCATGGCCTTCACGAAGGCCTCTGCACTGTCGAAACCGCATGCCTTGTAGTTGTCACCCATAATCTGGAAAGCGCCCCAGCTTGCCGAGCGCAGTGCTGCATCCCGGTCCAACTTGATGGCCCGTCCAAGCCGTTCGTATTCCGCCGCACCGCCCTTGTAGCCGCCCCATTTGGGATTGGAGATGTCCGGGTTGGAGGCATTGAATTTGCCCTTTGTCAGCCGCGAAAAATAGTGGCGTTCGAACAGGATCTTGGGCCGGGTGTCGGGAAGGAACCCGCCCCTGCTTTCCACATCGATCACCGCACGGACGGCGGCTACCTGGCAACCGATCCTGGTCGCTGCGGATTCGATGGCGGCGTCGTCGAGCCCGGTGGCGGGTCCGGAAAATTCCAGTGCCATATCCTGTTCCTTCTCGAAATAACCCTAATAGGAATAAACTTGTCGCGATGAGCGTTCATTTTGGTTATCGCCAATAAGGTTATGTAGGAAAGTCAAATTTCTCCTATCTTTGGGCCTATCCCTGTTCTGTTCATGCCAGCGGGCATTCGGGATAGGGTAGTTTGCATTGGCTGGCGGCATGCCCGCCGGTCCGCAATCTGTCATCGGTGGCGACATAGCCCCAGTTGACCAGTTGCTTGGAAAGTTCCGGCGCGAATTTGGAGAGGCAGGTGCGCGTTGCCGCGATTGACCGCGCGCGCGGTTCGGAAAACTCGATCCCGCCGGATGGCCGTGGCTGGATGAAGTAGTCGCTGGAAACAAGGAAGCCCTTGCGGTGGTGTTCCGCATCGCTCACAGCGGCAAAACCCTGCAGCATCTGGCGGAACCGCAGCGCGCCGATCTGGTCCTGCATGATGAAAGTCGTCCGCAGTGCCTGCTTTGTCAGCAGGTAGGCACCGTCGGGCGAATAATCGAACTGGGCGCCGGCATCGCTGACATAGATGGTCCGATTGCGCTTCCACACCGGCTCGATACCAAGGTTGTCGTAAACGCCGCCATCAACCAGGAACAGCTTTGGAGGCGGCTTGTAGATCGTGCCGGAGGTCGGGATTGCTCGATGGCCCGACAAGTCCACCACGATCGGTGACAGCACCGGCGGGAAAGCCGACGATGCGGTAACGGCGGTCGCCACCGTCATGTCGCCCACATCCCAGCGGCCCGTCGACCAGTCGGCGAAATAGTCCTGGTTGATGCGGACAAGCTTGCCACTGTGAAGGCTGGTCGCGTTGAAGATGAAACGCGGCCGGTCCGCCAGGTCGGCAAGTCGCTTTCCCTTGAACAGGTGCTTGTCATAGGCACGGCGAACCCAGGTTCCACCCATGCCCGGAATCCGCCCGATCAGCGCGCCGATCACGTCGATGGATTCGCCCGAAAGCTCCATGATCGGACCGGCAACCAGCCTTCGGAAGCTGGAGCCGTCGTCGTTCCAGTCGATGCTGGGCCAAGCGGCAGCCAGCATGCCCGCCGTGATCGAACCTCCCGAAACGCTGGAAAACCGGTCTATGCCCTGCAGTATTCCCGCATCCCGCAACCGCCACAGGAAGCCGAGGTGGAATAGCATGGCGCGATAGCCGCCGCCGGAAAGCGCGACGGCACTGGTATCGGTGATGCCGGATTCCGAAGGCGGCGGCTGGCCAACAGACTGCTCGCGCCCGGGGCGCAGCGGGACAAGGTTGCCGTCTTCCTCACTCATGCATTGCCCTCCTGCTGCCCGCTGCGGGAATAGATCCGGTATTCGACCCAGACCTTGTTGTCGGTGATCCGGCCAGCGAAGTCGCCCGCGCGCGTCGCATCGAACTTGCGATGTTCGGCGACGGTCCTGGCCGAGGGAATGTCCCCCCGCAGCACGCGGCCATGCGTCTTGGCCTGCAGCGCTTCATCCACGCGGGGATTGGGCATCAGCCAGCCGGACGATTGCTCAAGCGCGAACTTCGCGTCGGTCGGGATCAGGGCGACAAGATCGTCGCTCATCAGCTCCAGCCCCTTGTCGCGCAGCGTTGCGTTGTGGCTTCCGTGATGACCGACCTTGTAGAGCTTCGTCCGCGCCAGCAGGGATGCGGTTGTCAGCGGCAGCGGCTGGGCATTGGGATCGGTGCGGTACTCCACCTTCTCCCACGAAAGCCAGTTGCCCACCTGCGCATCGGCGGCGAAGAGCATGACCCCGGCATCGTCAGGCAACTCGAAAGCGACGACAAGGCTGGTGTTGTTGGTATTGTTGTCCATACGCAGCGCAAGGTTGGAAAAGGCGGCGCGCGCCGTACCGTCGATCCGCCGGTATGTCTGCGGTTCGTGCCGGGAGAAATCGCCACGGCAGGCTGGCCCCTCCTTGGGCTTGTGGACCCCGCCCCTGCACGGGGCCGCCGGAGCGTAATAGCGGCTGTGCAGCCAGTGAACCGGATCCTTGTCGCACGATGGCTTTTGCGCCGCCTTTACCTCTGCATCGCTGCGCCAACGGCAGCGCGGCGGGAACGGCGACTGGGACTGCGCTCCGTTCGTGTCACCGATCCCCGCCATGGCAAGATAGGTTTCCGAGTTGGCGCCGGAGGACGGCAGCGACTTTGTCAGGAAATCGTTGTCGCGCGGCGGACCAAGCACATAGGCGGTAAGGCCTATATCGCCCGGCGTCGTGACGACCTGCCCCGGTGACATGTATTTCGTATTGCCGTCACCCGCCCATTCGCGCAGCCGCGCATAGATCGCCCTGCTTCCGCGCAGCGGCTTAGCACCGGGCGCGCGGTCCAGCCCCAATGGCCCCGAAAATCCGGCAAGGCCCAGCAGTTCGCCTGAGGCTCCAGCCGCCTTGGTCGGGATCTTCAGCTTTTCGGACAGCTTGGCCAGCGTGGCAAAGGCATGGCCGTACTTGGCCTGATAGGTGCGGGCGTCCTCGTCGGCGGGGTCTTCGGTCCAGGCGAACCACAGCTGGTTGAGCGCCTTCGCCTTCTGGTGCTGCGTGTCGAACACTGTGCGCGCCAGACCGAAGCCGCTGATGTGATCGTGATGCTCGTGCGTCACGATCACAAGATCGAGCGGCTTGCCGCCCGTCGCCGCGTATATGTCCTGGACCACCTCACGCATCAGGTCGCCGGCGCCGTTGGTCCCTTGCAGGACGCCGCAGTCGATCAGGATGTAGGAAGCGACCGGCTCATTCTCGTCCCCTTCGCGATGCCCTTTGACCGTGATGAGGAAACAGTCGCCCAGCAGCCGCCGGTACATGCGGACGGCAACGCTATCGACGATGGTCTTGCCCCCACTGGCCCCATCATCGCTCATTGCAGTTCCCCGTGCATGAAGGCGAAGGGTTCTGACTCAAAGCCGGTCACGCGTGCATCGTGCCCACTTGCCGCTTCGCTGGTAGCTGCGGTCATGGCGAGCGCCGTGCTGTCGCCCAGGATGAAGCTGCGCTGGCGCCCCAGCCTGTGATCGTTGTCGATACGCTGGCGGATGATGCGCTGCAGCCGGCCATCGCGCAGGTCCACGATGATTGTTGAGCCGCCCCGGAACCAGAAGTCCTGTGGGTCCAGGTCCGCGCCCTGCCTGCCATCCTCGTCAGCAGGACCACGGCGCGGTCCGTTCTCATCCACGCGCTTCTGCACATTTTCGTTGAAATAGCCGCGCCGCCTCTGGGTGATCTGGACGACGAGCTGAAACACTTCGCCGTTGCCTCCTGGACCCGCACGGCGCGCCACGCGAACCGAATGCACTTCGACGCTGGGCAGGATTATCGTGTCCCCCCCTCTTATGGAGATTGCGTCGCGCCAGACGCGCGGCCAACGCGCCTTGCGTACGTCGCCCACCTTGAACGACCGGGCCGAAATCGATTTGGGGCTCTTTCGGGCGGCTTCATCGTCGCGCCGCTTGCCCAGCGGCA
This sequence comes from Novosphingobium sp., assembly GCA_040509895.1. Taxonomy (GTDB): domain Bacteria; phylum Pseudomonadota; class Alphaproteobacteria; order Sphingomonadales; family Sphingomonadaceae; genus Novosphingobium. The sequence goes on along the minus strand of JBEVKC010000060.1, from coordinate 10,496 downwards.
AGGTGCGCAGGCCCAGCAGCGCCTCCCACATGCGCTCCACGGCGACATCGTCCGATGCGCTGATCAGCCAGTTGTACATCGCACGCTGGTTACGCATGACCACCCGCATCGCCTCTTCGCGCAGGTTGCGGTCGTCCATCCCGCCCTTGATGTAAGTCGAGCGACTGCTTTCGACGTAGTAGTTGAGCTCGCTGTCCCGGGGCATGAAGCGCGGGTCTTCATCGCGGGGGCGAAAGTGCTGGGGAGTGCTGCCGTTCACGCGTGCAAAAAGGGTCATGTCGCGCAGCGCGGCGGCGAAGAGCATATCGGGGCTGGAATCCTCTCCTTTTTCAGCGTTGCGCGCGATCAGGTCTTCGAACTCGCGCAGGTCAGGCGGTTCCCAGCATAGCGAGGCGGGGGCATAGGACATGGTGCCCTGAACCGGGATCTCGCGCTTGCGGAAGGATTCAGCCAGGGCAACGCGATAATTCAACTTGTCATCGGGGACGAGATCGGTGTCGGCGGTAATGACAGCCCGCAGGTAATCGCCAAAGGTCGCGTCGGCTGGCGGCAGGTAGTCCAGCCCGCGCACGCACATCGACAGCACCGATTGCGCGACCTTGGCGGCTTCGGCTGCCAGGCGGGCGATGAGCTGCTCCGGCAGGCGATCGTCGCCGGGGCGCGCATTTGCCATGCGGAACAGGTCCAGCGTGCGCCGCTCATAGATCGTGACGAAAGTGTCGAAGATCGCGGCGACGAGGAACTGGCCGCGATCATGCGGCTCCAGAGCGTCCTTCAGCGTGCGGGTGACAACCTCCTTGCCCTCATCCCGCTCCGTCTGTTCGTTGCGAAGCGTTTCCAGCGCCATGCGCAGTGCCCCGCCCCGCCCCGTGGCGTGGCCGAACTGGCTGGCAAGCCCTGTCAGCAGGTTTACCGAACGGAGCCTCCCGCCGGTGCGGCCCAACTCATGCCGCACCACGTTGTCCATGGTAAAGTGCTGCATCAGCGCAACGATGTCAGCGAAGGCCTCATGAAAGGCGAGCGAGTCCGGGTTTGTCGGTTCGATGCTGCGGCGGCGCATCCCGTGGAGGATGGCATGGGCAGTCTCATGCGCGACAATGTCCTGCGACAGGCAGGTGAAGACCCATTCCCCGTCGTCACCGGCAAAGCGCGGCGCTGCCCTGAAGTAACCGAACAGCAGCGCCCCTTTCGCCGGGCTGTAATAGGCATTCGCATCGCGCAGGGCGTGGGGGTAGATGCGCAGCCGCTTGATGAAGGGCGGATAGTCCGGTGCATCGGGCTGCCCGCGCTTCCTGGCAAGGACCCGCGGATCGTCGTCGGGGATCGACCAGAACACCGGCCTGCCAAGCGCCGCCTCGAATAGCCGGACCGTCTTCATGGCGACGGCAAAGACCATTTGCTGGTGGAATTGCGGATTGCCCTCGGCGGGGGGAAGGCCGTCCTGCGCCAGCAGCCAGGGAGCATTGAGGTCGACCGGTTCGTAGAAGGTCCGGCACGAAGGATCGTAGTCGATCACTTCAAGGTAATCGTTGGTCGGCCCGATATCGAGCTCGCTTTCCCATGGCCTTTCCCACGGAAGCTCTATCACGCTGTCGTTGATGACCGCCGTTTCAAGCTGGACTGAGGCCGCAGGGTCAAAGGCAAAGACCCGCAGGCGCCGCTTGGTCGGTTTGGCATAAACGTCGGCAGGCATGACTCCTCCTCGAACGAAGCGAAGCGACCCTGCCTGATTTTCACCGCCCTGGCCCGGACGGCGAAACCTGTTGCATCAGGAAATCTATACGTTTTTTGGTCCGCTGGAAACGGGGCGGACGCTCAAGTCGGCGCATTCCGTAGCGGAACATCGCGCGCGAGATTCGCTTGGTCGCGATTTGGAGAAATAATTCGCGAGGTCATGAAGCACGAAAGCCCCTCCCTGAACAGGAGGGTCCAGCGATCGCGCTCAGATCGGATCGAACTCCAAGTGCAGTTCCCGCATCGCGCGAAGGATGTAGGTCGGCTCATAGAAATAGCGGCGGTCGCTTTCCGGGCCGTGGTGCTCTTCCGACAGGCGGATGTTGCCCATGCGGGAAAGCAGCCGCTCTATACTGATCGCCACTTCCCGCCGGGCGAGCGGAGCGCCGATGCAAGTGTGCGCACCGCGCCCAAAGGCAAGATGTTCCTTGGCCTTCTTGCGGTTCATGTCGAACTCGTGCGGATTCTCGAAGCGGCGTGGATCGCGATTTGCAGCCATGTGCGAGAGCAGGATCGTGGTGCCCGCCTTGATCTCCACCCCGCCCAGCGTGATGGTCTTCTGGCACATGCGTCCACCGCTTTTCACGGACCCGTCAAAGCGCAGAAGCTCCTCAAGGAAATCGGGAATGCGCTTGGGATTGGCGCGCAGTTCCTGCTGTACGTCGGGCCGGGTCGCAATCACGCGAAACGCATTGGCGAGCAGACGGTTGGTCGTGTCCTGCCCCGCCCCGAACAGGAATGCGCCAAGGCCCGTCAGGTCGACCAGGGTCGGCTTGGTGCCATCGGGATAGCGGGCCAGCGCCAGTTCGGTGAGGATGTCCTCCTTGTCGACATCCTGGCCCAGCAGCTTGCGGATCGTGCGGAGCGGCTCTGCATTCGCCATCCGGCGGCGGCTGATATAGCTGAAAATGTGCTTGCCGACCTTGTAGATCGGGTTCGACTTTACGTCTTCGGCGGACGGGGCTTCGCCGAGCTTGGCGGGAATGCCGGCGCCAAGATAGTCGCGAAACTTTTGCCGGCCCTCCGGCGGGATGCCCAGCAGGTCCGAAATGATCAGCGTGGCGTAAGGGCCGCCATACTGCCTGACCAGATCGACCTTCCCGTCCGCGTGGAATTCATCGATCAATGAGTCTGCCGTATCGCGCAGCGATGCCTCAAGCGCTTTCAGGCGGCTGGGCGTGAACAGGGTCGAAAGGATGGAGCGCAGGTCAAGGTGGCGCTTGCCCTGCTCGGTCACGACCTGGTCGGAGAACGGGATTTTCGCGCGATGCGCCTCAAGCTGGGCGGTGATGTCATCGCCCTGCGGTTCGAACGGCAGGGGCGGAATTGGACCCATCACGGCGTTGATGCTGGAGAAATGCTCGGTGTCCAGCATCACCTGAACGGTTTCCTCATAGCCGGTGACGGCCACGACATTGCGATGCGGCAGGCGGGTTACCGGGCCTTGGTTGCGCAGGAAATCGAAGTACGAATGCGGATCGTCGACCAGCGAATCGTCAGTGTAGAAATCAGCAGTTGCGTAGTCGGTCACGCTCAGGTCCCCCGGGGATTATGATATTGTCTGTATCATAAAACTGCAGGGGGAGTTGTCAACGATGCCTCACAAGGTGGGGTTAATGAGAAACTTTCGTCCCGTCGCCATCCCTGCGTATTCCCGCACCAATGCCGGTTCGAGCGCCTGCCGGAGCGATATCTCTTCCGCGAAGCTGCTGGCGAACGTGGTCTTGATGCCGGCCACCACCCGCTGCTGCATTTCTGCAGCGCGCTCTGGACCGACCCGCGCGAGGGTGGATGGCATGGCCCACAGGTGTGTGCTGGCCATCATCCCGTAAAGCTCGTTGTGCAGCACGGTGGGCGCGCGATCGAGGTGGCCGTAGATGAAAACCTGCTTCAACTCGGTCGAGCCGTAGGGACTGTACCCCGCCATCCGCGAGCGCGCCGCGCCTTCCATCGCCTGCAGCAACACCCCGGGCATGGCCCCACCGCCGAGAGCATCAAACGCGATCATCGCGCCGGTTTCCCGTGCAGCGGCAAGCAGAGCCTCTTCGAAGCCGGGTTCGGAGGAATTGACCACATGCGTCGCGCCCAGCCCGCGAAGCAGGCTCGCCTGCTCTTGCCGCCGCACCACGTTGACGAGCTGGATGCCGTCCTCTGCGCAGATCTTCACCAGCATTTGCCCAAGGTTGGACGCGGCGGCGGTGTGGATCAGCGCGCCTTGTCCTTCCAGCCGCACCGTCTCGGCAATCGCGAGTGCAGTCATCGGATTGCAAAACAGCCCCGCGCCTTCACGGGAAGAGACAGCGTCCGGCAGGACGGCGCACTCGGCGACGTTCACCAGCTTGTATTCGGCATACATGCCCAGCGTCAGCGAAAGCGCCGCCACGCGCTTGCCGATAAGGTGCTCTGCGCCCTTGCCCGCCGCAATCACCGTCCCGACACCTTCAAGCCCGACAGGCAGTGGCTGGCCGAAGCGTCCCGACCGGGTGGAAGCTGCTTCGGGCGAAAGACGGAAGGTCAGGGCGCCACCACTCGCCGCGCCTTGCGCCGGATCGGCAGCGGGCAGCATGGTCATCAGGTCTGACGGGTTTATCGGCGCGGCTTCTACCCGGATAAGTGCCTCACCCGGTCCCGGCTGTGGAACATCCACCTCGACCAGCCGCACCGTAATCGTGCCATCGGCCGCCAGCGTCGATTGAAGCTGCAGGCCCCGCTTGGGCAGATTGTCGCGCATCCTCGTCCCCTATGTTCGGGGCAAGGCTAGCGGCGGCTATCGGCTTTGCAAGCTATGGCCGCGCGCCCGCTTATGCCCGGGCGGGCAAACCTGCGGCGCGCAGGGCGCCGTGTGCCTCGGCAATGGAATGCTTGCCGAAGTGGAAGATCGAGGCGGCCAGAACCGCGCTGGCATGGCCCTGGGTCACGCCTTCCACCAGGTGTTCCAGCGTTCCCACACCACCAGAGGCGATGACCGGGACCGATACGGCATCGGCAATGGTGCGGGTCAGTTCAAGGTCATAGCCCGCCTGCGTCCCGTCACCATCCATCGACGTGACCAGCAATTCGCCAGCGCCGAGTTCGGCCAGCTTCACCGCATGGGCGACGGCATCAATGCCGGTGGCGCGGCGGCCGCCATGGGTGAAGATTTCCCAGTGATCGCCCTGACGCCGCGCATCGACCGAGGCGACGACGCACTGGCTGCCGAACTTGCTGGCGATCTCGTTGACCACCTCGGGCCGCGAAACGGCGGCGGAGTTCACCGCAACCTTGTCCGCACCCGCCAGCAGCAGCGCCCGCGCATCTTCGACCGAACGCACGCCGCCGCCGACTGTCAGCGGCATGAAGCAGACCTCAGCCGTGCGTCGCACCACGTCGAGCAGCGTGCCGCGGCCTTCGTGGCTGGCGGAAATGTCGAGAAAGCACAGCTCATCCGCGCCCGCCACGTCATAGGCCCGCGCCTGCTCGACCGGATCACCGGCATCGCGCAGGTCAACGAAGTTCACGCCCTTGACCACGCGCCCGTCGCGAACGTCGAGGCAGGGGATGACGCGGACGCGGACGGTCATGACTTCTCGGCCATCGCAATCGCCGCCGCGAGATCAAGTCGGCCCTCGAACAGCGCCCGGCCAGTAATCACGCCTTCGATGCCATCCACCGCATGAAGTGCCAGCATGCGAATGTCGTCGAGGCCCTTCACGCCGCCGCTGGCGATCACCGGCAGGTCTGTCCGGCGGGCAAGGTCAACCGTCGCCTCGACATTGCAGCCCTTGAGCAGCCCGTCACGGCCAATGTCGGTGAACAGCAGGCCGGCGACGCCCGCATCCTCGAACCGGCGCGCCATGTCGACGATGGAGACGTCGGAAACCTCGGCCCAGCCCTCGGTCGCGACCATGCCGTCACGCGCATCGACGGCAACTACGATCCCGCCGGGAAACGCCGCCGCCATGTCCTTGACGAACTGCGGGTCTTTCAGCGCCGCCGTTCCCATGACGATGCGCGATACGCCAAGATCGAACCAGCCCTCTACCGCCTCGCGCGTGCGGATGCCGCCTCCAAGCTGGACGTGGCCCGGGAATGCCTCAAGGATCGCCTCAACCGCCTCGCGATTCTCGGCCCGGCCCGCGAAGGACCCGTCGAGATCGACGACATGCAGGTACTGCGAACCCGCCTCGGCGAAGAGCAAGGCCTGCGCCGCGGGGTTGTCGCCATAGACGGTGGCCCGGTTCATGTCGCCTTCGGCAAGACGCACGACCTGTCCGGCCTTGAGGTCGATGGCGGGAAATACGATCAAGGCTTCCACTCCAGAAAACGCGACAGAAGCGCCAGCCCATAGGCCTGGCTCTTCTCGGGATGGAACTGCACGCCGACAACATTGTCGCGCGCCACGGCTGCGATGATGCCGCCGCCGTGATCGGTCATGGCGGCGATGTCGAGGCCGTCGTCGGGCACGAAATGATAGGAATGCAGGAAATAGGCCTCGCCCGGCTCGATCAGGTCGCGCGCGGCGGATTTCGGCGGCAGGGCCACGTCGTTCCAGCCCATGTGCGGCACCTTGATCGCCGGATCCTTGCTTTCGATCAGGCGTACTTCGCCGGGAATCCAGTCGAGCCCCTCGGTAATGCCATGCTCCACCCCCCGGCTGGCGAGAAGCTGCATGCCAACGCAGATGCCCATGAACGGAGCGCCGCCAACAAACACCCGCTCATGCATCGCATCGACAAGGCCGGGAATCGCGTAGAGCCCTTCCGAGCAGGCGCGGAACGAGCCGACGCCGGGAAGGACTATCCGGTCCGCGGCCCGCACCACATCAGGGTCGGACGTGACCGAAACGCCCTCGGCCCCCGCCACCCTCAGCGCGTTCGCCACCGAATGCAGGTTCCCCGCGCCGTAATCGACAAGCGCAAGGACTTCAGCCACCAAGCACACCCTTCGTGGAAGGAATCGCGCCGCCCTTGCGTGGGTCAAGCTCAACCGCCTGCCGCATGGCCCGGGCAAAGCCCTTGAACACGCCTTCGATTATGTGGTGGTTGTTGGAGCCATAGACCTGCTCGATATGCAGGGTGATGCCCACGGCCTGCGCGATAGAGTGGAACCAGTGCTCGAAAAGCTCAGTGTCCATCTCGCCAAGGCGCGGCTGGGTGAACTCGGCCTTCCACACAAGATACGGCCGGCCGGAAATGTCGAGAGCCACGCGCAGCAACGCCTCGTCCATCGGCGAATAGGCCATGCCGTAGCGTCCGATTCCCGCCTTGTCCCCAAGAGCCTGCGAAATTGCCTGCCCGATGGCGATGGCGCTGTCCTCGGTCGTGTGGTGCTGGTCAACGTGCAGGTCACCCTTGATCACACACTCGATATCGATGAGCGAATGGCGCGAGAACTGCTCGATCATGTGATCGAGAAAACCTATTCCGGTCGATACCTTATAGGCACCGGTGCCATCGAGGTTCACCTCGACAGCGATGTCGGTTTCATGGGTCTTGCGGGCGATCCGGGCAGTACGCATGGCTGGCCTATAGAACGCGGCGGCGTGGAATCAATCGCAGATTCGTGGGTTTCTCCCCTTGACCGCCCGCGCCGACGGGGCCACTTGCTAAAGGCGATGACTGACACACCGCCAGACAGCCTGATCCCGTACGACGAGATTGTTCAGGAGGCTCTTAGAGCCGTAGTTGGAAGGGTTCTTGGGCAGGTAGAGGCCTCTGGAGGCCACCTGCCGGGCAACCACCACTTCTACATCACGTTCAAGACGGCCGCGCCGGGCGTATCGATCCCGAACCACCTGAAGGAACGTTTCCCGGACGAAATGACCATCGTCCTGCAGAACAAGTTCTGGGAACTTACCGTAGAGGACGACGCTTTCTCGGTTGGACTCAGTTTCAACCAGATCCCGGCGAAGCTCTATATTCCGTTCAGCGCCATTACCGCATTCGTCGATCCGGCAGTCGATTTCGGGCTGCAGTTCCAGGCCGTCCCTTCGGAAGACGAGCCGGAGCCGCATGACAGCGCCGAAAACGATTCGCATGATCATGCCGACGCTTCAGGTGAAAAGGTCGCCGGCGACGGATCGAACGTTGTCACAGTGGATTTTGGCCGCAAGAAATAATCTGAACGCCGCCGAGACAGGGAGGGCCTGATGGCAAGGAAGGCAAAGGTTTCCTCCAGGACCGGCAGCAAACCGTCCATTCCCGGTCCCAGCGCCAACCCGATGACGAACCTCATCGTCGTGGACCTTGTGCTGAAGGCCGGGACGCGCGTGGTGCGCCATGCGCTTGAGCGCGGAGTCCTGGGCACGAAATACTCGCCCGACAAGGCACGGGCTATCGTCAAGAGCCGATCCATGACCCAGACGCTGGTCGGCACGGCCGTCGCCCGGATTGCAACCGGATCGGTGCCCGGCGCACTGGTGGTTGGCGGCGCCCTGCTGGCGAAGAGCCTCTATGACATGCGCAAGGGCCGCCAGGCAGCGGAAATAGAGGGCCAGGCAGCGATTGAGGAAAAGGTAGAAGAAGGCAAAGAAGCTTCCGGCGCTTGATTCGTCACCGCTCCAGCGCCATCAGCGCTTCATGGCTTCTACAGACACCCTGCATCGCCTCGGACTGATGTTCATCCTTTCCTCGCCGTCCGGTGCCGGAAAAACCACAATTGCGCGTCAGTTGCTGGGGCATGACCCTGAAATCCGCATGTCCGTGTCCGTAACGACACGGCCGATGCGGCCCGGCGAGGTCGATGGAGAAGACTATTTCTTCGTCGATCAGGCAGAATTCGACCGCATGGTGGAGGAAGAACACTTCCTCGAATGGGCAGAGGTCTTCGGCAATTGCTATGGCACGCCCAAGGCGCATGTGAGGGCAGGGCTGAAGGAGGGACAAGACTTCCTCTTCGACGTAGACTGGCAGGGCGCGCAGCAGCTTTCCCAGAAGGCCGGGGACGACGTGGTCCGCGTCTTCCTGCTGCCGCCAAGCCTTGAGGAACTGCACCGTCGCCTCAACGCGCGCGGCACCGACAGCGCCGACGTTATCGCCTCCCGCATGGCTCGCGCGCAGACAGAGATCAGTCACTGGGACAGCTACGAATATGTCGTGGTCAATGACGACATCGACGCCTGTTTCGACAAGGTGGTCCAGATCCTCGCCGCAGAGCGTCTGCGGCGCAGGCGCCAGAAGGGTCTTATCGATTTTGCGCGGGAGTTGATGAAGCCTGCGGGCTGATCCTCAGCGCCCCAGCAGTTTCATCAGCAGCGGCCTGTCCGAAAGGATAGCCCGCGCCGCATTGTGCCCCGGCGCTCCGGTAACGCCGCCGCCGGGATGGGTGCCTGATCCGCACATATAAAGCCCTTTCACCGGGCTCCGGTAATCGCCGTGACCCAGCACCGGGCGCGCCGACCACAGCTGGTCAAGGCTCATCCGTCCGTGGAAGATGTCTCCGCCGATAAGGCCGAACTTGCGCTCAAGGTCCAGCGGCGAGTGGATCTGCGTTGCAATGATGCTGGAACGGAAGTTGGGGGCCTGGGCTGTTACGGTATCGATGATGCTTTGCGCTGCATCGTCCCGGCAATCATCCCATGACCGGCCATCGGGCAGTTCCGGCGCGAATTGCTGGCAGAACAGGCTCGCGACATGCATGCCCTTGGGCGCAAGGCTGTCATCCAGCGTCGAGGGGATCAGCATCTCGACAATCGGCTCACGCGACCAGCCATAGGCTCGCGCGTCGTCATAGGCGGCGTCCATGTAGTCCAGACCCGGCGCGATGACGATGCCCGCGGTGTGATGCTCGGCCAGTTCCTTGCCGGGCAGCACCGTGAAGTCCGGTAGTTCCGACAGCGCCACATTCATGCGGAATGTGCCCGATCCGGTCTTGTAACCGGCGATGCGGCGGCGGAAATCGGGATCGAGGTCCGACTGCTCCACCATCTGGCGGTACAGCAGCGCCGGCCCGACATTGGCAGCGACGATCCGAGCAGCGATCTCCTCACCGCTCTCAAGCAGCACCCCCGCCGCCTTTCCGCCATCGACCAGCACTTTCGCGACAGGCGCCTCAAGGCTGATCTCGACGCCCTGATCGGCGCAAGCCGCCGCCATTGCCTGGGTAATCGCGCCCATGCCGCCGATGGCGTGGCCCCAGACGCCCTGCTTCCCGTTCACTTCGCCAAAGACGTGGTGCAGCAGCACATAGGCAGAGCCCGGCGTCGATACCCCGGCATAGTTGCCGACCACCGCATCGAAGGCGAAGGCGGAGCGGATGCGGTCGTCCTCGAACCACGGCTCAAGGAATTCGCGCGCGGATTTGGTGAAGACCGCCAGCAGGTCTCGCTGGCCCTCCAAGTCCAGCTTGCCCAATGGCCAGCCCTGCCGTGCGGCGGAGACCAGTTCCGCCAGCCCGCCCCCGGCGTTGGGCGGTATTTGCAGCGTCAGGTCGCGCAGGATCGCCGCCACGCGCTCCAGCGCGGTGTCGTAATGCGGATAGGCCTCTGCATCGCGGGGTGAGAGGCGGGCGAATTCCGCCTGCGTCCGCGCCGTGCCGCCACCCATCTTCAGGTAGCTGTCAGCAAAGGGCAGGAAATTGCCGATCTGCCGCTCGACAATCCTCAGCCCGCGGTCGTGCAGCCGCATGTCGGCGATCACCTGCGGGCGGAGCAGGCTGACGGTGTAGCTGGCGGTCGAATTGCGAAATCCGGGGTGGAATTCCTCGGTCACGGCCGCGCCGCCGACCAAGCTGCGCCGTTCCAGCACCCGAACCTTCAACCCGGCCCGCGCGAGGTAGAAGGCGCA
>JBEVKC010000059.1:0-4397 GCA_040509895.1 Novosphingobium sp. | reverse complement strand
CGGCTTCCATGAAGTCGTCCGTCAACAGCACGCCGTGGTGCAGGTTCAGCGCCTTGCGGTTGAAGTCGCCCGAGGGTTTGCGGATTTCGAGGAATTCCTCGATCTCTGGGTGCGAGACGTCGAGATAGCAGGCAGCCGAACCACGGCGCAGCGAGCCCTGCGAAATCGCCAGCGTCAGGCTGTCCATCACGCGGACGAATGGGATGATGCCGCTGGTCTTGCCGTTCAGGCCAACCGGCTCGCCAATGCCGCGCACCGAACCCCAGTAGGTGCCGATGCCGCCGCCGCGCGAGGCGAGCCAGACGTTCTCGTTCCAGGTCTCGACAATGCCTTCAAGGCTGTCGCTGACCGAGTTCAGGTAGCACGAGATCGGCAGGCCGCGCCCGGTGCCGCCGTTCGATAGCACTGGCGTCGCGGGCATGAACCACAGCTTCGAGATATAGTCGTAGAGCCGCTGGGCGTGATCCTGATCGTCAGCGTAAGCATCGGCCACGCGGGCGAAGAGGTCCTGATACTTTTCGCTGGGCAGCAGGTAGCGGTCATCCAGCGTGTCCTTGCCGAAATCGGTCAGGAGCGCATCGCGCGCGTCATTGGTTTCGATGACGAAACGGCGCGCATTGATCGCCTTGGAATCTTCCTTGGGCTTGGCGGCGACGGCCTTCACGGCCGAGGCCATGGCAGAGGCGCTCATCTGCGAAATGAGGTCCGCCGATCCTGAATCGGTCTTTTCCGTCATAGGCAGTGCCGAGCTTGCGCCCGCCTCCTTTGCGTCAACGGCGCTGGCATCGTCCTGTGCCACAAGAGTTTCAGCATCCGTCATTTCCGCGTCGTTTCCGTTCCTGAAATCCACTTTCGCCCCCTGTTTCACGACCAGACCCGAAACGCATTCGTTCCGCATTCGTTCGAATCGGCGGGCAAGCGCCCAACCTAGCAGATTGAGAGAACAGACGAGGAAAATTTATCCCCATTCCTGTCCCCGGCCGATGCCCTTGACCTCTTGACCTGCCCCCGAATCCCGCACTCTCCGAGGCCGGGACTGAAACAAGACCTAGAGGTGCCCCCACGCACCGAACACTAGTGATAGTGCCTCATCCTGAATCCGAAGCAAGGGGTAAATCTGCGGTTAATGTGGCAGCAAGGGTCGGTGTGGCGCTGCGGACTCACCTTCGGCCCAAGCGACGCGCCGGAAAGTGAGCACTCGCGCACTGCGCAAGTGGGAAAGTGAATCTGTGTAAAAAATTTTGAGGGTAAAATCAGCCATCTGGCCGCCACACCAGATATGGGGATTCAACTTGGCCGCGACAACTGCCGCAACTGGCCCGGCTGCTGCATTCTGTCCCGTTCTCGCATTGCCCTGTCCCCCTCCTCCGATATGGTGCCATCAAACGGCCGGACCACCGGCTCAAGAACTGGAGAGATGCACATGACTTCACAGGCGCAGTCCCCCTTTGCCGGTAATGCGGCGCTGATCTTTGGCGGGGCCAAGGGCATCGGCAAGGCCGTCGCGCTGGAATGGGCGCGGCGGGGTGCGACGGTTGCCGTAGCTGACATTGATGAAGGCGCGGCGCAGGCCACGGCGGACGAAATTGTCGCAGCGGGCGGCAAGGCGCTGGGCGTCTCCGCAAACGTGCTTTCCGAGGAATCCATAGTCGAGGCCGCCGACAAGGCCGAAGCCTCGCTGGGCGAACTCCACATCGTCATGAACAATGTGGGCGGCATGCTGAATGGCCACCCAGAGGACATTCCCTTCAAGGAATGGTTCCGGATGATGGACCTCAACTATTTCGCCGCCGTGCGGGCTATCCAGCATTTCCTGCCCAAGATGCTTGAGCGGGGCAGCGGCCATATCGTCAATACCGCCAGCTTTGCCGGGCTTTACCCCTATGCCGCCAGCCGCGTGCCCTATGCCGCGTCCAAGGCTGCAGTGATCTCCATGAGCCAGAACCTTGCGCTCTATGCGGAGCCTTCCGGCGTGAAAGTGTCCTGCCTGATCCCCGGCCCGGTGATGACTGGCGTGCTCGATTCAATGACAAGCTGGACCGACAATTGCCAGATGCGCGGCCCCGGCAATGAAACGACCCTGCTGATGCCCGAGCACGTCGCCGTGGTTCTGGCCGATGGCATGCGCGATGGCCGGGTTCTGATCCCGTCAGACCCGGTGGCCTTCGATATTGTCGAGCGCTGGGCGGCGGGGCCGGACGCGTTCATGCGTGGAAAGGGTGAGGAATTCGCCGGGGGCAACACCGGCAATCCGCAGATTCCGGCGGAAATGCTTAAAGCGATGGGGCGCTAAAATGGCAAATCGTCTTGGCATTGAAATGCTCACCCTGCTCGGAATGCCGCCGGTCGAGCATATCCGGCTTGCGGGGGAGCTTGGCTGCGTTTCCATCTCGACCGGGCTGATGCGCCTGCCGATGGCGATGTTCGGGCGCGAGGAGCTTTACCCCGAATGGTCGCTGCTGACCGATGCTGCCCTGCGCGGCGAGGTGAAGGCTGCGCTGGCCGACACCGGCGTGCACATCGGCCTTGGCGAGGGGTTCCGCGTTGCGCCTGACCTCGATGTGCAAAGCTTCGCGTCGCAGCTCGATCTGTTTGCCGAGCTTGGCGCCTGGCGGATCAACGCCATCTCGACCGAGCCGGACGACGCCCGCGCAATCGACCAGTTCGGCAAGCTTTCCGACATGGTGCTGGAACGCGGCATGCGCTTCCTCGTCGAATTCGCCCCGCCCCATGCGCTGAACAATGCGGAAAAGGCGCTGGCGGTGGCTGACGCGCTGGGTCACGATCGCTGCGGCATGATGGTGGACGCGATGCACTTCTTCCGCTCCGGCGGGAAGGTCGAGCAGATCGACTCGCTGCCTGTGATCTACGCCCAGATGTGCGACGCGCCGCTCGTGTCTCCCGGCATCAGCTACATGGAAGAGGCGATGTTCCAGCGGCAGGTGCCGGGCGATGGCGAGTTCCCGCTGCGTGAGTGGGTGGCTGCCCTGCCCGCCGATTGCGAGATCGGGCTGGAAGTGCCTCAGATTGCCGCGCTGGAGAATGGCGGATCGGCGCGGGACCATGCCGAGCGGGTGGTGAAGGCCGCGCGCGCGTTGGGGGCCTGATACTCGACAGGCGCGATTATTGATTGCACACAACCTCCGGACGACAGTCGCGGGGGCAAGGCATGGCGCTTTCACTGCAATTCATCGGATGCGGGGACGCGTTTGGCTCCGGCGGGCGGTTCAACACCTGTTTTCATATCGTCGGCGAGGCAAGCAACCTGCTGATCGACTGCGGCGCAACGTCGCTGGTGGCGATGAAGAAGCTGGGCATCGATCGCAATGCCATCAGGGCAATTGTCGTGACGCATTTCCATGCCGATCACTTTGGCGGCATTCCATTTTTCATGCTGGACGCGCAGTTCTTCACCAAGCGGCGCGAACCGCTGACCATTGTCGGCCCGGTGGGGATTGAGGCCTGGTACGAACGGGTGATGGAAACTGCCTTTCCCGGCTCCTCCAAGGCGTCTCAGAAATTCGATCTGCGCCTGGTCGAGATAGAGGCGGGCACTTCGCTGGTCGTCGATGACCTGAAAGTCAGCGCCTTCCAGGCTCTGCATGGGCCGCCAAACGGCCCCTATCTGGCGGTGCGTGTGGAAGTCGAAGGGCGATCTGTCACTTACACTGGCGACACGGAATGGACCCCCGCACTGATACCGGCGGCACAGGACGCAGACGTGTTCATTGCCGAGGCCTATTTTCGCGACAAGGCCATCGCCACGCATCTGAGCCTCAACACCATCGAGGCCAACCTTGACAAGCTACGTCCCAAGCGACTGGTTCTCACGCACATGAGCGACGACATGCTCAGCCATCCCGACCGGGAGAATTTCGAGACGGCGGAAGATGGCAAGGTGATCCTTATTGACTAGCGCCGTCCCAAGCCCGGACTCAAAAAAGCTTCAAATCCCCGCCAGTCGGGCTAAAGCCGCGCCCATGTCCCAGACGCACGATCCCGTAATGCTCGCCAAGGCCGAAACGCTCACAGAGGCGCTGCCCTATCTGCAGCGCTATGCCGGGCGCACTTTCGTCGTGAAATACGGCGGCCATGCGATGGGCGATCCCGACCTTGCGCACGACTTTGCCGAGGATGTGGTGCTGCTCAAGGCCGTGGGCATCAACCCGGTGGTGGTGCACGGAGGCGGGCCGCAGATCGGCAACATGCTGAAGAAGCTGGGTGTCGAATCGCACTTCATCGATGGGCTCCGCGTCACCGACAAGGAAACCGCCGAAGTCGCCGAAATGGTCCTGTCGGGCTCCATCAACAAGGAGCTGGTCGGCTGGATCGCCAAGGCCGGCGGCAAGGCGATCGGCATTTCGGGCAAGGACGGCGGCATGGTCACCGCCAGCAAG
>JBEVKC010000058.1:0-5964 GCA_040509895.1 Novosphingobium sp. | reverse complement strand
ACGACCCGCTCTACGAAGAGCTTTACGACGTCCGCAAGGAAGCAGAGGCGGCTGGCAACTTTATTGAGGAAGACCAGACGGCCAATATTGCCGCGCTGCAGGCCAAGGCCGCCGTGCACAAGGGAAAGCTGCGGGACCTTCTGAACCTTCCGCATCACGACCGGCACGTATTCGCTGCCGGGCGCCAGCACTACACGATCCTGTCATACGAAGCCTGCGAAGACGCATTCCGCGATCCGCAGACCTTCTCCACCAGGGTTTCGCATCACCCCAATCCCGCCAACGAGCTGACAATGGGCATCCTCGAGATGGATGGTCCGATGCACCGCGCCTATCGCCGGACGATCCAGCCAAAATTCCTGATGCCAGAGGCGCTGGGCTGGTGGCGGCAGCGGACGGTGGATTCCATCGTCGAGCGCCTGATAGAGCGGCTCTCCTCTCGCGACCGGGCAGAACTCAACATCGACTACTGCGCACGCATCCCGGTCTATGCGATCACCACCGCGATTGGCATGGACGGCGACATGGCGCTGAAATTCCGCGACGCCTACCTCAAGAGCAGCGGCACCGGGCGCGTTTCGATGAATGAGGCGCGGGCCGCCTCACTCACGGTCCAGACACTGCTGCTGGACCTGATCGAGCAACGCCGGCAAGACGCTCAGGACGACCTCATCAGCTTCCTGCTGAAAACCAAGCTGATGCTGCCCGGAGAGACACCGCGCCCGCTGACCGACCGCGAGATCATGACCCATTGCCGACTGGTGATGGTTGCCGGCGGCGGCACGTCATGGCGGCAAATGGGTATAACGCTCTGGGCGCTCCTCAGCCATCCCGAACAATTCGAGGAAGTGAAAGCCAACCGTGACCTGCTCGACGCCGCGATAGAGGAAGGCCTGCGCTGGAATCCCACTGCCCCGATCTTCAGCCGGCTGGTTGAGAAGGACACCGTCTTCCATGGCATGCCGATGGAGGAAGGCGCCGTGATAGAACTGTGCTTAGGCGCCGCCAATCGCGACCCGGCGCGCTGGGATGACCCGGATCGCTTCGACATGCACCGCCCGCGTCGCACCAACATGGCCTTTGGGCTTGGCGCTCATCGCTGTCTGGGCATGAATGTGGCTCGGGTGGAGATTGCCAGCGGCATCAACGCCCTGCTGGACGCCTTTCCAGAGCTGAAGCTCGACCCGGCCGCCCCCGCCCCGTTCCTTACCGGAGGGCTGGAGCAGCGCGGAATTTCGGGGCTACCGGTACTGTTGAGGTAGCCGTCAGGCCACCTTCAGCCGCTGCGCCAGTCGTGTCTCATCTGACATGCTGGTGCCGCGCAGGGCATCCAGACGAACGCCGGTGCAGCTCATCTTCAGGTGGGTGAACTCTTCGTACCACTCGATGTCGGCAGCCGACTTTCCGGTGATCTCTTCCCACAGCGCGATGGTTTCCTCACGGCTGCCCATGCCTTCAAGGTGACGGCCGAGTACGGCGTTGGGGCCATGCATGGTCTCGCTGAGTACGAGGAACCACGCGAGGTCTTGCAGAGCGCCACCCAATGAAGGCTGTTCCCAGTCCATCACGGCGATGACGTTGAATTCATCATCAAACATCATATTGCCGATGCGGGCATCACCCCAGACCATGCCTTCGGGTTGGTTCTTGGGCCAATTGGCCTCAAGCCGGGCCATGGCCTTTTCGAGGACGGGCCAAGGGCGATCCTCCTGCACCCAGGCAACGAAGCGCTTGTACTTGTCCCACTCCTGCGCCAGCCCCTCGCGCGCATGGGCGGGCCCTTCAAGGAAACGCACTTCGGATGTCGGGACCAATTGGATGGCGGCGAGCTGGCGCACCGCGCCTTCCCACAGCTTGCGGCGCTGCTCAGGCGTAGCTTCGGACAGCCAGCCCTCCCGCGCATAGGGCGGGATGCTGACGGGCACGCGGCCCTTCTTTTTCCCCATCACGAAGAAGGGCGCGCCGATCACGGCCGGATCTTCCTCCAGCCACAGCGGCTTGGCGACGCGCACATAGCCGCCATCATGGAGCGTCTTCATCACATCGAACTGCTCAGTGAAGAGATTGTCCGGAAACACCGTGAAGCGGCCCGGCTTGATGCGGACCACGCAACCCTGCGCCTTTTCCTCACCGCCCTCACGCCACCTGGAATCGAACAGGATCGTCTCGTGCGATTGACCTGCGCCGCGCGGGTAGTCGAAATTTTCGAGCCGAAGATCCTCAGATCCCGGCATCTTGCGCTGCATCCACGCGCCAAGATCGCGCGCAAGATCGGCAAGGTCCCGCGTTTCCGGGGCGACGATAACATCGGACATCAAGCTATTCTCCCATATCGCCATATTCGAAATAGCGAATAGTTATTCGGGATAGAATAGCTTTATCGGAACCTAGGTCAAGCCGCAGCGCGCCTTTCGCCTGTGCCAGCGATGAAGTCAGTGATGCGCCCGCACGCGCCCCGCAGTTCATCGGCTATCTGCAGCACGTCCTGCCCCCGGATGCGCCTGTTCACTCCCATCAGGCCAATGACGAAAGCCACTTTGCCCGGTCGTTCAAACACTGGCGCGGTGATGGAGATCAGCGGATATTGCTCATCGGGTGCCAGTCGCTTTGCAAGAAGCACCGGAAATTCGGCAGTCTCCGCACCGAATACCTGCTCGGCGGCACGTTCTGCATTTGCGACAGCGGGATTGCGCAGGAAAGCCAGGAACCCGTGTTCGCGCCCGAACTCCATGCTTTCCATCAGCGCCTCCCGCTGCTCTGCGTTGGGCGGAGGATTTTCACGGTCGAGCCATTCCTCCGCGTCTTCGGGCGACCATGCGAAAAACGCAGCGGCAAAGGGAGAACGCAGCTTTGCCCGCGTACCCAGCGGAGCCGAATAGCCCACATGGCTGACCGAGGCTGCGCGCTCGCGAATGACGATGCTGTCGCCTTCAAGGAACACCGCCGAACATACCACGTCGAAGCGATCCGCAAGCTGCCGCATCTCTGGCTGTGCCACCTGAAGCGGCGAGAAATTCGCCGCTGCCGTCCGCCCGATAGCTGCCAGCGCCGGGCCAAGCACATAGGTCTTGTCACTGGCACGGTATAGATAACCGACCTCTACCAGCCCCGTCAGCAGGGCATGGCATGTCGCCCGGCTGAGCTTGAGCGCACGGACAAGGTCCGTCAGCGCAAATGCCTGGCCGGGGTGGTCGGCCATGAAATTCAGGATTGCCGCAACTCGCCTGACGCCTGGGGAAGAACGCGCCATATTTCTCCCTGTTCGCTATTTCGAACTGGGTAGGGTGCGGGCTGCCCTGCGTCAAGTGCGTGATGACCTAAGGGAAACAAGCGTTTCCAGCCTGTCGGCGCAAGCGGAAAAGCTTGGAGGTGAAATAGGCGGACGCTCTGCCATTCAACGTTGCCCACACCCCTCCGACAGGTAATCTCCCCGCAAACGGCAGGGAAATGCCGCATGAGAGGGAGAGGCGCATGACGCGCGAACTGGAAGGCAAGACCGCGCTGGTGACTGGCGGGGGACGCGGGATCGGGCGCGCTATGGCGGAAAAGCTCGCGGCGGCCGGGGCAATCGTCGCGGTGAACTATGCCGGAAACCATGCTGCTGCCGCCGCGACGATCAAGGCGATCGAGGACGCTGGCGGGCAGGCATTTACGGTTCAGGCAAGGATCGGCGATCCCGGCGAAATCGAGAAGCTGGTGGCCGCGCTGGACGAGGAATTTACCCGTCGCACCGGCAGCAACGGCATCGACATCCTCATCAACAACATCGGCGGCGGTGGCTATGCCGGCATCCTCGCCGTTACCGAGGAGGTCTATGACTACGAGATGGCCAACAACGTGCGCGGGCCGTTCCTGCTGACCAAGGCGCTCTATCACCGGCTGCGTGACAATGGCCGGGTGGTGAACATTTCCTCCGCCGCCTCACGCCTCGCCGATCCGGGCTTCATCGTCTATTGCATGGCCAAGGCTGCGGTCGAGATGTTCACCCGCGTCATGGCCAAGGAACTCGGGCCGCGCGGCATTACCGTCAACTCGCTCGCCCCGGGCTTCACCATGGGCGAGACAAACGCCCACATCGCCGAGGATCCGGAAATGGCGAAGCAGGTGATCGAAAACACGGCGCTGCGCCGCTTTGGCCAACCGGAAGAGATTGCCGACATGGTCTATGCCCTTGCCTCGCCCGCAGGGCGCTGGATCACTGGCCAGAACATCGAGGCTTCGGGAGGCTTTAAACTGTGAGGCGTCTTGCTGTGTTGGGAGCCTTTGCCTTGCTGGGCGCCGCTCCACCTGCCAACGTCGATTGGCCGCACTATGGCGGACAAACGGATGAGGCTGGCTATGCCGCGCTCAACCAGATCAACAGGAGCAACGTGTCACGCCTTGGCCTGGAATGGTCGCTGGACCTCTCGGGTGAGCAAGTGCTGGAAGCAACGCCGCTGGCCATCGACGGCGTGCTTTATTTCACCGGCAGCTTTTCCGATGTCTACGCGGTGTCCGTCGACACCGGGCAACTGCTCTGGAAGCACGAGACGAAGGTGTGGGAGCACAACCCGGCGAAGATGAACTACATCTTCCCGCTCAACCGCGGCGTTGCCTATGCCGACGGCACGGTATTTTCCGGCACGACCGACGGGCGGCTGATCGCATTGGACTCCAAGACCGGCAACCTGCTGTGGAGCGCCGATACGGTCGAGAAAGATGACCGCCGCACCATCACCGGCGCGCCGCGCGTGTTTGGCGGCAAGGTCATTATTGGTCAGGGCGGCGGCGATTCCGGCTCGCGCGGCTATGTCACTGCCTATGACCAGAAGACCGGCAAGCAGGCCTGGCGCTTCTACACTGTCCCGGGCAGCCCGGAGGAAAACCGCGGCGATCCGGCGATGGAGGCCGCAGCAAAGACCTGGGGCGGCGAATACTGGAAAACGGGCACAGGCGGCACTGCGTGGCACGGCATCACCTTCGATCCCGAGTTGAACCGCATCTATGTCGGCACCGGAAATTCTGGCCCCTATGACCCGGAAAAGCGCAGCCCGGGCGGCGGTGACAACCTCTACCTCGCTTCCATTGTCGCGCTGGATGCGGATACTGGGAAGTACGTCTGGCACTACCAGATGAACCCGCGCGAGGCGTGGGACTACAAGTCCACCGCCGGGATGATCACCGCCACGCTGAAGATCGACGGACGCGACCGCAAGGTGCTGATGCAGGCGCCGACCAACGGCTTTTTCTACGTGATCGATCGCGAAACCGGAAAGCTGATCTCCGCCGAAAAGTTGGGCAAGGTGACGTGGGCAGAGCGGATCGACATCCAGACTGGCCGGCCGGTCGAATATCCCGACATCCGGTATGAGAAGGGCAGCAGCCTGATCTGGCCCTCAACCCTGGGTGCGCACAACTGGCAGGCCATGTCGTTCAACCCGAAGACGGGCCTCGTCTACATCCCCTATATGCACATGGGCATGCGCTTCACCCGCGCACCCGATACATTTCTTGGCGTGGATGCCAAACCCGAATTGTCAGGCGACAAGGACGGCAAAGGCGCAATACTCGCCTGGGACCCGGTGGCGCAGAAGCAGCGCTGGATACACTGGCAGGACTGGATCTGGAACGGCGGCACGCTTTCGACGGCTGGCGATCTGGTGTTTCAGGGCACCGCCGATGGCTGGATCACCGGTTATGATGCGGTAAGCGGCGAAACGCTGTGGCGGTTCAACGCCGGGCTTGGCATCATATCCCCGCCCATTTCCTTTAGCTGGAAGGGCACGCAATACGTGTCGCTACTGGTCGGCTGGGGCGGACCCAATCCCTATGGCATGGGCCTGATGCCGACAGGCTGGAAATACAACGCCCAGCCGCGCCGATTGCTGACCTTCAAGCTGGACGGCAAGGCCAAGCTGCCGCCGACCCCGCCTTATGACACCACGGCCCATCCACTGGACGACCCCGCCCTGAAGCTGGACCCGG
>JBEVKC010000057.1:0-14869 GCA_040509895.1 Novosphingobium sp. | reverse complement strand
TGAAGAACAGGGCTGTCTGGCCACAGCAGAACCTGCGGCAGAGGCACCCCGAGAATGGTGCGAATCTCGGCCGCGTCGATGAAGCGCGGGGCGGTATCGTCCAGCCGCAGAACCAGGGTCACGGCGGTTTCCTGCAGCACGGGCTGGGGCAGTAATCCCAGGTTGCGAACCTCAAGCAAGCCCTCGGTCGAGGGATGGGGATGCGCCCACAGCTTGCCGTCCCGTGCCTCTATCAGGAGCGAATCATCGCCCACCAGTTTTGCGCCGCGATCCATAAGCGCCAGCGCCAACGACGATTTGCCTGTGCCCGGCTCTCCTTCGATCAGCACTCCGCGCCCATCGATCACCACGCAGGTAGCCTGATACGGTTGCATCAGCGGCTCTCCCAATCGGGAAGGTCAATGATGAGGCAGGCGCCCGGTGTGCCATCGGGCTTGTCGGTGGCGGAGAGAGTACCGCCATGGGCCTCGACAATTGTGCGAGCGATAGCGAGGCCAAGGCCGCTGTGGCTGCCAAAATCCTCATCGACGGGCCGCAGCGAATTGAAACGTTCGAACACCCGTTCGCGCACGTCGGACGGTATACCCGGGCCCTCGTCCGCGACAGCAGTCAGGATGCGTCCCGGCTCCCGCGACAAGGTGATCGCGATCTGGCTGTGGGGAGGGGAGAACGACACGGCGTTGTCGAGCAGGTTTTCCAAGACGCGCTCCAGCCGGGCCGCATCGCCCGGAACTACGTAGCCGTGTCCGTCACGATTGATCGTGACGGTGCAACTGCCATTCTCGCCGCGCTCATCCCGCGCTGCGACCAGTGCGGTGACAAGGCGCACAATGTCGACCGGCTCGAACTCCGTACGGCTCAGTTCTGCGTCGATGCGGCTGGCCTCGGATATTTCCGTAACCAAGCGGTCGATGCGCTTCACGTCATGTGCGGCGATGGCCATGAGCTGGCTTCGGATTTCGGGATTTTCCACCTTGTCCAGCGATTCCAGCGCGCTCTGTAACGAGGCGAGTGGGTTCTTGATTTCATGAGCTACATCGGCGGCGAAGCTTTCCACGGCGTCGATCCGTTGACGCAGCGCGGTGGTCATGTCGGACACGGCGCGGGCCAGCAGACCAATTTCGTCGCGGCGTTCGGGAAGGCGGGGGACGACCACTTCGCGATCACGGCCCAGCCTCACCCTTACTGCAGCGCGCACGAGTTCGCGCAGCGGTAAGACGATGGTGCGGGCTAGGAACAACGACAGTTGAATCGACACCAGAAGCGCCGCACCGACGATGATGGCCAGCGTCTGTCGGGCGTCACGCACGTTCTGGGTGATGTCTGTGGGGTTTTGCGTCGTCAGCAGCACGTCACCCCGCTGGCCAAAGGCTACGGCGGCGCTGATTACCGGTGTTCCATCCGGCGCGTTGCGGTGCCGGATTGCGGTGATGCGCGTACGGCGTGTTTCGGCGACCTCGGGCCAAAGCTTGCCGCTGGTTTCCTCCGGCTCGACATGATCCGGGATCGGCGGCGCGCCAAGCACAAAGTCCATGCCCCGATCCAGCGCGCGGGCGGCGTGCTGATACCACGGTTCTTCTCCTGCCTCGGCAAAGGTGAATGACGGTTCCGCGAGCTTGAAACTGTCGGCGATCAGCCGGTCCCTGCGATCGAAAAGCCGCAGGCGGATGCCTTGCTGAATGCCGATTTGCCCGACCAGCTTGCGACGTTCGGAGCGGTCGGCGATCGAGAGGGCCTGGGCTGCGATTTCCGCCTGACCCTTTGCCAGCACAAAGCGTTCGGCGAGCAGTTCGCGGCGATAGTTGTCGAGGTAAAACAGGCTACCAGCCAGCAGGCCAAGAGCAATGATGTTGACCGCAAGGATGCGCGCGGTGAGCGACGTGCGCCGTGTCCACAACAGGCGGTCGGGCCGGAATTCCTGTTCCGGTTCAGACATCGGTGAACGAATAGCCCGCGCCGTACAGCGTATCGATGCCGGAGAAATTCGAGTCGACCGCACGGAACTTGCGACGAAGACGCTTGATGTGACTGTCGATGGTCCGGTCATCGACGAAGACATCGTCGCTATAGGCCGCGTCCATCAGCTGGTTGCGGCTTTTCACTACGCCCGGCCTGATCGCCAGCGCCTCAAGGATGAGAAATTCCGTTACTGTCAGCGAGACAGGTTTGTCATCCCATATCACCTGATGCCGCGCAGGATCCATTACCAAACGCCCGCGCCGGATGGGCTCGGGCATTTCTCCGTTGCTTTCCTCTTGCGGGTCGGCACGGACGATCTCTGTGCGGCGAAGGATGGCGCGGATGCGGGCGACCAGCAGGCGCTGGCTGAACGGCTTGGCGATATAGTCGTCTGCACCAAGCGCCAAACCATGCGCTTCATCCAGTTCCTCATCCTTTGATGTGAGGAAGATCACCGGCAGCTGGCTCTTCTCGCGCAGGCGCTGCAGCAATTCAAAGCCGTCCATGCGCGGCATCTTGATGTCGAAGATGGCGAGGTCCGGCGGATTCTCCAGCAGTGCCTTCAACGCAGTCGCACCGTCCGTATAGACCCTGGTGGCATATCCTTCGGCCTGCAGCCCAATGGATACGGTCGTCAGGATGTTGCGGTCATCGTCGACGAGCGCGATAACTTGCTGCGCATCACCCTGCAGTGGGGACGGTTCCTGGTTGGGCGTTTCTGCCATGGCACAATCGGTTAGCCTCTCGCGCGCCGCAACACAATCTGGCGGACTAGCCGTGCGAGGTGTAAGCTGTACTGTGATGGCATGGCCGGACAAGGCCGTAACAAGACTGTGACAGCTGGCAATGCTGCAATAAGGGTGCAGCAATCGGCTGATTTGACGGGAATCGGGTCCGTCGCTATGCGCGGCGTCGATTCTTGCAAAGCATTTGCACTGCCGGCCGCAGGCACGCGATGGCGCCGCCTGCTTCCATGGAGATGACATTGACCGCTGCCACGCTTTCTTATCCGCTCGACCGCCAGGGTATTGCTACCAACGCGACCATCTTCGCCAACCTCGGTACCGCTCCACTAGTGGAGCATGCGGTTCGCAACGGTGAAGGCGTACTTTCCGCCGATGGGCCGTTTGTGGTCGCCACGGGCAAGCACACCGGCCGCTCGGCCAAGGACAAGTTCATCGTCAAGGATGCGGAGACGGAAAACACCGTCTGGTGGGGCAAGACGAACGTCCCCATGACGCCGGAGCACTTCGCCAACCTGAAGGAAGATTTCCTTGCGGCGCTTGGCCAGAAGGACCAGCTCTACGTGGCTGACCTATTCGGCGGCTCTCAGCCGGAGCACCGCGTCAACGTTCGCGTCATTAACGAATTCGCCTGGCACAACCTTTTCATCCGCACGCTGCTGGTTCGCCCGTCCGCAGAAGAGGTTGCGGCCTTCACCCCTGAATACACCATCATCGACCTGCCCAGCTTCCGCGCCGATCCGGCCCGCCACGGCAGCCGTTCGGAAACCGTCGTGGCCGTCAACTTTGCCGAGAAGCTGATCCTCATCGGCGGTACAGCCTATGCTGGCGAGATGAAGAAGAGCGTTTTCGGCATCCTCAACTACCTGCTGCCTGCCAAGGGCGTCATGCCGATGCACTGCTCGGCCAACATCGGCCCCGACGGCAAGACTGCCGTGTTCTTCGGCCTGTCTGGCACCGGCAAGACCACGCTTTCGGCTGATGCCAGCCGCACGCTGATCGGCGATGACGAGCATGGCTGGTCGGACACTGCCGTGTTCAACTTCGAAGGCGGCTGCTACGCCAAGATGATCCGCCTTTCGGAAGAGGCTGAGCCGGAAATCTTCGCCACCACCAAGCGCTTCGGCACGGTGCTGGAAAACGTCGTGATCGACCCGGTTACGAGGCTGATCGACCTCGACGACAACTCGCTGGCCGAGAACAGCCGCGGTTCCTATCCGATCGACTTCATCCCGAACGCTTCGGAAGACAACCTCGGTCCGGTCCCCGCGAACCTGATCTTTCTGACCGCTGACGCCTACGGCGTGCTTCCTCCGATCGCGCGCTTGACGCCGGACCAGGCGATGTATCACTTCCTCTCGGGCTACACCGCGCGCGTCGCCGGTACCGAAATCGGCGTGACCGAACCGGAAGCAACCTTCTCGACCTGCTTCGGTGCGCCTTTCATGCCGCGTCATCCGTCGGTCTATGGCAACCTCCTCAAGGAGCGTATCGCTAAGGGCGGCGTGAAGTGCTGGCTGGTCAACACCGGCTGGTCGGGCGGCAAGGCGACGATGGAAGGCATCAAGCGCATGCCGATCAAGGCGACCCGCGCGCTGCTCAATGCCGCGCTCGATGGCAGCCTGAACGACGCCCAGTTCCGCGAAGATCCGAACTTCGGTTTCGAAGTTCCGGTCGAAGTTGCAGGCGTTGACACCAAGTTGCTCGACCCGCGCGGTGCCTGGGCTGATCCAGCTGAATACGACAAGACCGCACAGGATCTCGTTCGCAAGTTCATCAACAACTTCGCCGAGTTCGAGGCGCATGTTGATGAAGGCGTCCGTAAGGCTGCTCCGGTCGCCGCGTGATTGCGGCCTTCGGGCATATTAGTCTTTACACTGGCATTCCGCAGCGCATGATTGTGGCCCCTTCACAGGAGTCACAGTCATGAGCCTTCTCGACGGCATCCTGAGCCAGGTAAGCAATCATCCCGACGTCGCCAATCTGGCTACTAAGGTGGGCATCCAGCCTGCACAGGCCGAGCGGGCCATTGCCGCGCTGGGCGCCGCACATCAGGCACCAGGCGACACGCTTACCCTTGCGTCGGCCAAGACAGGACTGGACACAGGCACGCTTTCCCAGATCGTCAGCCAGATCGGCGGGGAAGGCTCCCTGGGAGAGTTCGCTCGCATGTTGAACGAGCATCCTGAGGCTGCGGGTTTCCTCGCAAAACTGGACAGGGACGGCGACGGTAGCGTGGTCGATGACATCGTCGACATGGCCAAGGGCCTGTTCAACAAAAGCTGACGTAGAATGACGCAGGACGGGAGGCAAGTGGGCCACTCGTCCCGCAGTCCACTAGCCGGGCACGCCCTCGATGTAGCGCGTCACATTTTTGGCGAGAACATTGAGGGGCACGTTGCCGCCATCAACAACTGCCTGATTGAAGTCGCGCAGGTCGAACCGTGTCGCCAATTCCGCCTTTGCCCGGTCGCGCTGCGCGTTGATTTCGATGTGTCCGATCTTGTAGCCACAAGCCTGGCCCGGCCAGCTGCAATAGCGATCAATCTCTGACCCCAATTCCGCAGCGCCCGATCCGTTGGCTTCGGCAAACCAGTTGATTGCCTGCTCCCGACCCCACCGTTTGGCGTGAAGTCCCGTATCGACCACCATGCGGCAGGCGCGGAACGCAAGGCCTTGCAGGTAACCAAGGCGGCCCACAGGATCGTCATCATATGCGCCCAGCTCATCCGCGAGCTGCTGCGCGTAAAGTGCCCAGCCTTCGGAATAGGCGTTGAAGCTCAGGATGGAGCGGATCAGCGGCAGGCGATTGGCGTATTCGCCCTGCCAGACGTGGCCGGGAATGCCTTCGTGGAAGACAAGGTCCGGCACGCTGAAGCGATTATGGCGGCTGACGTCGCCAAGATTGACCCAGACCTTGCCGGGAACGGTCCCGTCGATTGAGCCAGCGCCGCCATATGCGCCCGGCGCTCCGGCCTCTTCAGCCAGCGGCAGACGCCGGATTTCGACGTTGCCCGGCACGAGGTTCCGGAACGCGAGGGGCATCTTCTCGCGGATGAATTCGATTTTCTCACGCATCAGGGCCAGCACTTCCTCGCGGCCCTTGTCGTCATTGCTGAACTGGTAGCGCGGATCGTTCCCCAGCGCGGCCATGCGTGCGCCCACCGAACCGGAGGCGTAGCCCAGCTTGCGCAGGATGGGATCCATCCGCGCGTGGAGCGCCGCGAGCTCTTCCTTGCCCTGAGCATGGATCTCGTCGGGAGTGCGAGTTGTCGTGGTACTCGCACGCAGGGCCCATAGGTAATAGTTTTCGCCATCGGGACGCGCCCACATGCCCGCATCCGTCGTAGCGCGGGTGCGCTGGGCGACAAGCTCTGCCAGCTGGCGGTCGAGCGCCGGAACGATTGTGCCGGTAACGATAGTGCGGGCACGCGCCTCCCAATCGCCGGGAATGCCGGACGTGCGGCGGACCAGCGACTGCACCATGTCTCCACCTTGCTGCGCGGAGGCAATGCTCTGGCGCATCTGGCCGATGGCCTTGTCCAGCAGGAACGACGGCGGGATAAGGCCCACGGCGGTGGCGGACTTGATACGCGCCAGTTCGCCATCAAGCTGGGCAGGCATCGCCGAAAGCCGCTCAAGATAGAATTCCGCGTCCTGTGCGGTTTTTACCTGATGATCGCCATCGAGGAAGCGCGGCGTGTCGAGGTAAGCGCCCACGTTCTGGATCACGACATAGGGTGTGTTCCGCCAACCGCCCACAGCGACGTCACCAAAAGGCAGTGCAAAGCCTTCGAGTGCGGTGGCGAATGCGGTCTTCACCACTTCAAAGCTGGTGCGGGTCGAGGGATCAAGCGTGGCGAGGTCAACCGCGTGGACATTTTCTAGTGCGGCGCTGAGCATGGCGGCTTTCCGGGCCACGCCCTCTGGCGAACGGTCGCCCAGCTTGCCGCGCACGGCTGCGTGGGCGCCGCTGTCAACGCCGAGCGACGTCGCCTGCTCGGGATCGGCCTCCAGCATGTCCCAAGCAATCGCGTCGAGCAGTGCTTGCGGCGAACCGGCAGAGGCTACCTGTGCAGCGATGCTGGTTGCGAAGCCCGGAAGGGTAAGGGTGGCGGCGCCGGCTCCGATGCCGGCAAGCGCTCTGCGACGCGTAAGCACTGGGGTGTTCATGCGGCGGCAAACTGGCGTCCACCCGTTCGCGAGTCAAATCCTTGCGGCCGTTCGTCCACCTTACTAAGCGGCGTCGACGGAGGAAATTATGTCGCTGGTTCTGTCCCTGCTGATGCTTGCAGCCATTGCGCTGGTCATCGGCGCGTTCGCGCAGTGGAAGCGCGGTGCATCGCGCAAGCAGGTGGCACTAATGCTCCTGCTTGCGGTGATCATGGCTGCGAATGTCGCGATCTGGACGCTGCCGGACGCCAGCGGGAACTCCCCGCTGGCGAGCGCACCGGAAAATTAATCAGCGGATCGGGCAGTCCGGCGAGAGGCGCATGTCGAGGTAGTTATCGACCGAGCGCATCATGTCATCCATCTCATTTTCAAAGAAATGGTTGGCGCGCGGAATCTCGTCGTGGTGGATGGTGATGTGCTTTTGCGTCCGCAGCTTGTCGACCAGCTTCTGCACCGCATTGGGCGTCACTACCGTGTCCGACACGCCCTGCACGATGATGCCCGAGGCTGGGCAGGGGGCGAGGAAACTGAAGTCGTACATGTTCGCTGGCGGCGAGACCGAGATGAAGCCACGGATTTCCGGGCGGCGCATCAAAAGCTGCATGCCGATCAGTGCGCCAAAGCTGTAGCCGGCGATCCATGTGGTCGAAGCCTCCGGGTGGATCGACTGCACCCAGTCAAGCGCAGCTGCAGCGTCGGAAAGTTCTCCGATGCCGTTGTCAAAGCTGCCCTGGCTGCGGCCGACGCCGCGAAAGTTGAAGCGCAGCGTGGCGAAGCCGCGGTTGACGAAAGTCTTGTACATCGCCTGTGTTATGCGGTCGTTCATGGTGCCGCCCGCTTGCGGGTGCGGATGGAGAATCATGGCGACAGGCGCGCGCGGACGCGGACCAGGCTGGAAACGGCCTTCAAGGCGACCTTCGGGACCGGGAAAAATGACTGCGGGCATGTGACTGTCTTACCTGCGCATATTGCCCCTGCTGCCGTGCCGGAGAATTACGGCGTCCGGGCAATGGGGGACTGTGATTGGAAGCGCAGGGCTATATAGAAATCATCGTCCCGAAAGCAACTTTTGCAGACAATGACCGCTGAAACGATTTACCTCGACCATGCTGCAACCACTCCGCTGCTACCAGAAGCACGCGCGGCGATGGAGGAAGGCTGGCGAATCTGGGCAAATCCCTCCAGCCCGCACCGCGCCGGAAGGGCGGCCCGTGCGGCGTTTGAGGATGCGCGCTCGCGGATCAAGTCGGCGCTGGACTGGGACGGCGAAGTCATCTTCACATCCGGCGCGAGCGAGGCGCTGGCAATCGCCATTTCGCGCAGCAAGTTGCACTTGGCGGCGGTGTCGGCAGTTGAACATGAAGCTGTGCTGCGCCACGCCGGAGATGCGGTGCGGTTGCCGGTCGTCGACTGCGGTGTTGTCGATCCGCAGACTGCAGCACTGTCCGGGCTTGTAGCTGTTCAACACGCCAACAATGAAACTGGCGTTATTCAACCGCTTTTCCAGATCGCCGAGCAGGTGCGTGCCGCCAGTGGCTTGCTGCTGGCCGATTGTGCCCAGACCGCAGGGAAAGTCCCGCTGCCCGACGCTGACATGATCGCCCTTTCGGCCCACAAATTTGGCGGTCCCATCGGTGCGGGTGCCCTGCTGGTTCGCGATTATGCAATGCTAGAGCCGTCAGGCGGACAGGAGCGCGGCTATCGTGGCGGGACGGAGAACCTGCCCGGGGTGTTGGCGATGACAGCTGCGCTGGAGGTAGGGGCGGGCTGGATGGCCGAAGCAGACCGCTTGCGTACCCATCTGGAAACCGCGCTTCGTGCAAGCGGCGGCGAGATTGTTGCGGATGACGCCCCTCGCATCGCCTCTATCGGAGCAGTGCGAATGCCTGGCGTCTCGGCGGCATCGCAACTCATTCGTCTTGACGCCAAGGGCATTGCCGTATCGGCGGGTAGCGCCTGCTCTTCCGGCTCTCTAAAGACCAGCCACGTGCTTGACGCCATGGCATTCGCAGGTGCCAGCGAAGTGATACGGGTGAGCATCGGACGCGAAACAACCGAAGCCGAAATAGATAAATTTATCTTTGAGTGGCAGGTAATTGCCGGAAAAATATGACACATAACTTCATCTATCTCGACAATCAGGCAACGACGCCACTCGCCCCCGAAGCGCGTGACGCCATGCTGCCGTGGTTGTCCGGGCCGGAGGCGATGGGCTTTGCCAATCCGCACAGCCCGCACAAGGCTGGGCGCGCGGCCATGGCGGCGGTCGAGGTGGCGCGCGATCAGGTTGCCGCACTGCTTCCGCCGGGTGGAACCGTTATCTTTACTAGCGGCGCGACCGAAGCGATCAACCAGGCGATCCTTTCAGTCCCTCGCGGCGGAATTGCCCGTTCGGCCATCGAACACGCCGCGGTGATAGAAGCGGCGCTGGCTGGCACTGGTGAGGTTCAGGAATTGCCGGTCAATGCCGATGGACTGGTCGATCCTGAGGTGGAGTTTGCTACCGGAACCGGCCTTGTCGCAGTAATGCAGGTCAACAACGAAATCGGGACCATCCAGCCAGTCGAACGTCTTGCTGAACGCGCCCATGCGGCCGGAGCCCTGTTCCTCTGTGACGCTGTGCAGGGCGTGGGCAAGATCGCTCCGCCGGAAGGTGCCGACTTCATCCCAGTCAGTGCCCACAAGCTCTACGGGCCAAAGGGCATCGGCGCCTTGTGGGTGGGGGACGGCGTGGAGATTGCCCCGCTGATTCACGGCGGCGGACAGGAAGGCGGTTTGCGTTCCGGTACACTCAGCCCGGCGCTCTGTGCCGGCTTTGGTGCGGCGGCAGCCTTGGCAAGGGAGCGCATGGAGGCTGATTTCCAGCATCTGCAGGGTTTGGCCGCGCTGGCCCGTTCTATCCTTGCGCGCTGGACACTAAACGGCAGCGAGACTTCGCGCTGGCCGGGCAACCTCAACCTTCGCGTTAAGGGCCTCGACGCTGGCCGCTTGATAAGCGAACTTCGTGGCGTCGCTTTCTCTGCAGGATCGGCCTGCGGTAGCGGTTCGGGCAAGCCCAGCCGTGTCCTGAAGGCAATCGGACTTGCCGATGCTGACGCCAAGGCTTCGATCCGCTTGGGTTTTGGCCGCTATACGACTAGGGACGAAATCGAAGAGGCCTGTCGCCAGATTGAGGCGGCGGCGCTCTCGCAAGGAGTCTAACGGATGGTCCGGGTCACTTTCGTGACGGCAGAAGGTGATCGCGTGTCAGCCGAAGGGGCGGAAGGCGCAGCGCTGCTGGAAGTCGCACAGGGCGCCGGCATGCCGCTGGAAGGCACCTGTGAGGGCCAGATGGCCTGTTCCACCTGCCATGTTGTCGTTGACGCGGATTGGTTCGACCGGCTGCCCGAAGCCTCACCCGACGAGGAAGACATGCTCGACCTCGCCGCCGGGGTCATGCGCACCAGCCGACTGTCCTGCCAGATTGTGCTCACGCAAGCTCTTGATGGCATCGAAGTGCGGATTCCGGGGGAAAGCCGGGACATGCAGCTGCTATAGGCTTGGCGCGGGGATTCCCGGCCTGCTAGTGCCGACGGATGGTCACTGAAACGGCAGAACCCGATCCCTTTGATGCCATCGTCGACGCGCCATTCGATTCGGCGTTGTCAGAGCGTTATCTGATCTATGCCCTCTCGACGATCACCGCGCGTTCGTTGCCGGATCTGCGCGACGGGCTGAAACCGGTCCACCGCCGCCTTCTGTGGGCAATGCGCGGGTTGAAGCTGGATCCTACCGGCGCCTTCAAGAAGTCTGCGCGCGTCGTCGGTGACGTAATCGGCAAGTACCACCCGCACGGCGATCAGTCGGTCTATGACGCGATGGTGCGGCTCGCGCAGGATTTCTCGCTGCGTTATCCGCTGGTCGAGGGGCAGGGGAACTTCGGCAATATCGACGGCGATAACGCCGCTGCCTACCGCTACACCGAAGCGCGGCTTACCAAGACGGCCATGCAGCTTATGGCCGGGCTGGACGAAGGCACGGTCGATTTCCAGCCGACCTACAACGGCGAAGAGGAAGAGCCGGAGATTTTCCCCGGCATTTTCCCGAACCTGCTCGCCAATGGCTCGACGGGAATTGCCGTCGGCATGGCGACCTCGATCCCCAGCCACAATGTCGCAGAGATCATCGACGCGACGCTGCTGCTCATCGACAACCCGCATGTCGAACATGCCCAGCTCATGGAAGTGTTCCAGGGGCCTGACTTCGCGACCGGGGGCATTGTCGTGGACAGCCCGGCGGCGATTTCCCATGCCTATGAGACTGGCAAGGGCGCTATCCGGGTGCGCGGGCGCTTTTCCAACGGGCGCGATGCGGCGGGCAATTGGGAAGAGACGGGCATTGAAAAGCTCGGAAGCGGCCAGTGGCAGCTCGTCATTTCCGAGATTCCCTACATGGTGCCCAAGGGCAAGCTGATCGAGCAGATCGCGGCTGCCATCGGTGACCGCAAGCTGCCGATTCTTGAAGATGTGCGCGATGAATCGGACGAACAGATCCGCATCGTGCTCATCCCCAAGAGCCGCAACGTCGATCCCGAACTGCTCAAGGAGTCGCTGTTCAAGCTGACTGACCTTGAAAGCCGTTTCAGCCTCAACCTCAATGTGCTGGATGCCGGACGCACGCCGGGCGTGCTGGGGCTGAAGCTGCTGTTGCAGGAATGGGTGATCAGCCAGATCGACATCCTGCTGCGCCGCAGCCGGCATCGGCTGGAAAAGATCGCCGCGCGGCTGGAGCTGCTCGAAGGCTACATCGTTGCCTATCTCAACCTCGACCGGATCATCGAGATCATCCGGACCGAGGATGAGCCCAAGCCGGTGATGATGAAGGAGTTTGACCTCACCGACCGGCAGGCGGAGGCAATCCTCAACATGCGGCTGCGGTCCTTGCGGCGGCTTGAGGAGATGGAACTCCGCAAGGAGCACGATGGGCTTCTGGTTGAGCAGGAAGAACTGCAAAAGCTGCTCGAAAGCCCGGCTCGCCAGCGTACCCGGTTGAAGCGCGACCTAACCAACCTGCGCAAGGACTATGCCGAGGATACCGCGCTCGGCCGCCGACGCACCACTATCGCCGAAGCCGCGCCGACGCGCGAATTCAGCATGGACGCGATGATCGAGAAGGAGCCGGTAACGGTGATCCTCTCCGCTCGCGGCTGGATCAGGGGCGCCAAGGGGCACGAACCACTCGACCGCGACTTCAAGTTCAAGGAAGGCGATGGCCCCGCTTGGGCCCTCCACGCGCAGACCACGGACAAGCTTTTGGTGGCGTTGGATAATGGCCGATTCTACACGCTCGGCGCGGACAAGTTGCCCGGCGCGCGCGGCTTTGGTGAGCCGATCCGAACAATGGTGGACATCGACTCCGACGCCCAGATCGTGGCGCTGTTCGTCTACAAGCCCAAGGCGCAGATCCTGCTCGCGTCGAACATCGGGCGCGGATTTGCCGTCGATGCCGACGAACTGCTGGCCGAAACCCGCAAGGGCAGGGGCGTGATGAGCACCAAGCCGGGCGTGAAGCTCATGGTGGTGCGTGAAATCCCGGCGGAGCACGACCACGTTGCTGTCGTGGGCGACAATCGCAAGCTGGTGCTGTTCAGCCTTGAGGAACTGCCGGTACTCGCCAAGGGGCAGGGCGTGACCCTACAGCGTTATCGAGACGGCGGCCTGGCTGACGTCACGACGCTGAAGCTCGAAGAGGGCCTCAGCTGGAAGATGGGCGGTGAAACCGGCCGGGTCCGCACGGAAACCGACATGCGCCTGTGGAAGGTCGCGCGGGGTGCTGCCGGGCGATTGCCGCCGACGGGGTTCCCACGGGACAACAAGTTCTAGCTCGCTTCCTCCACCGCCTGCGGATGGTGCGGAACCAGTATCAGCGTGTTGTTTTCGACGCGCCAACTGGCGAGGCGTGAGAGCAGGTTCATGCCGATGACGTTGGTCTCGCCGATGCCCGGTGCAACTACCGCATCCAGATCGCGGGCGACGACGTTGCCTAAGCGCATCTCGTCGATGGTGACAAGGTCGGCGGCGACAGTGCCGTTGGCGGTCCGCAGCATCACCTGCTGGCGAAGGGCTTGCTGGTCCAGTGCCGCAGCATTGGCAGTGGCCGGTGAAAGCGCGGTGAGAGTGGCGCCGGTATCGACCATGAAGCGCTGCGGCGCGCCGTTCACGGTTGCCTTGATCCAGAAGTGGCCGTCGCGGGACATCGGGATGTGGGTTTCGCTGCCCTCAATCGTTTGGCGCGGCATACCCATCTGGGGCAGGGCGAAATCGCTGCCGGTCGTGAAGCGGGCGACCTGGGCGATGGTAAGTAACAGCGCGGCGGCTAGACCAAGGTTGGCCGTGCCCTGCAGCAGCCGGGCAAGACCTGGAGCTGGCCTGCGGATTACGCTCGCGAAAATGCTGACGAAAATCGCCACCATCGCAAGTGAGAGCAGGGGCTGCTCGGACAGGAAATTGATGAACTCGTTTGCGGTCATGTCACGCGCCTAGCACAGCGCAGCTTGCTGGATGCTGACAGTCAAGTCGCGAGCGCTTCGTCCAGCAAGACGTCCACGCGATCGCGCGGGGGGAAACGCTCGGCTACCCAGCGCGCCTCCACGGCCTGCAGGATACGGGCCACCTCAGGGCCGGCCTTCACCCCGCGCGCTACGATCTCTCCGCCCTTGAGGGGAAAGGTGGGTATATCCCAATCCTTCAGCGGTCCGGTATCCTCTCCCGCGATCAGCAGCCGGTCCAGCGCCTGCTCCATGCCCAAACGATAGGCCAGCGCACGTGCGTCCTCGGTTTCACCATTGCGGGCCGCGGCCGTTGCCAGCCGCTTTTTCTGCGCACCGGACAGGCGGAAGCGGGAGGCGACCTGCTCGGCCAGTGGAACTTCAGCGGGAAGCAAGGCGGCAAGGCGTCGGATCGCATCGGGGGCGATGTCCTGACGTTGCTCCTCCGCCACCAGCCGTGCGAGCGCCTTGGGATCGGCCTCAGGCAAGACAACCGGAAGCACTCCCAGCTCAGCCATGCGGGCCACTGTTGGGGCCGGATCGGGCAGGCCGAGGAGGTTCATCATTTCCATGCCCACGCGCTCACGGGACAAGCCTTTCAACGTGGCGGCAAGTTCAGAGCATGCATTTTCTGATTCAATATCAGGTGGTTGCGATCCGAATCTAGTCTGAAACCGAAAGTACCGCAGGATGCGCAGGTGATCCTCACGGATGCGTTGCCGGGCATCGCCGATGAAGCGGACGCGGCGGGCCTTCAAGTCTTCCAGACCACCGAACGGGTCGAAGATCTCAAGCGTCACGGGGTCTGCGTAGAGCGCATTGATGGTGAAATCGCGCCGGGCCGCATCCTCTTGCCAGTCCTGCGCAAAGGCCACGGTAGCACGTCGCCCATCAGTGCTGACGTCATGGCGCAGCGTCGTGATCTCTACGGGTCCCCCGCGCAGGAGGGCGGTAACCGTGCCGTGATCGATGCCTGTCGGAACGGTGCGAATATCCGCCGCATCCAGCCGCGCGATGACCTCTTCGGGAACGAGCGGCGTCGCGACGTCAATATCCTTGACCTCAAGCCCCAGCAGGGTGTCGCGCACGGCACCGCCGACATAACGGGAGTTGCCTTCGCCCATAGCCTTAACAAGTGAGATCAAGTCTTTGCGCTTAGTCCATGATACTGCTATAAGTTTTTCAGTCATGCCAGTTAAGCCTGCGCGCAAGATTGACGATCAGTGCCGCCGTGACGCCCCAGATGCAGTGATCCTGCCACATGATCTCGTAATAGGGCCGCATGCCGCCTTCCCACTCGACCCACCGCTCAATCTGGTTTTCCGGAGCGAGCACGAAGCTGGCCGGTGCCTCAAACCACTGGGCGACTTCTGCGGGGTTGGGGTTGATTTCGATATCCTGCGGCACGGTTGCAAGGACGGGTGTGATCTCATAGCCTGAGTGGGTGCGATACATATCGCCCGAGCCG
>JBEVKC010000056.1:0-39526 GCA_040509895.1 Novosphingobium sp. | reverse complement strand
GCCGTCGGCGGCCAGTTCCCGCCAAAGGCGATCGAAGCGGTCATGGATCCGTTCGATCTGCCGCTGCTCAACACGCTGATCCTGCTGTGTTCGGGCACCACGCTTACCTGGGCGCACCATTGCCTGATCCATGGCGATCGTGATGGCCTGAAGAAGGGCCTGTGGGCCACCATTGCACTTGGCGTGCTGTTCAGTTCGATCCAGGTCTACGAATATGCCCACGCGCCGTTCCCCTTCGGTGAGAATACCTACGGTTCGGTGTTCTACATGGCGACCGGTTTCCACGGCTTCCACGTCCTTATCGGTACGATTTTCCTGATCGTCTGCCTGAAGCGGACCTACAACGGTGACTTCACGCCCCGTCAGCACTTCGGCTTTGAAGCTGCTGCGTGGTACTGGCACTTTGTCGACGTCGTGTGGCTGGTCCTCTTCATCTCCATCTACGTGTGGGGCGGCTGGGGCCATCCCGTCCATTGACGGACGAAACTGACGTGAATTCGAAGGGGCAGCCGGGATTCGTTCCGGCTGCCCTTTTCGGTCTGTGCCCCAAGTGCGGCGGGCGGACGCTGTTCGATGGTGTTGCCAAGTTTGCTCCGCGCTGCCGGGCCTGCGCATTGGACTATACCACTTTCAACGTCGGAGACGGCCCGGCCGCGTTTCTGACGCTGATCGTCGGTGCGCTGATTGTCGGGCTGGCGATGTGGCTGGAACTGGCCTGGCATCCGCCCTTCTGGGTGCATGTGCTGCTGTGGGTGCCGCTGACCGCCGGGGCCGTGATCTGGGGCCTGCGCGCAGGCAAGGCGGCGCTGCTCTATGCAGAATACCAGCGCAAGGCTGGTGAAGGGCAGCTGAAAGAGTGAGCCTGCGCCGCATTCCCGTTATCCCGACGCTGCTGGTGCTGACGGCGATCGGCGTGATGATCGCCCTGGGTTTTTGGCAGCTCGGGCGCATGCATCAGAAAGAGGCGCTGCTGACCTATTACGCAGCTGCAGATGGCATGTCCGCCGACGTGCCTTTCCCGCAGGATGCCAAGGCGACCGAAATGGCGCTCTATCGTCACGCCACCGTCGATTGCCGTGAAGTCACGAATGCGACAACCATCGCGGGCAAGAGCGCGAGCGGAGAATCGGGCGTCGCCCATATGGTCGACTGCAAGCTGGCCGATGGCGGTGCGGCGCGGGTTGCTTTGGGCTGGTCACGCGATCCCAAGGACCCGGTCTGGCGCGGAGGTATGGTGCAGGGCATTGTCGCACCCGGCCCGCGCCTGGTCGCCGATCCGGCCCTCGCCGGTTTGCAGGCGAACCTCCGCCCCGACCCGGCCGACATCCCGAACAACCACCTGTCCTATGCGGTGCAATGGTTCCTTTTCGCGGCCACCGCACTGGTGATCTATGTGATCGCGCTGCGTAAGCGCCTTGCCGTGAAGGGCTAGCGCGGCTAACCGCCGCGGCGATGGAATATGTAAGCACACGTGGCAGCGCCCCGGCGCTGGACTTTGCAGGGGTGACGCTGGCAGGCCTCGCTTCCGACGGCGGGCTTTATGTGCCGCGCGAATGGCCGCGCTTCTCGGAAAGCGAGATTGCGGCGATGGCGGGCCTACCCTATGCGGAGCTGGCCGCGCGGGTAATGCAGCCCTTCGTGGCCGACAGCCTTGCGCCGGAGCGACTGCTGGAACTGTGCCAGGCAGCCTATGGCCGCTTTGCGCATAAGGCCGTGACGCCCCTGAAGCAGCTAGATGAACAGCAGTGGCTGCTTGAACTGTTCCACGGTCCGACCCTCGCCTTCAAGGACGTGGCGCTGCAGCTTCTTGGCCTGCTCTTCGAGGAATTCCTTGGTCGCACCGGTCAGAACCTGACCATCGTCGGCGCAACTTCGGGCGATACCGGCTCTGCCGCAATTGATGCCGTTGCAGGCCGCCACGGGGTCGATATCTTCATGCTTCACCCGCGCGGTCGGGTGAGCGATGTGCAGCGCCGCCAGATGACGACGGTGCTGGCGCCTAATGTCCACAACGTGGCCATCACCGGCAGCTTTGACGATGCGCAGGCGATGGTGAAGCGCATGTTCAACGATCCGGCGATGACCGGGCGCTTCAACATCGGCGCTGTAAATTCGATCAACTGGGCACGCCTGATGGCGCAGGTGGTCTATTACTTCGCCGCTGCCCTGCAGCTGGGCGCGCCGCATCGCCAGGTTGCCTTCTCGGTGCCGACGGGCAATTTCGGCGACGTCTTCGCGGGCTATGTGGCGGCGAAAATGGGCCTTCCGATTGCCAAGCTGATCGTCGCGACCAACGTCAACGACATCCTCCACCGGGCGCTTTCGACCGGCGACTATTCCGCCGGAGCTGTAACACCCACCGCCGCCCCGTCGATGGACATTCAGGTGTCCTCCAATTTCGAGAGGCTCCTGTTCGATCTTGGCGGCCGCGATGGCAACGCGTTGGCGGAGCAGATGGCGGGCTTCGAATCGACCAAGGCCATGCAGCTCAGCAATGCCCAGCGCGAAGGCGCGGCGGCGCTGTTCTCCAGCTCGCGAACCGATGCCAATGAAATGACCGAGACGATCCGCTGGGCCTGGGATCAGTGCGGTGAACTTATTGATCCGCACACCGCCTGCGGCCTGCACGCTGCCCGGGTGTCCGGCATCGATGCCTCAATCCCGGTCGTTACATTGGCGACCGCGCACCCCGCGAAGTTCCCCGAAGCTGTCGAACGCGCAACCGGCCAGCGCCCGAGCCTACCCGGCCGCGTGGGCGACCTGTTCGAGCGCGAGGAACGGTGCACGGACCAGCCCGGCGAATACGACGCGATCGCGGATTACGTCGCGGGTCTCGCGACGCCGAAGGGCTGATGGCAGGGCTTTCCTCCCATCCCCTGATCCTCGTAGGTGAGGGCTGGGAGCACTACGGGCTCGTCGACTCCGGCCATGGCCGAAAGCTGGAACGCTACGGCCCGTATCGGTTCATCCGTCCTGAGCCGCAGGCTATGTGGTCCCCGCGGCCTGCTGCATGGGATGCGCATGGCGAATTCGTGCCTGGCTCTGACGAGGACGGCGGCGGAAGGTGGCAGTTCAACGGGCCTGTCCCGCGCGATGGCTGGGGCCTCGGCTGGCGTGACGTGCGCTTCACCGCGCAGTGTACGCCCTTCCGTCATCTCGGCTTCTTTCCCGACATGGCGCCTGTGTGGGACTGGATGGGCGAGCGCCTTGCGGGCAAGAGCGACGCCTCCACGCTCAACCTCTTCGGCTACACCGGTGTCGGCACTCTCGCGCTGTCGGAATACGGCTCCGTCACACATGTGGATGCCTCGAAGAAGTCGGTCGCCCAGGCCCGTGCCAATGCCGCGCTATCAAACATGGCCGAGCGCCCGGTGCGCTGGATCATCGACGATGCGGCGAAATTCGCCGCCCGCGAAGTGCGCCGCGGCAAGCGCTATGACGGCATCATCCTCGATCCGCCAAAGTTCGGACGCGGGCCTGAGGGCGAGGTCTGGCGGCTTGAGGAGCACTTGCCCGGCCTCGTCGGCGATTGCCGCAAGCTACTGGATGCCGACAGCCGCTTCCTGTTCCTGACGGTCTATGCCGTGCGCATGTCGTCGCTCGCTCTTGCAGGCTTGCTGACCGAAGTGTTTGCCGACTTGCCGGGAACCATCGAACACGGCGATCTGGCCGTCCGAGAAGAGGGAGATGGAGGTCGCCTGCTACCCACCGCGATCTTCGCGCGCTGGCGGAACGATTGAACGCCCCTCAGTTGAACAGATAGGCTTTCGTGTCCGGATTTTC
This sequence comes from Novosphingobium sp., assembly GCA_040509895.1. Classification (GTDB taxonomy): domain Bacteria; phylum Pseudomonadota; class Alphaproteobacteria; order Sphingomonadales; family Sphingomonadaceae; genus Novosphingobium. The sequence continues at coordinate 35,743 of JBEVKC010000056.1, read as the reverse complement.
CCGGCGCCACATCACATTGTCGATAAAATAGTGATGGACGTTGATGAATATCCATGCCGCAAACAAGAATGCGGTGCCGCCGAATACGGTCTGGTCATGAGGAATTATCTGCCCGAGCACGATCGGCAGGAACCAGAAGCCGGCGAACCCCAGAATGGTTCCCACGATCACGAACAGCGCGAGATGGCCCAGAGGGTTGGCACCGAACACCTTGCGATCGATGGAGCCGGCCTTGTATTGCGGGTCTGCCAGTTGGGCAGTCTCGTAGTTTACCTGAAAGCGCCACACTACGGCCAGATACTGCAGTGAGTGCAGCGCGGGCACGACGAGGAGCCACAGCGGGTTGATCCAGATCACCAGAAGCCATGGATACAGGCTGACGAAATAGGCCACTACCCCGTTGACCGGAAGGCCGCCCGTTGCACGCCAGCGGCTGAAAAGCATCCAGGCCGTGGCGGCGCCTGCTGCAATCGCTCCTGCCATTGCTACTGCCGCGAAAGGAGTTGGGATGGGGAAGGCATAATATTGAATGCCCCACATCGCCTTTTCGGCAATTGCATGGTTCGCGCCTGTCCACGCAGCGATCCAGACGGCGTAGCTGTTGATCAACAGGAGCTTCTTTTCGGATGCGCTGAAGAACTGCCTCTTGAGCGTGCAATCGACCATCAGCAGGCCATAACCTTGTTTGACGTAGTGCCAGCCGACAAAAAGGGCCATCGCGTTGGCGGCATAGCCAAGCAACTGCACGTTGCCGATGATGAAGCACAAAGCGATGAAGCCGAGCAGCATCACGGGAACGACCAGCCCTGCAAATATATAGCGGATACGCATTGTGGTACTCAGCCCCGGCGTGAACGCCTTGGCCATGAAACCGCGATAGAAGATCTGGTAGGAATGTGCGAAGTGCGGGTGGTTGATGAAGTTCGCCGCGAGCATCATCGAAGCCGCAAGGCTCGCCTCGAATTTCGCGGCAGGGAAAAGCAATAGCAGCGGCAGGATAATAAGCGCCGATCCTCCAAAGCAGAAGAAATCGGCGAGCGGTCCGATAAGGTAGCGCTTCCCCGCTGCCTGGGTTTGGCGAGAGTTTTCCGCACCTAAGGTGGCCGGATTGTATTGCGTCGCCATGAAAGTCCCCTGTTATCGCAATCCAGCTATCAAGTTACGGTTAACAAAATGTTCGATCGCCCCCGTTGCTGACATGCCTTGGCTGTTTGCGCGCTGCGGCGAGCTTGCGTTTTGCGTGCTTAAGTGTCATCGGCCCGTTTTCCTGGTGGCCCGGAACCCAAGCCTTTGGCAGACAGCCTGATCCTTGAAGTCGCTGATTTCGAAACCGATGTCCTCACCGGCATCTATTCGGAAGAGACCGGGCGTCCGCAGCCGCTGCGCATCACCATTCAGGCCAAGCTGAAGATCGCCGATCGCTACACGCCGGATACGCCGCTTTCCGCCAGCAAGAACTACATGGACCTGAAGTTCGCTGCCGGCGAGGCCTTGCCGCCGGGTGTACACTTCAAGCTGATTGAGGCTGTTGCCGACCACATCTGCGATACGCTGTTCATGCAGGATGACCGGGTTGAGGGCGTCACCGTCAAGATCGTAAAGCTGGCGATCAGCGAGGCCGGGGAGAAGATTGGGATCACGCTGACCCGGGAAAGGCGCTGATGACGCTGCTGGGCGTGGGTCCACTACCTGCGGATGCGCTGGCCGCCGCGGCACAGTTTCATGCCGACATGTTGCCCACGATAGTTGAGGCGCTGCAGAATAGCTCCTCGCCGCAGTTCACCCTGGTTTTCGCACCCGCCGATCACACCCATCGGAGCTGGCGGCTGGCCGTGGTGCAGAGCCTGGCGCGCGAACATGCGCCGTTGCGGGTCAATGGCGTCGAAAGCGACGACGATGTGGCAATCGCCGCCGCCGCCGCCTATCTTGCGAATGCCGATGGAGTCACGGGGCAGTTCCTGCCGCTTGATGGCGCGGGGGCAGGGAAGGTAGTATAGTTTTCGCATGACCAGCTTGCCGCCCCTCGTGGATCAGTTCCAGCGCCGGATCACTTACCTGCGCCTGTCAGTGACGGACCGCTGTGATCTGCGCTGCGCCTATTGCATGCCTGAGCGGCAGACGTTCCTGCCGCGTGCTGAAGTGCTGACCCTTGAGGAACTGCACGGCCTTGCGCTGGGGTTCATCGATCGCGGCATAACCAAGCTGCGCCTGACGGGCGGCGAACCGCTGGTGCGTCGCGATATGATAGAACTTGTCCGTGCGCTTGGCCGCAAGGTGGGCGACGGACTGGACGAGCTGACTCTCACCACCAACGGCACGCGGCTTGCCGAATTTGCCGATGATCTGGCAGGGGCCGGAGTGCGGCGGATCAACGTTTCGCTCGATACGCTAAACCGTGAGGCATTTGCCCGGCTCGCTCGCCGCGATTCCCTGCCGCAGGTGCTGGAGGGCATTGCGGCGGCCAAGCAGGCCGGACTGCAGGTCAAGATCAACACCGTGGCGCTAAAGGGGATCAATGAGGCGGAAATCCCCGACCTCATCGCCTGGGCTCATGGACAGGGCTTCGACCTGACGTTGATCGAAGTCATGCCGCTGGGCGAGGTGGAGGAAGATCGCTTCGACCACTACCTGCCGCTCTCCGCCGTGCGTGACGCGCTGGAGCAGAAGTGGACTCTGTCGGCGAACGATCACCGTACCGGCGGCCCGGCACGCTATTTCACCGTGGCGGAAACCGGGGGGAGGCTTGGCCTCATTACGCCGCTGACCAACAACTTCTGCGACGGCTGCAACCGCATTCGCGTGACGGCCACGGGACAGCTCTACGCCTGCCTTGGCGGCAATGAGCAGGTGGACCTGCGCGCCGCGCTGCGATCGGAGGACCCCGATGCCGCTCTGGCAGAGGCGCTGGACGTTGCCATGAAAATCAAGCCTGCGCGCCATCACTTTGTCATCGACGGGCCTGGCGGCGCACCTGCGCTTGCCCGCCACATGTCGATGACCGGGGGGTAAGGGTGGCGCAGCTTTTGTTCCTTGGCCGGCTTGAGGATCTTGCCGGCGCTTCCGGGATGCAGGTGCCGCTGGCCGGCGCGGCTTCGCTGGAAGCAGTGATTGGCCAGTTGCCGGCGCAACTGGCGGCCGCATTGGGTGAGCCGAGAATTCGCCTTGCCATCAACGGTGAATTGGTCGGCGCCTGCCGGGAAGCTGGCGCGCTTATGATCGCCGACGGTGATGAACTAGCCTTCCTGCCGCCGGTCAGCGGAGGCTGACATGGCTGCCGATGTCCGGTTGCTTGATTCGCCCTTCGATCCGGCGGCTGAACTGACGGCATTTTCCAGCGCCCACGAATCGGCTGGCGGAATTGCCAGCTTCCTGGGGCAAGTGCGCGGCGGTGAGGGAGTGGAAGCGCTGGAGCTGCGGCACTTTGGTCCGCTGACGCTTCCCGGCATGAAGCAACTCGCCGAATCGGTCCAGTCGCGCTGGCCCGTGATCGCGCTGCTGATCATTCACCGTACCGGCGTGATGCATCCCGGCGATCCGATTGTCATGGTTTCGGCCGCAGCGCGTCACCGCCGCGACGCGTTTGCCGCCGCCGAATTCGCGATGGACCACCTCAAAAGCGAAAGCTGGTTCTGGAAGCGCGAGAAATCGGGCGGCGAATGGCGTTGGATCGAGCCGCGCGAACAGGACTTTGCCGACCTTTCCCGCTGGGGTTGAGTAGTTTTCTAGCCTGAGGTCCGGCTCACAACAAATTTGACCGCAATCAAAGAACATTGCGGGCTGCCAGCGCATCACGGCTCCAGCAAAGGAGCCTGCCATGTCGCAACGGATTACCGGCCTCGAACTCGCCGAAGCTGCAATTATCACCACCGCACCGGCCCAGACCCGTGTGGACCGCAATTTTGGCCTGCCGACCGGGCTTTATGCCGTGACGGTGGGGGCGTACCTCGCATTTGTGGGCGTGATGGCCAGCGCATTCATGACCGGCCAGCTTGCAGTGCCATTGGCGATCATCGCGTTTTCCATCATTTTCGGATTTGGCGTTACCCGGTCGTGGGCGACGATGAAGCCAGGTCATCCGGAAAAGCCGCTCAGCTGGGGGCAGTTCGGCAGCCGTGGCATCATGACGCTGACCGGTCACCTGACCGCAAAAGAAGCCAGCGTGCAGGTGCTGATCCTGCCGGTGCTGATCCTTGTATGGGGCGTGACCGTCGCGATCATTGCGGCACTGGTGTGATCCAGTTGCGAGGGCGAATCTGAGGTGAGGTCCTAGCTCGCCAATCGTCCGCGCATGCTGTCCAGCACGCGATCTTCTTCTCCGATCCAGGCCTGGACCTGGTCACGCGCGGCGGTGATGCCTGGGGCATCGCCGCTTGGCGTGTTGTAGTGAGCCACGACATCATTGGTGTGAATCTCGTCGATCGCGGCCATCACCATCATTGCTTCGCTGTGCACTGATTCGAGCTCGGCCAAGGCAATGCTGGCGACGGCCCAGTTTTCGCTGCCCATTGGAGAACCCGAAGCCCTGCCCACGAGCTGTTCGGTCCGTTGGCGCTTGCTGCCGAAGCGGTTGTGTGAGTCCCTGGCCTGTCCAATCAACTGGTCGAGCCGGGCCGTGGTCGCTCCATCCGCGGGCGGCAGCGGGGCCGGTGGCGGCGGGATTGCGCCGACCGGCGGCGCCGTGCCCGTGATTCGCTCTGCATCCCGGCGAGCGAGTGACGGATAGTCGATGTGACTCGCGCAGGCGGAAAGTAGTAAGGCTGCAATAGCGCAAGAGACGGCCCGGATCATGCAGATGCCATAGCATGGCACTGCGACTTGGCCATGGGCTTCGTATCTGATTCGGCGTGCCGTGCGTTTTGCTGCAAAAAGCACCTTGGAATCCCGCCTCTCCTTGGTTGACAGGACAGGGGCCTTGCACTAGGGGCACGCCTTCTTCCGGCGACCTGCGTTTCCACGCGGGGTGTCGGCCTGCCAGCACTAAGGCTGGCCAGACAGATGAATGGATAAGGGCACAATGTTCGCAGTAGTGCGCACGGGCGGCAAGCAGTACCGGGTAGCCGCCGGAGACAAGATCGCGGTTGAAAAGCTGGCTGGCGAAGCCGGTGAGACGGTTACGCTGGGCGAAGTCCTGCTGGCTGGTGACAACGGCGAACTGACCGACGTTTCGAAGGTCGTGGTTTCGGCGGAGATTATCGCCCAAGCCAAGTCCGAGAAGGTCATCGTCTTCAAGAAGCGCCGCCGGCACAACTATCGCCGCCGCAACGGCCACCGCCAGCAGCTGACGCTGCTGCGCATCCTTTCCGTCGGTGCCGGCGAGAAGAAGGCTGCTGCGCCCAAGAAGGAAGCTGCTCCGAAGGCTAATGCCGTCGAGAGCGAAGCTCCCGCGAAGAAGGCCCCGGCCAAGAAGGCTGCCGCCAAGCCGGCCGCTGAATAAGAATTCGGAGTAGATCGAGATGGCACATAAGAAAGCAGGCGGCTCATCGCGTAACGGTCGCGACTCAGCAGGCCGCCGCCTTGGCGTGAAGAAGTTCGGCGGCGAAAACGTCGTCGGCGGCAACATCATCATCCGTCAGCGCGGCACTCGCGTGTACCCGGGCGTGAACGTCGGCATCGGCAAGGATCACACCTTGTTTGCGACCGCCGAAGGCCGCGTGCGATTCCACGCAGGCAAGCTGGGCCGCAAATACGTATCGGTAGACGTAGCCGCACAGGCCGCTGAATAAGCCGGATGGTCGATAAAGGGCCATCCTAACGGGATGGCCCCGCCGGACACCATCAGTCCGGCCTGAATGAGGGAGAGGGCCAACCCGTCTCCCTTTTTTTGTCTCTCCCTCAGCACCTGGCCTGCAAGGTGTCGCTATACGCGCGCACCCGGACGCAAGCCGTAACGGTCATGTCACGAGGCGTGCTTAAAGGCGCGTGAGCGGGACGGTTGAGAGGAGTGATTCAATGTTCATTCGCAGCGAGCGGTTGTTCCTGCGGCCCGCCTGGCCCGAGGATTGCGAGGAGCTGATCGCGCTCATCACCGACACATCGGTGGCGCGCGATATTGCAGCCGCGCACTGGCCCAGGACGGCGGAGGAAGCGCAGCGATTCATCGCGCGTGAGCCTGAACGGCTGCTTCCACACTTTTTCATCACCCTTCCGACGGCTGACGGTGCTCGGCCGATTGGCAGCATCGGGCTGTTCCGCAACGCCGACGAGGTGGAGCTGGGCTACTGGATTGCGCGTCGTCATTGGGGGCAGGGCTATGCCACCGAGGCGACTCGCGCGGTGCTGGGCCTTGCGCGCGCCATCGGCCACCGGCGTGTCGTGGCGACTCACTTTGCGGACAACGTCGCGTCGGTGCGCATTCTCCAGAAGACCGGGTTCCAACCGACCGGTGAACAGCGAATCCGTCACAGCGCGCAGCGCGGTGGTGCCGCCCCGGCGCTTAGCTTTGCTGTCGATCTTGCGGAGCCGTGCAAGTGCGACGATCCGGTAATGCGAGCCGCGTAAGGTTGGTCGGTCAGGCTGGGTCGGGCCGCAAGGCCTGCTCAGCCTCGGCGATCAGCCTGCGGTCATCGAGGTTCCAGGGATGGAAGCCAGGAAGGAAATAGGCGACCCAGGCCGGAAATATCCGGCGCAGCATGCCCGGTTTGGCGACAAGGAAAATGAATAGCTGCCACTTCGCCCTCGCCCCGGTGATACCGTCCTGTTCCAGCAGGTAGAGCGTATCGACGATACGGCGGAACAGGAAGTTCTTCGTCACGAGCAACATCAGCAGCGACTTCACCTTCCAGCGTTTCCACCGACCCCAGTCACGCGTGGCGTGGAGCCATGTGTCGTATGCAACGCCCTTGTGCTCAATCTCTTCGATGGCGTGCCAGCGCCACATCCCGGCGACTTCGGCATCGGCCCCGGCGAAATGGGCCGGGTTGGCCAGCATCTCATGCGCCATCATCGCGGTGTAGTGTTCCAGCGCCATGGTTGCGGCGAGGTTGAGGATGACCGGACGGCCTGCCTGGGCCTGCAGCTTTTCTTCCACGCGCCGGTCGACATAGGCCATATCATAACCGGCGTCGGTAGCGATGCGGTTGAATGCGAGATGCTCGCGCGTGTGGTTCACTTCCTGCACGACAAAGCGGCGGATTTCCTCCGCCAGCTGGGGCGGCACGCCTTCACGGTGCGCTTTCACGGAATCGATGAAATAAGCCTCACCGCGCGGGAAAGTGCCGGACAGGCAATTGTACCAGGCGGTTGCCACTGGATTGTTGTCGAGCCACCACCGCGCAGGTTTTCCGTTGCGGGCAAAGCGCATGTCGCGCACGGTGATCGAAAGGCCGGCAGGGGCGGGGTTGCCCGTATTCGCGGCTGGTTCTAGAGCGGCGGTGACAGGACTGTGGGCCATAATGGCTCACACTGCAGGCTATTTACACTGATGTCAATTAGGAAGCGCCTATCGCAGGAGGAAAGCCGGACCGTCGCGCTTGAGGCGGCGCGGGGGCTGTTGATCGAGCTGGGCCCGCAGGCCGTCACGCTGAAGGCAGTCGCGGCGCGGGTCGGTCGCACCCATGCATTGTTGCTCCATCATTTCGGATCGGCGGCAGGGCTGCAGAAAGCACTCGCCAAGCTGTTGGCTGAAACGATCTGCTCTACGATTGCTCAGGCGGTGATTGCCAACCGCGCCGGGATCGGTTCCCCTCGCGAAGTCGTGGACCTCACTTTCGATGCTTTCGACAGTCAGGGTGCAGGGGCGCTGGCATCATGGATGCTGCTTTCCGGTAACGAAGATGCGCTCGATCCGATTGTCGATGCAATCCACGACATGGTTGACGAGCTGCACGGCTTTGGCTCTGGCTCCATGCGTGAAATGACGCTCAGCCTGGTGCTGATGGCGCTCGGCGACGCGCTGATGGGGGCGCAGCTTACCGATTCCCTGCAACTGCCACGCACGTCGGCGCGGGACACTGCCGAGAGGATGCTGATTGAAGCTGCCGCTCACGCGGCCAACGGATCTCAGGCGCGCTGAATCCAGACGGGCGCTATGTCCGGCGTGATATCCTCTATCCGCAGGTGATCGACAGCCTTGCCGAGCTCGGAATATTCGGCACGGCGGCGTGCGGGGTCTGACTTGGCGAGCGGCACGACCACCAGCCGCCGATTCACTTTCTGCCGCCAGTTCATCCGGGCGGTATTTTCCTGCCCGACATAGCAGCCCTTGGTGAAGCTGACCCCGTGCAGTTCAACCGCGTTGCACTCAAGCCACAATGTCTCTCCGTCGCCCAGTTCGGCGCGGCCTTCGGTGACGCCGTGGGCCAGCCGATGTTTTAGCCAGGCCTCGTCGGCGGGCTGATCATCCGGGTCGACGGGCGCGATCCAGCGTTCGCCCAAGGCAATAAGGCGCGGATCGGGTGCGGCGCCGTCTCCCACATGCGGGCGCCAGTGGACGGAGAGCGAATCGTCGCGCGAAATCGTGATCTTGCGGCGCAGGCGATACATCGACAGCCGCTTTGCCAGTGCATCGGCAGCCTCGGCCTCGCAATCGAGCAGCAGGTCACGGCCCGAAGGCCAGACGATGAAGTCGAACAATGCCTTGCCCTGCGGGCTCAGCAGCGCCGCCCAGACCGGCAGCGGGCCGTTCACGTCGTTAGTCACAAGGCCCTGAACGAAATCCGCAACATCCTCGCCATCGTCGGTGGGGGAAATACGGACGATGGCGCGGTTGGCGAGTTGCGTGGCGGTCATGGTTTGTAGATGGGGAATCCCGGTGGGATTGGCAATCGCAAGTGCTGTCCTACATCGCTATGCTGTGGCAAGGGGGGAGCATGACTACGCCCGCATCCGAATTCGTCCTGGCCAATGGCACTGTCCACACACCTTCCGGTCCGGTCGCCGCCGACGTCGGCGTGCGCGAAGGCAAGATCATCGGCATCGGTAGCTTCTCCGGAGCGGGCCGGGTGATCGACTGCACTGGCTTGGACGTGCTTCCCGGCGTAATCGATTCGCAGGTCCATTTCCGTGAGCCGGGGCTTGAGCACAAGGAGGACCTTGAAACCGGCAGCCGCGCTGCTGTGATGGGCGGCGTTACAGCGGTGTTCGAGATGCCCAACACCTCGCCCAACACCGACACTGCCGACCGCGTTCTCGACAAGCTGAAGCGCGCAGGTCACCGCATGTATTGCGACCATGCCTTCTATGTCGGCGCGACGGCCGAGAATGCCGAGAATCTGGGCGAACTTGAGCGCATTCCCGGCACGGCGGGCGTGAAGATCTTTATGGGTGCGTCAACGGGCAGCTTGCTGGTGGCTGAGGACGATGCGCTGGCCCGCGTGCTCGCCAATGGGTTCCGCCGCGTGGCAATCCATGCCGAGGACGAAGCGCGAATGAACGAGCGCAAGGACTTGCGGGTAGAGGGCGATGCTTCGTCCCACCCCGTCTGGCGTGACGATGAGAGCGCGATCCTCGCCACCCGCCGCATTCTGCGCCTTGCGCGTGAGGCGCGTCGGCCGATCCATGTGCTGCACATCACGACCCCGGCAGAGCTGGAACTGCTCAGCGCGCACCGCGACATTGCCACTTGCGAGGTCACGCCACAGCACCTGACGCTGGCGGCGGAGGACGCCTATCCGCGCCTTGGCAGCCATGCCCAGATGAACCCGCCGATCCGCAGCGGGGCGCACCGCGACGGGCTGTGGCACTGGCTGCAGCAGGGCGTGCCCGATGTGATCGGTTCGGACCATGCTCCGCACACGCTGGAAGAAAAGGCCAAACCCTATCCCGCTAGCCCCAGCGGTATGCCGGGCGTGCAGACGCTGCTACCGCTGATGCTCGATCATGTCGCCAACGGGCGCATGACGCTGGAGCGGCTGATCGACATGACCAGCGCCGGGGTGCAGCGCATCTTCGGGCTGGTCGGCAAGGGCCGGATCGCGGCGGGCTATGACGCGGACTTTTCCATCGTCGACCGCAAGGGCAGCTTCACCGTGACCGAAGATTGGCTTGAAAGCCGCTGCGGCTGGTCGCCGTTCACCGGAATGGAACTGAAGGGCCGGGTGATGGGCACCATCGTTCGCGGCAACGTCGCCATGTGGGAAGGGCAGCTTGCCAACGCCGCCTATGGTGAGCCGCTACGCTTCGCCGCGGCGCTCTGACCGGCGACGCGAAATCAGGTCCCAGGTAAAGATTGCAATTGCAACCCAGATTGTCACGAAGCAGGCAAGCTGGATGGGGCGCAGAGGTTCATTGAACACAAACAGCGCCAGCAGGAATGCGATCGTCGGCGACATGAACTGCACGAAGCCTAGCGTCGAATAATCCATCCGCTGCGCTGCGGTCGCGAACAGCAGCAGCGGCACTGCGGTGACGACCCCAGAGGCAGCGATCAGCAAATCGGTGCCGATATCCTTCCCCAACGCCGGTCCCGTTGGACCCGTGGAGTGCCAGGCGATGATGCCTATGGCCGGCAGCAGCAGGCATGTGCTCTCAATCGTGAGGCCGGGCAACGAGGCAACCGGCGTCAGCTTGCGAACCAGCCCATAGGCACAAAAGCTGAAGGCCAGGGTCAGGCTGATGCCCAGCATATCGCGTGCTCCCCAGGCCAGCATCGATACGCCAGCCGCCGCCAGGGCAACTGCGATCCATTGCCGGCGGGTCAGCTTCTCACCCAGGAACATGGTCCCGGCCAGCACATTGACGAGCGGGTTGATGTAGTAGCCAAGGCTGGCCGCCAGCACATGGCCGCCCTGTACCGCGGCTATATAGACCAGCCAGTTGCCCCCGATCAGCACGGCACTCACCAGCAGCAATCCCACTGTGCGGGGCTGCGTCAGTGCGGTCCACAGGGCCCGGCCCTGGCGGGTCACGGCGATTGCGATGAAGCAGACCGGTACGGTGAACACTACGCGCCAGCCAACGAACTCAAACGGCGGCACCTGATGCAGGAGCATAAGGTAAAGCGGTAACAAGCCCCATATGGCATATGCGGTTATGGCATGCGGCAGGCCGCTTTGCCGCTGTGATAAGGACGATGTCATGGTGTGACCCGCGCCTAGCGACCCCCGCCAAGCGCCGCAAGACTCGCTTCGTCTCAATCTTTGTAGCGCTTTGTCGCAAAACGCGTTTCTGACGCGCATGTTGCTTTCTGTTCAGGTTGGGATGTCCATAGATGAACGCGTCGCAGCGGTGCCCGCACGAATCGCGGACCGCCAAAAAGGAGAAGCGCCATGAGGAACAAGATCGTAACCGCCGCAATGGCACTGGCAGCCCCGGCCCTGATGTTCGGTGCAATGCCTGCAAGCGCGGCGCCGAGTTTCGACAAGGCGCCCAAGTCCCAGGTCGCGCACACCGAAAGCGTCTGGGAGCACGGCAAGAAGCACAAGCACTATCACCGGAACTATTCAGAGCGCAATTACTACGCCGCTCCGCGCCGTGCCTATTACGGCGAGCCAGTGAATTACCGCACTCGCGCATGGCGCGGTAACGACGGCCGCTATTACTGCAAGAAGGAGAACGGCACGACCGGTCTTCTGATCGGCGGCGCAGCTGGTGCATTGGCCGGCCACCAGATTGCCGGTTCGGGCGATCGCACGCTGGGTGCCCTGTTGGGTGCTGCTGGCGGTGCGTTGCTGGGCCGCGCGATCGATCTCAGTGACTCCAGCTGCCGCTGATGCGGCCATGGGTCGGGGCAGCGTTTCGGGTCGTAAGTCGACGCTGCGGGACGCTCCCACCTTCCTGGGTGGGGGCGTCCCTACCCGTTTGAGTTCACATTGCTGAATACCCAGTAATACCGTACATTTCCGCTCCTGGAGATATCAGGGAGCGGAGCCTATTTCCTCAGTGAAGCGAAGTTGGTGGGCGCGCAGCGCGTCAGTATTCAACCTCGGCGAGGAAAGCGGAATCCTGCGAACATCGATTGCGGTGACCGTGCTGATTTCGCTGTTCGGCATCGGCTTTGGCCTGATCTCCGGTTCTTTTTCCGTCGCTTTTGACGGCGTATATTCGCTGGTGGACGCCAGCATGAGCGTCCTTGCCCTTGTCGTGGTCAACCTGATCGCTTCCTACACAGCCTCCACCGGAATCTCGCGGCGGCTGCACGAACGCTTCACAATGGGTTTCTGGCATCTTGAGCCCATGGTCCTGGGGCTAAACGGCGTGATGCTGATCGGCGTTTCCGTCTATGCACTGATCAACGCCGTAGCGAGCCTGCTGGGAGAAGGGCGCGACCTCGAATTCGGTTGGGCCATTGTCTATGCCGCGATAACGCTGCCCACCTGTTTTGGCATGGCCGCGATAGAGGCGCGGGCCAACCGTACCATCGGGTCGGCATTCGTGCATCTGGACGGCAGGTCATGGATCATGTCGGGCGGGATCACGGCCGCGCTGCTCGTGGCATTCTGCATAGGCTATGCGGTTCAGGGCACCGCGTGGGAATGGATGTCTCCCTATATCGATCCGGCAGTGCTGGCGCTGGTCAGCCTGATCCTGATCCCCATGCCGATCTCGACCGTGAAGCAGGCGCTCGCCGATATCTTTCTCGTGACGCCGCCAGAGCTGAAACGGCACGTCGACAGCGTTGCGCAGGACTTCGTCGAAAAGCTCGGGTTCCTGACCTTCCGCGCCTACGTCGCCCGGGTCGGTCGGGCGCGGGAGATCGAACTTTACTTCATCGTGCCGGAGGATGCCCCCGTGCGTTCCATCGTGGAATGGGACAAGTTGCGGGATGAGATAGGCGACGCGCTGGGGCCGGACAGTGCCGACAACTGGGTGACGATCGTATTCACCGCAGACCCGGAGTGGGCCGAATAGATTATTCGACGTCGCGCAGCCCAGTCGCAACGGTCGCACGCGGCTGGACCATTTCGCTGGAGGCAACCGGATAGGCGCAATAGTCCGCCGCGTAGAAGGCGCTAGGCCGGTGATTGCCGGATAGCCCGATGCCACCGAATGGCGCGCTTGAACTTGCGCCTGTGGTCGGGCAGTTCCAGTTGACGATGCCTGCGCGGATGTTCGTCCAGAAGCGGTTGTACTCCTCGGGCGAGCCACCGATCAGGCCTGCCGAAAGGCCGAAGCGTGTGTTGTTGGCCTCTGCAATCGCTTCGTCCAGATCATCGGCGCGGGTCACTTGCAGGATCGGTCCGAATAGTTCGATGTCCGGGCGTTCCTTGACGGCAGTGACGTCAATGATTGCGGGCGCGAGGAACGGCAGGTCGTCATTCGGACGAAGCAAGTGCTTCACCGCCTTGCCGCCGTTGCCGAGCAGGTAGAGGAAGCTTTCGGTCAGCCCGTCCGCCGCGCCATTGTCGATCACCGGGCCCATGAAAGGTTCCGGCTGATCAAATGGCGCGCCGACGATCAGCCTGTCAGTAAGCGACTTCACTTCGCCGACCACGTTATCATAGAGCGACGATTTCACGATCAGCCGCCGCGTGCAGGTGCAGCGCTGCCCTGCTGACATAAAGGCCGACTGCACGATCAGCGTTGCCGCGTCGGCGATCTTTGGCGTGTCCCAGACGATAAGCGGATTGTTGCCGCCCATCTCCAGCGCGACGATCTTGTTGGGCGAACCCGCCAGCTTGCGGTTGATGGAGAGGCCCGCATTGGCAGAGCCGGTGAACAGCACGCCGTCCACCCCGTCATGCGCGATAAGATCCTGACCCTCAGCAACCGTGCCGATCAGAAGCTGTATGACCCCTGCGGGAATGCCCGCCATATGGAAGCACTGGACCAGCAATTCACCGGTGGCGGGTGTTTTCTCGCTGGGCTTGAAGATCACCGTATTACCCGCGATCAGGGCAGGGACGATGTGGCCGTTTGGCAGGTGCGCCGGGAAATTGTAGGGGCCCAGCACGGCCATGACGCCATGCGGCTTGTGACGGACTGCCGCCGTCCCCTGCATGGCGCTGTCGAACTTGCGCTGGGAGGTGCGCTCCGCATAGGCGCGGATCGATATTTCGACCTTGGCGATGACGCTTTCGACTTCAGTGCGCGCTTCCCACAGCGGCTTTCCCGTTTCGCGCGCGATCAGTTCCGCCAGCTTTTCGCTTTCCTTGCGGACTTCGTTGGCGAAGCGGCGGACCAGTTCCATGCGTGTCGTGACAGGCTGGGCGGTCCAGTCAGCCAGCGAGCGCCGGGCCCGTGACACGGCGTCGTCGACATCGCCCGTCCGGCCTCTCCAGAGCTCAACCCCGGTCGCCGGTTCATAGGAAACAATCTCGGTGCTCATCAGGTTTTCAGCATCTTGCCCAAGGCTCATACGCGAAACAGGACATTACACCAACAGTGTCGGCGGCAATTGCCACAGGAGAGCGGAGTAAATCCGCAAGGCAAATGAGGGGTTTGCAGGAATGGCTATTGCTGGTGCCCTGCTGCGCGAGGCGGCTCGCCAAGGGCTCTCCCAAGGTTTCGTATGGCGGAAACTTTTTCCTCCAATGCGGACCAATCGTCTTGGCCGTCGATGGCCGACCAGATTCGCTCAACCTCATCGATAACGAGCGATGGCGCGTCGTCTGCCTGCCAGAGAAGGTCGCTGTCGTTGCCAGCCGGAACGTAGGCAGCCAATTGCTCGCCAAACTCGCCTTCCGGTGCACCGCGCCCATTGCGGTGGCGGAAGAACATTTCATCCGGTCCGATGTCGCTATCGCGCATATAGCGTTCGGCAGCGCCGATCAGCGCCTTTTCCGCCTCGATTCCGCGCGGCTCCACACCAAGTCGCCAGGCAAAGCGGCGTGACATGGCATCTTCGTAGAGCGGCCCGAACCGCTCCATCGCCGCCACCAGCGGCTCGGTATCTGCCAGCAGCCGCAAGGCCACTGCGAACTGCCCGCAATTCCACAGGATCGCCTCGGGCTGGCGGCCAAAGGCGTAAAGCCCGGAGTGATCGAAATAGGCGGCAGTGAAACCCGCATCCCAGCGCGGCAGCCAGCGCCACGGGCCATAGTCGAAGCTTTCGCCCGAACTGTTCATGTTGTCGCGATTGAGCACGCCGTGGACGAAACCGGCGGTCATGTAGGATGCTGCAAGGTCGGCCAGCCGCTCCACCACCTGGTGCATCAGGATCACTGCCGGCTCGTCGCGTCCCGGCAT
The DNA here is from genome assembly GCA_040509895.1 of Novosphingobium sp. Classification (GTDB taxonomy): domain Bacteria; phylum Pseudomonadota; class Alphaproteobacteria; order Sphingomonadales; family Sphingomonadaceae; genus Novosphingobium. Next base: position 20,680 of record JBEVKC010000056.1, on the reverse strand, counting down.
GTCTTCGGGCGGGGGCGGGCCGGGAAACATCTCAAGGCAATAGGCGACCAGTTCCTCCATCTCGTCCTTCAGGCGAAGGGCCAGCAGCCGCTGGAAAGTGCCGATGCGGATGTGGCCGTGGCTGAGGCGGACCATCACTGCAGAGCGCGTCGGCGAAGGCTCATCCCCGCGCCAAAGCTGCTCGCCCGTCTCGATGACAGAGAAGGTCTTGCTGGTGTTGACCCCCAGCGCCTCAAGCATCTCGGTCGCGAGAATTTCTCGCACGGCGCCCTTCAGCGTCAACCGTCCGTCACCTGCGCGGCTCCACGGTGTCTGGCCGGAACCCTTGGTGCCAAGGTCCAGCAGGCGATCCTGCCCGTCGCGCATCTGGGCAAACAGGAAGCCGCGCCCGTCGCCGATCTCAGGATTGTAAACGCGGAACTGGTGGCCGTGGTAGCGCAGCGCGAGGGGCTGGGGCAGGTTGGCGTCCAGCGGCTGGAATTGGCCGAAATGTTCGATCCATGCAGCGTCGCTCAGCCCGTCGAGGCCCACGGTCGCCGCCCATCGGTCATTCCGGAACCGCGGCGTATGGCGCGGAAAGTTCGCAGCCTCCACCGGGTCGGCGAGCCAATCGGCAAGGCGTAAAATTTCGGGATCAGGCCGGTAGGGAGCGGCTTGCGGTTCGGCGCGCATCCGGCAATAGTGGGGGCATAGGGGTTGCGGCGCAAGGCGCGCGCGCAAATTTGCTTTCAGCCAGGCCAAATACTCAGGCCAGATACCGGGAACGCGATGAGCGACTATACGGACGGTTTCTGGCAAAGCTGCGACGGCCTTAAACTGCACTACCGGGACTATCCGGGGCGCAGTGACCGCCCGCCGGTGATCTGCCTTCACGGCCTGACGCGCAATTCGCGTGATTTCGCCAACCTCGCAGCGCGAATTTCCGGCGAGTGGCGCGTTATCTGCCCGGAAATGCGGGGGCGGGGTGACAGCGCCTATGCGAAGGACGCCCAGACCTACGTCCCAGCACAATATGTCGAGGATCTGAAAGACCTGCTCGAACAGGTCGGGATTGACCGTTTCGTGGCGATCGGCACCTCGCTCGGCGGCATCATGACGATGCTGGCTGCAGAGCAGATGCCGGACAGGATTGCCGCTGCGATCATCAACGACGTGGGGCCGGTGCTGTCCCCGGAAGGGTTGAAACGCATCGCCGCCTATGTCGGACAGGGCCGGACATTCCCGACCTGGATGCATGCCGCGCGCGCTCTGGAGCAGGGGCACAGGCCGGCCTATCCCGATTTTCACATCGCTGACTGGCTGGCGATGGCCAAGCGGCTTATGACCCTTTCGAGCAACGGGCGCATCGTTTTCGACTATGACATGAAGATCGCTGAGCCCTTCGCCAGCATCGATCCGGACAATCAGCCTGACCTGTGGGCCGGGCTCGATGCACTGGGCGGCCGCCCCTTGCTGTTCCTGCGCGGCGCCTTGTCCGACATTCTTTCCGAGCCCACGTTCGAGCGGATGAAGGATCACCTGCCGGGCGCGGAGTTCGTGACGATCCGCAACGTCGGCCATGCCCCCACCCTCGATGAAGCGGAAGCGGTCGCTGCCATCGACAGGGTGCTGGCCAAGGTCTGAGGCCTTGCGCGTCCTGCACCTACTTTCTCGTTTTGATGCTAACGGAAGCGGTGGGCGCACCGCGCGTTTTATCAACACGATCGGCAAGGGGGTGGAGCATGTCATCGTTTCCGCCGAGGCCGATGCCTGTTGGGCATCAGACCTGATCGACAGAAACATTGGGGTGACATATCCCACGGGCTTCCCGCCGCTCACCGGCGCGCCGACGCCCGGCAGGCTGCAGCGGCTGGCCAAGGCCATGCGCGGCCACGATCTTATCCTGACCTATGGTTGCGGCGCGATGGATGCCGTCATGGCGCATACCTTGTTTGGCGAGCTTCATGGCCTGGCGCCGCTTGTTCACCATGAGGATGCCTTGGGAGGTGAAGAAGCGCAGGGACGCAAGCGGTCGCGGACCTGGTATCGCCGGATTGCGCTTGGCCGCGCTTCACGGGTTATCGTGCCGTCGCGGCAGTTGGAGGCGATTGCGCGCGAAAGCTGGCAACTGCCCGCGGGCAAAGTGAAGCGCATCGCCAATGGTATCGATACGGCTGCTTATGGGCGAAAGCTGAAACCGGATGTCCTGCCGCGCGTCATCAAGCGGCCGGGTGAGCGCTGGCTGGGTACGCTGGCGCACCTTAAGCCTGACCGTAATCTTCCCCGGCTGATCAGGGCATTCGCCGAACTCCCCGAGGAATGGCAGTTCGTCATCGTGGGTGATGGGCCGGAGCGTGAGGCAATTCGCGAGGAGGCGCTTCGGCTGGACGTGGCGCACCGCGTGCACCTGCCGGGCCCTGTGACCGATCCCGCCGCAGTCGTTGGCCTGTTCGACCTCTTCGCCCTATCATCGGATAGCGATCAAATTTCGTTGGCGGAGGTAATGGCCGCTGGCCTGCCCATCGCGTCGATCGGCACCGGGGAAGTGGTTGAACTGGTGGCAGAAGAGAACCTCCCCTTCGTCATTCTCGCGGACGATGAAGGTGCGCTGGGTTCCGCGCTTGTCGCACTGGCACAAGACGAGGTGCTGCGCCGCCGGGTCGGTGATGCCAACCGCCGCCGGGCAAAGGCCGAATTCGACATGAAGGCGATGATAGCGGCCTATCGCAACGTCTATGCACAGGCCTTGCGTCGCCAAAGCTTTCCCTGACGACTGGCCCGGCCGCGTTCACCTCCGCTTCACTCTCCACAGGCCATCGGACAAAGGCGTTGAAAAGGCGCGCCCATCGTCTAAACAGCCGCATCCATCGCGAAACAGCAGAAAGCGCCCGACTTGGCCCTGCGTCCAAAACGTCCCGAATCCCGCTCTGACCAACTTGCCGCTCGCGATGCCGCGCAGCAGGACGTTTTCATGCGAGAAGTGGACGAGGCTGTCCGCCAGGATGAAATGTCGTCGCTGTTCAAGCGCTATGGAGTCCCCGTCACTGCTGCACTCGTGCTCGGCCTTGCGGGGCTGGGGGGCTATTTGTGGTGGGAAAACAACCAGAAGGCCGCCATTGCGCAGCGCGGTGAGGATTTCACCATGGCGCTCGACAAGATCGAGGCCGGTAATCTTGATGCAGGCGACAAGGCCCTGCAGCCGCTGGCAGCCGAAGGTGGAAGCGGTTCTTCTGCGTCGGCTCGGCTGATGCGTGGCGGTATCGCGCTCGAAAAGGGCAAGCGGGACGAGGCGGTGAAGCTGTTTGAACAGGTGGCTTCAGATACGGCTGCGCCCCAGGCTTTCCGCGACCTTGCTACCATTCGCCAGGTTGCTGCGGGCTTCGATACGATGCCGGTCGACCAGATCGTAACCAAGTTGAAGCCGCTGGCCGTGCCCGGGAATGCCTGGTTTGGCAGTGCGGGCGAACTGCTTGGCATGGCCTATCTGAAGCAGGGCAAGCCGGAACTCGCCGGCCCACTCTTTGCAGCCATTTCCCGCGACAAGGACGCGCCCGAGACGCTTCGCCGGCGGACAAGGCAAATTGCCGGCATGCTGGGCGTGGACGCGATTGACGATCCGGAAAAGACGGTCAAGGAATTGACCGAAAATCAGAATTAATGCGGATAAGGATTCATTCGATGAAGTCGTCAAGCCATTCGCGCGTGCTGGCATTTCCGCTGGCAATAGTGCTGGCGGTTGCGCTGTCGGGCTGCGGCGTTTTCGGCGGCAAGGACGGTCCGAAGACGCCGACCGTCGGCAAGCGCGTGCCGATCCTGTCGCGCGTGGAAACCGGAGCCAAGCCTGACGAGGCGCTTGCCGCCATCGCGGTCGCGCTTCCGCCGCAGCAGCCGAATATCGATTGGTCGCAAGCAGGCGGCACTGCGAACAAGTCCTATGGCAATCTTGCGCTGGGCGCGGCGCCGACCCGGCTCTGGACTGCGTCGATCACAGGATCGTCCACGCGCCAGCGGCTTGCCGCCTCGCCCGTGATTGGCAGCGGCAAGCTGTTCGTGATGGATACGCAGGGCGTTGTTACCGCGTTTGACGCCAACAGCGGCGCGCGCGTCTGGACGCACAAGTTCAAGGTGACGGACGATTCCGAAAAGTCGATCTTTGGCGGCGGCGCAAGCTATGACAGCGGCAAGGTCTATGTGACTACCGGCGTGGGCGAAGTGGCCGCGCTGGATGCCAACACCGGTGAACAGACATGGCTGGTAAAGCCCGCCGGTCCGCTGCGCGGCGCTCCGACGATTGCGTTCAACAGCATCTATGTGATGACGCAGGACAACCAGATCTTCGCGCTCAACGCCGCAAATGGTGAGACGCTGTGGAACGAATCCGGCTCGCTGGGCCAGGCGGGCGTCTTCGGGGTTGCGGCTCCGGCGGCGGGGCAGGGGACTGTCATCGCGGGTTACAGTTCGGGTGAACTTGTGGCCTACCGTTATGAGAACGGCCGCGTGTTGTGGCAGGATGCCCTGGCGCGCACTTCCGTCGCTACGCAGGTCGGCATCCTGACTGACATCGATGCTGACCCGATCATTGACCGCGGCCGCGTCTATGCGCTGGGCCAGGGGGGTCGCATGGCCGCCTATGAACTGGTCACCGGCCAGCGCATCTGGGAGCTGAGCCTTGCGGGCATTTCTACCCCGGCGATTGCGGGAGAGTGGATCTTTGCGCTGACCGACGATGCGCGGCTCTTCGCCATTGACCGCAATACGGGCAAGGTGCGCTGGGTCACCCAGCTTGAGAATTTCCGGAACGAGGAAAAGCGCAAGGGCCAGATCAACTGGACCGGCCCCGTGCTGGCCGGCGACCGCCTGTGGTTCGGCAACAGCGAGGGTGAGGTCGCGACAGCCAGTGTGACCGACGGCACGGTCACGCCATTCACCAAGTTGGACAGCGGCATATCCCTGCCTCCCGTCGTGGCGAATGGCGTGATCTACTTCCTCGATGATGGCGGGCAGATCGTCGCCTATCGGTGACGGTGATTTCCCTCCCCCGCTGGGAGAGGGATAGGCCGGCTTGCGAGCGCAGCGAGTTAGCCGAAGTTGGGTGAGGGAATGGTGCGTAATCGCCGTCAACCAAGCGGCGCTAGCTTCTGAAGGAGCGAGCTTCGCTATCCTTCCCCGGAGAGGGAAGGAATTAAAGCACTTCCTCGTCACTCACGCTGAAAGCAGTCAATACCCGTCCTGTCATGCCGAGTGCGGCACGTTCAGCCTGCCACTGCTTCATGTGCGGTGCGGCAAAGTGGGCGGCAAGCGCCCCTCGGCTCTCCCATCGCTCGCTTACGCGAAACAGGCCGGGTTCGCGGACATCCTCCGCGTAGGAATAGGCGATGCAGCCCGGCTCGCGCAGCGTGGCGGCAATAACGCACTCCATCGCAGCGACAGCCTCAGTGCGTCGTTCCACCGGCATGCGAAACTCGCCGATGACGATGATCATCAGAAGCTTTCTTCGTAAACGCGGGTGATGTCGCCGCCCCATTCACCGTGGAACTTGTCCAGCAGCCTCTGCGCCGGGACGACACCGCTGGCGACGATCTCGTCCAGCGGGGCAAGGTAGCCGGTTTCGTTGTCGCCAACCTTGTTCAGCCTGCCCCGCGAGGCAAGGCCGGAATGGGCGATCGCCAGAACCTCGGCAGCGATATCCTTCAGCTTGCCGCCGCCGGGCAGTGGAGCGTCCAGCGCCAACTTCGGTACGGCATTGCGCAGTGCCTCGCGGCTTTCCATGTCCCAGCCCTTGACCAGATCCCACGCTGCGTCGAGCGCGGTCTGGTCATAGAGCAGGCCGACCCACAGCGCGGGCAGGGCGCAGATTCGGCTCCATGGCCCGCCATCAGCGCCGCGCATCTCAAGGAAGCTTTTCAGGCGCACTTCGGGGAAGGCGGTGGAGAGATGGTCCTGCCAATCGCTGATCCGGGGAAATTCGCCGGGAAGGGCGGGCAGTTTGCCCTTCAGAAAATCGCGGAACGACTGCCCGGCTGCGTCGATGTATTTCCCGTCGCGGAAGACGAAATACATCGGCACGTCGAGCATATATTCGACATAGCGTTCGTAGCCGAAGCCCTCGTCAAAGACGAAAGGCAGCATGCCGGTTCGGTGCGGATCGGTGTCCGACCAGATGTGGCTGCGATACGAAAGAAAGCCGTTGGGCTTGCCCTCAGTGAAGGGCGAATTGGCGAAAAGCGCGGTCGCCAGCGGCTGCAGCGCCAGGCTGGTGCGGAATTTCTTCGCCATGTCCGCTTCGGACGAATAGTCGAGATTGACCTGGATTGTGCAGGTCCGCAGCATCATGTCGAGCCCCAGGGTGCCTACGCGGGGCATGTGGCGCAGCATGATATCGTAGCGGCCCTTGGGCATGATCGGCAGCTCATCGCGGCGCTTGTCGGGCCACATGCCAAGGCCAAGGAAACCCGTTCCGGTGCGCGCGCCGATTTCCTTCACCTGGCGAAGGTGGCGTCCGGTTTCAGCGCAGGTCTGGTGCAGGTTTTCGAGCGGAGCGCCGGAAAGTTCCAGTTGTCCTGCTGGCTCAAGGCTGACGGCGCCGTCCTCGCCCGACATGGCGATGACGGTTCCGCCTTCTTCGACAGGCTCCCAGCCATATTGTTGCATGGCGAGCAGAAGGTCACGGATGCCGCCGGGCTCGAAATACGACGGGGCGTGGAAATCGCTCGTCGAATAGACCAGCTTTTCGTGCTCGGTGCCGATGCGCCAGCGGTCTGCCGGCTTTTCGCCAGCCGCCATCGGCTCGGCAAGCTGGCCGATGTTCTCGATTACCGGATCGTCGCGGTCTGAAGCCTGCCGGGTGCTCATGCGTGCCCGTTAGGTGAGCGCAAGGCCTTGCGCCAGCCTTTATTTGTTCCAGTCCCCCGCAAGCGCCATCCATAGCGTGGTGGCGGAAATTGCCGCCGTCTCGCCGCGCAGGATGCGGGGGCCAAGCGATATGGGGCGGGCATCTGGCAAGGCGCGGATCGCCTCCCGCTCGGCATCGTCGAAGCCGCCTTCGGGACCGATCAGGAGCGCGGCGGGGCCGGGAGCGGCAGCAAATGCAACGGCTGCGGGGACACCGCCTGTCTCGTCAGCAAAGAATAGCGTGCGTGTGCCCGGCTCCCAGCCCCGCAGCAGTGCGTCCAGTTTCAAAGGCCCGGCCAGTTCGGGCAGAGCGGTGCGGGCGCATTGTTCCGCCGCCTCAGTCACGATGGTCTGGGCACGCTCAGGATTGAGGCGGTCGGCAACGCAGCGGCGGGTGAGGATCGGCTGGATGCGGCGCACGCCCAGTTCGGTCGCCTTTTCCAGCACGAGGTCGAAATTCGGCTTCTTGAGCAGGGCAGCACACAGCGTGAAGTCAGGCACTTGCTCGCGTTCCCGCAGCCGCGCCTCGGGTGTGAGGACGATGTCGCGCTTGCTGGCCAAGGTGACGCGCGCCGCCCATTCGCCGGTCATGTCATCGCAGAGGATTACCGCGTCGCCTTCGCCTGCGCGCATAACCTTCAGCAGGTAATGTGCCTGCGGGCCGTCCAGCGACACGGCTTGCCCTTCGGCCAGCGGACCGGCGACGAACAGGCGCGGTGCGCTGCGGGGCGGCCATGCGGGCGTGGCGGGCATCAGGTGGTTGCTCCAATATGCTTAAGCGCTTCGCGGCGGCTCAATCCGCTAAGGCGGTGTTCGTTGCGGGCGACATAGCGCCGCACTTCGGCGGGATCGGTGCGTGCATATTGCCGCAGCGCCCAACCGATTGCCTTGCGAAGGAAAAACTCCTTCGATTCCATCGAGGGTTCGATGCAGGCGTAAAGCAGTTCAAGGTCAGTCGCGGACTTGGCGTGGAGCTGGCAGATGATCGAACTGCGGCGCTTCCACATATTGTCGTCCGTGCTCCAGCTGATCATTGCCTTGGTCATGGCTTCACGGTCGTTCTGGAGCAGGGTCCAGAAACGTTGCCCGGAGATGTTATCGACATAGTCCCACCACGCCCCGGAGATGATCATTTCCTCATACAGAGGTAGGGCATCAGTGGTTTGGAAAATTCGCGCCGCGCGCAAACCGGTAAGCTCAATGGCGGCATAGCGCTCTTCCCGAAACTGGGCGCCGCGCCAGATGGCCAAGGCATCGGCCTGCCACGCCATGCTGTCCTTCCACGCCAGACCGGCGAATGCGGATTTGCAGAACTGGCGCAGCGGCACTGACGACACCCCAAGATAGGGCATGGCCGATTTCATGTAGGCCTGCATCGCAGGCGCGCGCGCGGGATCGGCAATTTCCGTCAATCCCTTGCGGATGGCTTGGGCAAGCGTCGTCATCTGTCAGGCACTAGCGGGCAGGAATAGCCTTCGACAAGTTCCGCGCTGGGGTTAAGAGGGCGCGCCATGAACGTGAAACCAAGCGTGGAACCCGAAATCGTCCCGGATAGCGAGCATCGCGGTATCGTGGCGGCGCTGCCGCAGCCGATACGCAACTATGCGCTGCTTGCCCGCTTTGACCGGCCAATCGGTTGGTGGCTGCTTTTCTGGCCCTGCGCATGGGGCGTCCTGCTGGCGGGCGGCGAAGGGCGCTGGGGTTTGATCGGCTGGCTGTTGCTGGGGTCCATCGTCATGCGCAGCGCCGGTTGCGTGTTCAACGATATCGTTGATGCCGACCTTGACCGGCAAGTGGCGCGAACGGCCGTGCGCCCCGTGGCGAGCGGTGCGGTGAGCAAGAAGGCCGCGTGGGTGTGGCTGGTGTTCCTGTGCCTCATCGGACTTGTCGTATTGCTACAACTGCGCTGGCAGGCGCAGCTTGTTGCGCTCGCCAGCCTTGCGCCGGTGGCGGCCTATCCCTTTATGAAGCGTATCACCTGGTGGCCGCAGGCTTGGCTTGGGCTTGTCTTCAGCTGGGGCGCGCTGGTTGGCTGGACAGAGCTGCGGAGCGACCGGATCGAGGTGCTGGCGGCGCTTTATCTTGGGTCGATCTTCTGGGTCATCGGCTATGATACGATCTACGCTCTGCAGGACCGGGAGGACGATGCGCTCGTCGGTATCCGCTCAAGCGCTCGCGCATTGGGTGGCAATGTGAAAGCTGGCGTGGCGATCTTCTATGCCTTGGCGATGGCTTGTTGGGCGATGGCATTCTGGCTGCTGCGCGTCGATATACTGGCCTTGCTCGCGCTGCTGCCGATGGGCCTGCACCTTTTGTGGCAGGTGTTGACGCTGAAACCGGAAGACGGCTGCAACGCGCTGGACCGCTTTCGCTCCAATAGGTTCGCCGGTCTGCTCATGCTGCTGGCCTGCTGGGTCGCGGGGAACGCCGGGCTGAATTGAGGCGAGGTGCTAAGAACCTCGCCTCAATTTCGTTGATTTTCACGCAAGAAGGAATGGCTGGTAGGCGTGGGCCTGTTCCGTTCCCTGCGATGCCATGATCGCGAGCATGCCGACCAACCATGTCGCGCAGGTGGCAAACGCAGCGGCGGTAGTAGTCGCGGCATTTTTGACGGTGTCGAAGGCAACAAATCGCATGATCCTATTCCCATTTGTTGAAGGCCGGTTCTGGCGGCCCGATGACACCGCAATAGCTGCATCGCGCGCCGCTTGCTTGAAGGCGGCATGAAGAAGTCCTGAAGATTCGGGTGAGATTGCCCTCGGGGGCCTACCCTGTGGGCTGGAAACAACAGTCTCGCCAAAAATCGTTAATGATAATGAATATCATTTGATTCCGAACTGCGGGTTCCATAGGCGCCGCAGCCAACCGCAGTCGGGCGGAAAACGCGCGCGAGGCCATGCAGCAGGCGACGATCAGAACCTGGTTCCTCGTACACAAGTGGAGCAGCATCGTATCGACGCTGTTTCTGGTGATGCTGTGCGTGACAGGCCTGCCGCTGATCTTCCATGACGAGATAGAGGCGCTGGCGGACGGTGATCTCGAAGCATCCATGCCGGGTCCAGCATCGGCCTCTGACGGCAAGCCGCTGGATGTCATCGTAGCCAAGGCACTGGCAGAGAATGGCGGCGGCGTTCCGCTGTTCATCGGATTCAGCCAGGAAAGCCCGCTCATCACCGTCACCGCCGGGCCTCGTCCCGATGCCGCGGCTGACGAGATGCGCTTGTTCTCCTTCAACCGGACAACGGGCGAAAGCGTGGGTGAGATCAAGGAGGAAGGCGTGATGCACTTCCTCCTGCAGCTTCACACCGACATGTTCCTCGGCCTCCCGGGGATGCTGTTCCTGGGTGTAATGGGCTTCCTGTTCGTTGTCGCCATCGCCTCGGGCGTGGTGCTTTACGTGCCCTTCATGCGGCGTTTGCGGTTCGGAACGTTGCGGACGGCGCGTAGCGCGCGGGTGAGGCGGCTGGACTATCACAACCTGCTGGGCGTGGTGACGCTGGGCTGGGCGCTGGTCGTGGGGCTGACCGGGATCATCAACGCCTTTGCAGACCCGCTGACCGACAGCTGGCGCGAAGGGGCGATGGCAGAGATGATGGCGGCCTACAAAGGGCAGCCGCCGCTCGATCCGGGGCGATTTGGTTCGATCGACACTGCAATGGCGGCGGCCAAGGCTGCGCAGCCAGGCCTCTCGCCTCAGTTCATCGGCTTCCCCGGCGGCGCGTGGAGTTCTGCTCACCACTACGCGATCTTCTTTCAGGGCGACACGCCGCTTACCAGCCATGTGCTGACCCCGGCGCTGGTCGATGCCGAGACGGGCAAGCTGACCGACATGCGCTCAATGCCGCCGCTCAACCAGGCGCTTATGCTGTCAAAGCCGCTGCACTTTGGCGACTATGGCGGGCTGCCGCTGAAGCTGCTGTGGGCGCTGCTGGATATTGCGACGATCTGGGTTCTGGTAACAGGGCTGTACTTGTGGCTTGGCAAGAGGGCTAACGGCACCGACGCGCGCGTGGCCGAAATCGCGACCGGCGGCGCCATCGGGAGCATGGTGTGAAGCGCCGCGCTGACCGCATCGGGCAGCAGAGTGTCGTCCGCATCGTGGCCGTCCCGGCTGTGCTTGCAGCCGCCAGCCTTGCCGGGCTTGTCCTTGGCCTGACGGGCGAAGGCTGGCGCGATGCGCTTTCCGCGATCCTTGTGTTCCTGCCGCTTGCTGTTTTTGCCCGCCACTGGTCGCGGCGGGGCTGATCTCCTTCACCCGAAATTCCTCAAAAGAAAGAATGACCTGATGAACAGCAAACCCCTTCTGGCCTGCACCACCGCAGTAGCTGCGCTGGTCGCAACGCCTGCCTACGCGCAGGAAAGCGCCGGGGACATTCTCGTCACGGCCCAGCGCAACAACCAGACGGCGGTAACGGCCGGGGGTAGCTTGGGTGCGCTTGGCGACAAGCCCGCTGAAGACGTCCCGTTCAATGTTCGCTCTTACAATGAAGCGCTAATTCTCAACCAGCAGCCCGACACTCTCGGCGAAGTGCTTGAGAACGACCCGACCATCCGCACGACGCTGGGTTTCGGTATTTCGGGTGAAGTATTCGTCATTCGCGGCTTTGCCCTGGGCTCTGACGATGTAGGCTTCGACGGCCTCTACGGCATTGCACCGCGCCAACTGGTTTCGCCTGAGCTGCTTTCCTCGGTTCAGGTCATTAACGGCGCCAGCGCCTTTCTGAACGGCGCGGCGCCAGGCGGCAGCGGTGTCGGCGGCAGCGTCAACATCATTCCCAAGCGCGCCGATCGCGAGTTGAACCGCGTCACGCTGGGCTACACTTCGGATTCGCATTTCTCGGGAGCATTCGACGTCGCCCGGCGGTTCGGTGAGAACGACGAATGGGGCGTCCGCGTTAATGGCGGCGCCCGTCGGGGCGACATCGCCATCGATGACGAGTTCCATTCCAGCTATGTGCTCGGCGGAACCGTTGATTACAGAAGCGGTGGGCTGCGCGCCTCATTGAACGTCAACTACCAGCGGCTGCGTCAAGCGCACTGGCGGCCCAAGATTACTGTCAGCACCGCCATCCCCAAAGCGCCGCGCGCCGACGTCAACTATGGCCAGCCCTGGAGTGCGATCCAGACCGAAGACTTCTTCGGGGTGCTCAGCCTGGAATATGACGTCGCCGAAAACGCATTGCTTTACGCGCGCTTCGGTGCCCGTGACGGCCGGGAAGACCAGTATACCAGCTCGTTCACCCTGCTCGATCCGGTGACCGGAGCGGGGAGCGGAAGCGGTTCTTTCGTTCCGCGGACCGACAACAACGAATCGGCCACCGCGGGCATGCGCGTCAAGCTTCAGAGCGGCGGCATCACCAACGAGTTCAACTACGGCGTCTCGGCAAGCTGGCAGGTGAACCGCAATGCCTTCGACTTCTTCTCCGGCACCTTTGCCAACAATCTCTACAACCCGGTCGACGTCCCGCAGCCGCCAAGCGGCTTCGTGGGCGGCGACATCGACGATCCGTTCCCCAGAAGCCGGACCCGCGTCGCCAGCGTTTTCGCGTCCGACACAATCGGCTTCTGGAATGATCGCATTTTGCTGACCGCGGGCATGCGACTTCAGGAGATCAAGACAACGACCTACTCCTACGCGGACGGCTCGTTCGACTTCGGGTATCAGGAAAATGCCGTCACGCCCGTCGTGGGTATCGTGATAAAGCCCGTGGAGGGCCTGTCACTTTACGCCAATCGTATCGAAGGCCTGGTGCAGGGCGACACGGCGCCGGATACCGTCACCGATCCCAATGGCGGTCCCGATATCATCGTCACCAACGGCGGTCAGGTGCTGCCTCCCTACAAGTCGAAGCAGTATGAATTGGGCGGCAAGGTCAACTTCGGCCGCTTTAATGCAACTCTGGCATTGTTCCAGATCGATCAGCCAAATTCGGATTACCGGACAGATGCCAACAATGTCAGCCAGTTGGTGTTTGGCCCATTCGGTGTGCAGCGTAACCGTGGCATCGAATTTACGCTGGATGGAGCACCCACCGATGGCCTGCGTCTTATCGGCGGCTTTGCGGTGAACGATCCCAAACTGCGCCGTACGCCTGGGGAGGTCAACCAGGGCAACGACGCGCCGGGAATTCCCAACTGGCTTGCGAATGCCAACATCGAGTGGGACCTCCCCTTCCTGCCCGCCCTGACCGCCACCGGCCGGGTCGTGTACACTGGCAAGCAGGCAGCAAATCAGGCCAACACGCTCGAACTTGAAGACTGGGTACGATTCGATCTGGGGGTTCGCTATGTTGCACTGGTTTCCGACATGCCGCTGACGTTGCGCTTCAACGTGGATAACGTCGCGAACGAGCGCTACTGGGCATCAGCCTTCAGTTCGTTCGGCACACAACTGCTCCAGGGCACCCCGCGCACGTTCAAGGCTTCTGCCTCCATCGACTTCTGATGAAAACCGGTCGCCGCGGGGAATGCACTCCCTGTGGCGGCCGGCCCCATCCGCGCTTACGTGCCCCCTGGCGCGGACAGTTCCGCCATTCGCGCGGCGGTCTCCTCCTCCGCCATCACCACCAGATCCGAACCCCAGCGTTTCAGGTCGCGCACTTCCTCCTCCGAGTGGGCGCGGGCGATGATCCTGAGAGCGGGATTCAATTCGCGCGCGCGCCGGGCGATGACGCCGGCCTCTATGCCTTCTGGCACCGCGATCAGCAGCGTCGATGCGGCCGTGATCCCGGCCTCTTCCAGCACGCCCGGCCCCGTTGCGTTGGCGACGAACACCGGCAGGCCCGCCTGCTTGGCGGCCTCTGCCATGTCGCTCTGATCTTCGATGACCGTAAATGCCTCGCTGCGGGCGGTCAGGCGCCGCGCGATACTGCTTCCCACCCTGCCATAGCCGACCAGCACCGTATGAGAAGGCTTCGGCGCGTCCGGTTCAGGTGCGGCCAGTGCTGCCTTGGCCTCGCTCGCCCGGCCCTTCTTGATGAGCAGCGAAAAGATGATCGGATTGAGCAGGATGGAAATGATCGCAGCTGCCAGCACAAGGTCGCGGCCTTCCTCTGGCAGGGCGCCCAGCCCAACTCCCAACCCGACGAGAATGAAGGAAAACTCACCGATCTGCGCCAGACTGGCCGAGATGGTCAGCGCGGACTGCGCCGGATAGCCGAAAGCGCGCACGATCCAGTAAGCTGCCAGCGACTTGCCCAGCATGATGATCGCAACTGTCGCCAGAACCGGCAGGGGCTGTTCGATCAAGACCTCGGGGTCGAACAGCATGCCCACGGACACGAAGAACAGCACGGCGAAAGCGTCGCGCAGCGGCAGGATTTCTTCCGCCGCCCGTTTGCTGAGCTGGGTTTCGCCCAGGATCATTCCTGCGAAGAAGGCGCCCAGCGCTAGCGATACGCCGAACACCTGTGTCGAACCGAAAGCGACGCCCAGTGCAATTGCCAGAACGGCAAGTCGGAAAAGCTCCCGCGATCCGGTGTGCGCTGTCCAGTGCAGCAGCCACGGGATGACCTTGCGACCGACAAGCAGCATCAGGGCAAAGAACGCGCCGACCTTCACTATGACGAGGGCAAGCGCCTTCAGGATGCCGGCCATGCCGGCATCCGCACTGCTGCCCCCCGAAGCGATGATCGCCGGCAGCAGGACCAGCGCAAGCACCATGACGATGTCCTCTACCACCAGCCAGCCGACCGCAATGCGGCCACGCTCTGTCTGGACAAGGTCTCGCGCCTGCAATGCCCGCAGCAGGACGACGGTACTGGCGACGGACAGCGCAAGGCCGAAGATCACGCTGGCAAGTAGCGTCCAGCCCAGCGCAAGGCCCAGGCCCGCGCCCATTGCGGTCGCGACAACGATCTGGACGACGGCGCCGGGCAGCGCGATCTTCTGCACCGAAAGAAGGTCTTTCAGCGAAAAGTGCAGCCCGACGCCGAACATCAGCAACATCACGCCAATTTCGGCAAGTTCCGTGGCCAGCCTGCTGTCAGCGACGAAGCCCGGGGTGAATGGTCCGACGATTACGCCTGCGATAAGGTAGCCCGCGATCGGCGAAATTTTCGCTCGATGCGCGAGCGCACCCATGACGAAGGCGATAACAAGACCAGCGACGATAGTACCGATCAGCGGCGAGTGATGGAGCATCCGCGTCCTTTTCTAGTAGAGTAGGGTAAGGGCGACGAAGGCCCCGATGAGCGCTGTCGCCGAAGTAACTGCTATCGCGATCTCAAACGGCCTCAGCCGTTCAAGGTAGTGGTCGGTGCAGAGTTGCCGGTATTGGGAGTAGACCGCATCGTTCGACGCGATCGTTGCCCGTTCAAGGGCTGATGCCTCGCGCCGGAAATAGTGCAGGACATCCTGAAGTTCATTGTCGGGAATGTTCGGGTAATGCGCGATGGCGCGTTCGATAGCCGAGCGGCGCACGGTCCGGTCGGCGGTTTCATTGTTTTTAGGTTTCATTGACCTGCTCACATGAGTTGGGAGAAGGCCGCGACGCATTGTCGCAGCCGGCACCAATCAGGCGGCGGGCGGAGCCCTTGGGTTAAGGGGAGAGAAACTGGTCTGCGCGGCAGGCGGGCCAGTGGCGCCCAGGGCGATGCCACGCGGCCGTGCCTCCGAGACGGCGCAGGCGGGGAAGGTCTCAACCGTCAGGGCGTGAGGAGGTGCCGGCGAATTGCCCGGCAAGGCGGTCTTGGTGACGACTACCGATGTGCTGCAAGACAGGGTGACGTCCGCGGTTGCCGCGCTGAATGCCGACCCGCTGGTGCGTTGCAATGGCTGTGTAACCGGTGTGGCCGCGTGCGCGGTCACCACCAGCAGCAATAGCGCGGCGACAGTGCGCCAGGCCATCTGCATCAGTCCGTTGAGTTTCAGCATGAGCATGCTCGTTAGCACGGGGACGATCATTTGTCAGGCCGCGCCTGTATCCTGACCTTCGTGGGTGACATCCCGAACCAGCGGTTACAGCGCCGGGTCATGACCGATTGTTCGGCAAAACCGAGGCGCTCCGAAATCCAGGTGAAGTCGGAATCCGTCTCGGTCAGGTAATAGAGCATCAGGTCGCGCCGCACCTCGTCCTTGATCTGCTGGAAAGATGTGCCGCCGCTGCGCAGGTGCCGGTGGAGCGTACGGGTGTGCAGGTTCAGTTCGTCGGCAACGCGGCTATTGGAGCAGTTTCCCGTGCCCAGAAGCTGCATCACCACGCCGCGAACATCGGCGTGAAGCGGGGGGCGGTGGCGGGTGAACTGACGGTCGATGTAGGCGGTCACCTCTGCCAGCGCCTGCACGTCTGGTCCAAGGATCGGGGATTCGAGATCCTGCGGGAAGAAGATCACCCCATCGGCATGTTGGCCGAAGCGCACCTCGCAGCCGAAATAACGGCGATAGACTTCGGGCGACGATACCGGCTGGTGGCGGAAATAGACGCGCCGCACGCGGGCGTGTCCGCCTGTCAGCTCCAAGGCAGCCAGATGACCCGCCAGCATGAGTTGCTCGATCGCCTGGCATTTGTTCGGCGCCCCGTCGATCAGGATGTCGTGGCCAGAGAATACCTCGCCGCTCGCAGGGTCGCGCCGTTGCCACACCCGAGCGGCAAGGCTGTGCGCGTAGGTGTGCTGGCGGACATATTCCAGCGCATCGCCAAAGGTGCGGGAGTTCTTCATGACATGGCCCAGCGGACCGAAGATGCCTTCGCCCCCCTGCACTTTCGCCAGCCGCATCCCGAAATCGAAGCATCCCAGTTTCGTTGCAGCCAGTTCCATCAAATGGATAAGCTGGCGGTAGGTCATGCCCGCACCGCCATCGCGCACCCCGGCCAGCGCCAGAAGCTTGTCCGGATCACCCCCCAGTTCCGCAACCAGCTTGGGAAAGTCTCGCAGGATGCGTGCGTGGACAATGTCGAAACCGTCCACCTGCACCGCAAGATCATCCGTCGCCGCCATAGTCGCAGCAAGCGCATTTGTCTGAATCGGTCAAGCGGTGAAGCAGCGCGCGGCCTAATCAGGCGGCAAGCCGGAATGTATTGCAACCGGCAGGACGAGCGGAGACGGATGCATGGAAGAGGAACTCAAGGCGCTTCTCGAACGCGACAGGATTCGCCAGTGCATCGTTGGTCTTGCCCGCGGCGAGGACCGGCGTGACGGCGCAATGATCATCGCCGCCTACTGGCCCGACTCCGTCACCGACTATGGCGTGTTCAAGGGCAATTTCGATGAATATTACGCCTGGGTGATCCCTGGCGCGGATGCCATCACAAACACCCAGCATGTGCTGGGTCAAAGCTACATCGAGCTGGCCGGTGACAGCGCGAAGGTGGAAACGCACGTCGTCTCCTACCACCGCGTAGACTACGGCGGCGGTGACGAGCACGACACCTGCATTGGCGGCCGTTATCTCGACGTGATGGAAAAGCGCGCCGGAGAATGGCGCATCGCCAGCCGCACGATGCTTTATGACTGGTACGAGGACTGGGGCGGCGCGATCGACTGGTCGCAGGGCGTCATGGGCCTGCCGTTCAGCCAGGAGCATTTCTCCGGCCGCGCGAAAGGCGATTACAGCGAAGTGTTCTTCGGCAAGCGGAAGGAAGCCTGATGGGCGCGCTGACAGGCAAGGTTGCGGTAGTCACGGGCGCGAGCCGCGGCATCGGGCGGGGCATTGCCCTCGTCCTTGCCGAGCAGGGAGCAACGGTTTACGTCACGGGCCGCACGGTCAATGCGGGCGACTACTACCTGCCGGGCACTGTCGGTGAAACGGCAGCGGAATGCACGGCGCGTGGCGGCAAGGGCATCGCCGTCGCCTGCGATCATGGCGATGATGCAGCCGTGGCGGCGCTGTTCGAACGGGTGAAGTCCGAACAGGGCCGTCTCGACATCCTCGTCAACAATGCCTTCAGCCTGTCGGACGATCTACTTGAGCCCAAGGGTTTCTGGGAAAAGCCGCTCTCCAACCTTGAGATGTGGGACGTGGGCGTAAAGTCCAACTACGTTGCCGCTTGGCATGCGGCGCAGATCATGGTGCCGCAGAAGTCCGGCCTGATCGTCGCGATCTCGGGCTTTGCCGCAGTGACCTACACCTACGGAGTGATCTTCGGCACGTCGAAGTCGGCCGTTGACCGCATGGCGCGCGACATGGCCATTGAGCTTGAGCCGCATAACGTTGCCTCTCTCACTATGTGGCAGGGGCTGACGCTGACCGAAAAGGCCAAGGACAATCTCGCCAAGATGGGCGACAAGATGACCAAGTCCATCACCAGCATGCAGGGCAGCACGGTCGAGCATCCGGGCCGCGTCATTGCGGCTCTGGCCGCCGATCCGGACGTCATGAAGCGTTCGGGCGGGGAATTCGTTACAGCCGAACTGGCGCAGGAATATGGCCTTACCGACGTCGATGGGACTGTGATCCCCTCGGCACGCGCTACTCGTGGCTCGCCGATCTGGAAGCCGATTTCGGAGGTTGATTACCGTGGCAAGTGATCGCGAATCACGCATCGCAAATCTCCTCGACCGGCAGGATATCTACGATTGTCTCGTTCGGATGAGCCGGGGCACCGACCGCTTCGATAGGGAACTGTTCCTTTCTGCCTGCCACGAGGACGCGGTGATGGCTGCCGGGCCGTTCGTCGGTAGCCCGGCCGAGATGGTCGAATGGTCGTCAGAGCTTCAGGAAATGGCCCACACCGGCACCTTCCACAACCTGCTGAACCACAGCTGCGAGATTGAGGGCGATGTCGCCCATGCGGAAACCTACTACCTGTTCGTCGCGATGAACCGGGATGAGACCAACATCCTGGCGGGCGGGCGTTACATCGACCGGTTTGAGCGGCGCGGCGGCGAATGGAAGCTTGCCGTGCGCAACAACGTGATCGAATGGTCGAGCGTGCTTGCGGCGCTCGACAATCCACTCGCCAGTTTTCCCGGCATCGACGGCAATGGCATCGTGGCGCGCAGCAAGGAAGATATTTCCTATCGCCGTCCGTTCACCAACCAGCGCGAACACAACGTGCCGAAGTTCGATTGAAAGGCGCGTAGTGGGCAATCTTTCGGGAAAAGTAGCAGTCGTCACTGGCGCCAGTCGCGGCATCGGCAAGGGCATCGCTTGTGCGCTCGCTGAACAAGGCGCGACCGTTTACGTCACTGGCCGCACGGTAGATTCCGGCACAAATCCGCTCCCCGGCACGCTGGGTGAGACCGTGGCGGAGGTTGAGAAGCGAGGGGGCAAGGGCATCCCCGTCAAGCTGGACCTACAGGATGATGCATCCATTGCGGCGCTGTTCGAGCAGGTAGAGCGTGAACAGAGCCGCCTCGATATTCTCGTTAACAACGCGATGGCCATCCCGCCGGAAATGACCCAGCGCCTCGGCTTCTGGGAAAAGCCGCTGTCGAACTGGGAGATCTGGGAAACCGGCGCACGGGCTGCTTTCGTTGCCGCCTGGCACGCGGCGCGGATCATGGCGCCGCAGAAGTCGGGGCTGATCGTCGCGCTCTCAGGCTATGTCGGCGTGACCTACACCTATGACGTGATCTTCGGCACTACCAAGACCGCGACCGACCGCATGGCGCGCGACATGGCGAAAGAGTTGAAGCCGCACAATGTTGCCTCGCTCTCTCTGTGGCAGGGCTTCACCTATACCGAGCGTGCGCAGGAGAACCTGAGGACGGTTCCCGGCATGGCCCAGCAGCTTAACAGCGCGGTAGGTTCCTCGCCGGAGTTTCCAGGCCGCGTGATTGCCGCTCTGGCCAAGGATGCAAACATCATGGCCAAGAGCGGTGGCACCTTCATCAATGCAGAGCTGGCGCAGGAATACGGCGTCACAGACATAGACGGGCGCACCATCCCGTCGCTGCGCGAACAGCGCGGGGCGCCGCTCTGGGCGCCGGGGCAGGAGAGCAACATATGACAGATCGCCGTTTCGATGGCCGGGTGGCCGTTATCACTGGCTCCGGCCGCGGTCTTGGCCGCGCATATGCGGAACTGCTGGGCGGGCTGGGCGCGAAGGTCGTCGTCAATGACATCGGCGCGGCGCTGGCCGGAGAGGGCGTCGATGCCGGTCCTGCCGAGGAGGTGGCTGCAGCGATCCGCGCTGCTGGCGGCGAGGCCGTTGCCTGTACTGACTCGGTTGCGACCCCCGAAGGCGGCAAGGCGATCATCGATGCGGCGCTCGACAGCTTCGGCAAGATCGACATCCTGATCCACAACGCCGGCAACGTCCGCTACGGTGAGTTGGCCAGCATCAGCTACGAAGACTTCAAGTCGGTCGTCGACGTTCACCTGATGGGCGCGTTCAATGTGGTGCGCCTGGCCTTCCCGAAGATGTGTGATGCTGGCTATGGCCGTGTCGTGCTGACCGGCTCCATCGGCGGGCTTTACAGCACCAACGCCGTGGTGAATTACGCCGTGTCTAAGTCGGGCATGATCGGTCTGAACAACATCATCGCGATTGAGGGCGGCGACAAGAACGTCAAATCGAACATCATCCTGCCCGGCGCGGTGACGCGCATGGCCGAAGGGCTGGATATCTCGCAGTACCCGCCGATGGGGCCGGAACTGGTCTCACCGGTAGTTGGCTACCTCGCCCACGAAAGCTGTGAAGTTTCGGGTGAGATGTACATTTCGATGGCAGGCCGCGTTGCGCGTGCCTTCATCGCCGAGACAGAGGGCGCATTCCGTGCGTCATGGACCATCGACGAAGTGGCGGAGGACCTTCCCGCCATTCGCGACATGGACCGGCAGTGGACGTTCCATCCGGCCGAGGGCGGCTATTTCGAGCATATGACGCGCAGCTTTGAAATGGCGCGTAAGGGCTGACGGCTTATCC
>JBEVKC010000055.1:0-12547 GCA_040509895.1 Novosphingobium sp. | reverse complement strand
CTAGCGGGCGCGCTGTTTTGTCTTTCCTACATCGCCGCGGCACGGCACGGTGAGCGGTTCGTTCTGCCCGCTCTTTGCCATTGTCGGTCCTTTTCCCGAACAATGTGTCAACTTTTGTTTTCGCCCTAATACGCTGTAATAACTGCCATTTATGGCAATTTCAAAGTTGACACCGCGTAAACTTTGTCAACTTTGCCGCCGGGTCAGAGTGACCGCTATCAGGCCAGAAACCCCAATGGCAGCCTAAGAAATCGCCCGCAGGTACGTCAGCCGCCCCGCCCGCCCCTCGGTCCGCAGCGTCGTCCGCTCGTCCTCGAAGGTCACGCCGGGGATCGTCTCTTTCACCTTCTCATTGCCGGTGAACCAGATCACCCGGCACACGCGCCTTGCGATGTGCCAGCCTGATTGGGTGCGGATCCACTCATCGTCGTACCAGCCGGTGCCGTCCCACAGCGGATCGCCCTCTGCGGCGTGGCGCACCAGCCGCCAGCTGCCATAGGTGAGCGTATTGGCCCGGTCGGCCTGCAAGCAAACCTGATGGTTCATCATCATGTGCTGGGTAGCGTCGAACGGCGCATGAAATGCGGCGAAGTCTGACTTGAACTGCTCAAGATCGGTCCAGTGCGCGCTGGTACCATAGTCGGCATCGCAATGATGAGTGAAGATACGGTCGAACAGGTCCCAGCGCTGTGCATCAACAGCCAGTGCATAGAGGTTGAGCTTCTCGACTATCTGATCCCTGTCCGACATGATCTTCTCCCGTTGTTGCCGATCTTACACCGGCAAACTTACGTCCGCGGTGCCTTTCAGGATGGTGTCGCCGTCCTGCGTCTTCATGACGATCTGCACCTTCACAATGGGCAAGCCATAGGCAGACTGGTCAAGCTTCTCGATCACTTCACCCTCGACATAGGTGACGTCGCCTTCGAAAGCCGGGCTGCGGAACTGGGTCTTGGAGTGCCAGATATAGCCGTCATGCCCGGCCCAATAGGCCACGGTATCAAGGTGCCATGCGTTCATCGACGAGCCATAGCCATAGGCGCCGCCCATGCCGACGTTTTCGGCCTTCTTCTTGTTGATGTGACCGCTGGACGGGCCGTGGAACAGGCCGTCGCCGTGACGAGGGTCAATCTTCCGCGCCTCATGGTCATAGGTCATGTCGGAGCCGAAACCGGCATCGTCCTTGGCCGGGTCGATCGCGCCTTCCGGCACGTTCCAGCGCCAGGTGCCCCAGATATTCTGGCGATGCGCGCGGCATTCCAGCGCAAAGGTCACGACCGAGTGCGGCCCGATCACGCGGCGGGGCAGCTTGTCGCCCACCTTTACGTCAGCAAAGCGCGGCGAAATGCCTTCGCGATTGGACAGGATCCATTCGTGCCGCAGTTTGTGGATCGCAGCGATCTCCTCGTCGGTCCATTCCTTGGGCGCACGCTTTTCCTTGCCATAGACGCCGCGTTTGTTGGCTTCTTCGACGAGGTAGCGGATCGATGTCGCTCGCTCCTTGGCGACTAGGGCGCCGTGCTGGTTGCGGTGGACGGTATCGCCATCGGCAAACATCGTCGGCCCAGCAAAGCCCGTGTCCGTCACCTTGTACCCGGCGAAAGAGCGTTCCTGCACCAGCTTGTCGCCGGGACGGACAGGCGTACCATAGAACCACCACTCCTCACCCGCGAAGATAAGGTGCGAACCCGGAATTTTGCCGACGCACGAAGGATGGCAGCCGTGGCCATAGTCCATGGCGACGGTGAAGCTTTGCGGAGCAACAAGGCCGCCGAAACGCGAATTGCGGGCGAACTGCTCGTCCCAGTGCAGCGGGTTGGCATAGTCCATCGCCTGCACCCACCGGCGGATATCGGTGGCGTTGCAGGGGTCCCACATCTCCGCAAAGACAATGGGCTTGCCAATCCACTTGTCGACATCGCTGGTGTCGAGCGTGACGGGTCCTTCGGCCATGTAATCCTCTCCGTGCGCGTAATGCTTAGCTAGGGCGTGTTCCACGCGCGCGGCAAGGCTTCTTGGCAATAGGTGCAACGGCTTTGGCAGAAGCCGCAGGCGGGATTATATGGACTGGGCCGCGGCTGCAGAGTCGCGCAATAGGGGACAGGCCATGGCGACAGCCGTGCACACAGACCAGAGCCTTGAAGAAACAGAATGCAGCGCGCGCCACGAACTGGCTGCTGCGTTCCGCCTTGCCGCATGGTTCGGCTGGGACGACCACGTAGCGACGCATATGTCGGTAAGGCTGCCCGACGGCAGTTTCCTGATGAATCCCTTCGGACTGATGTTCGATGAGATCACCGCAAGCTCGCTGATGCGGATGGACCTGGACGGCAACGTGCTGGAAATGCCGGAGGGCGGCATGCTCAACCCGGCCGCCTTCACCGTGCACAGCGCCGTGCTGCTCGCCCGCCCGGACGTGAACTGCGCCATCCACTTCCACACGCGCGATGGGGTTGCAGTGTCCGCCTTGAAGGAAGGACTACTGCCGCTTAGCCAGAATGCCCTGAACGTGTGGGGGGACGTCGGTTATCACGAATTCGAGGGCGTGGTGACCGGCCTTGAAGAACGGGAGCGGCTTGCGGCCGACCTTGGTACAAAAAACCTGCTGATCCTGCGTAACCACGGAACGCTGGCAGCCGGGCGCTCCATCGCGGCGGCGTTCTATCGCATCTATGCGCTGGAGTGGGCCTGCACTGCACAGGTGCGAACACTGTCTATGGGGCGTGAAATCCAGCTTCCGCAGGATTCCGCGATCAAGGGCATGATGCAGTTCACCAACCCGGACTGGGTGAACGGTTTCGCCGAGGTCTGCTTCTGGCCGGCCATGCTCCGCAAGGCGGAGCGGGAGTGTCCTGACTTCGACAGCTGACAGGTAAACCAGGGGGCGAAGAAAATGGTAAGAGCGTTACTCATCGCGCTGGCGGCACTTGGCATTGTCCAGTCAGCGCAGGCCCGCGGCACCGAGCAGGATCGCGGCATAGACTGCAGCCTTGCAGCATCGGCGCTGGAGAAGATGACCTGCACCGATCCCAGGATGATGGAATATGACTCCCGCATCGCAGCGGCCTATCAGCGGGCCACGCAGGAGTGGGACGGCGCCATTGCGCCCTACGGCCGCCGGGACCAGCGCATCTGGATGGACCAGTTCCGCGCGATCGAAAAACCGGAGGGCGAGATAGAGCCGCCCTGCCCGCTGGACGACATCGAATGCATCCGCCGCTTCATGCTCCAGCGCGTCGATTGGATCGAAAGCGGGGCCTACCGCAGCAGCGGGGTCTATCATGGCCCCTTCGACATGAAGCTGCTGCTCTCTCCCGGCCTAGCCAACCGCTTTCACTTGCGGTTCTACGATCCGGTGAAGATGCGGCATCACATACAATTGGCGCTGGACGACACCGATACGGCCGCGATGTGGGATGGACCGGACATGATGGTGGCGCGGATGGGAGACATGTACGGCAACCCGCTCCCGGATGGAGAGTGTACCCTGTGGCTTAAGACAGCCGCCAATTCACTTACCATCGCGCAGGCCGGGAAATGCGGCGGCTATAGTTACGTCGGCCATTACAGGCGCCAGATGGACGATGACCTGAGCGCCTATGAAGTGGACCTCTACTAGGCACGCCCGCAAATGACTATGTGAACAACATGAGCCGCCATCCGCATCACGAAAACCCGAACCCGACCAAGGCCGAGGTTCACGCCCATGCCGCCGCCGCACGCGCACGCAAGCGCGCCGAGGCGGCAGAGATGGGCATCGACGAGCACTACGTCTCCCACTTTGTCGAAGCCTTCTATGGCCGCATTCGCGATGACGCATTGCTTGGCCCGATCTTCGGCGCGCGGATTGCCGACTGGCCCGTGCACCTAGACCTGATGAAGGGCTTCTGGCGCTCCATCCTGATGAACAGTGGCGAATTCTCGGGCAATCCGATGGCCAAGCACATCGCCATCGATGGGCTTGGCGAGCGTCACTTCGCCCATTGGCTTGAGCTGTTCTACGAAACACTTCGCGAGCTTGAGAGCGATCCTGCCGCCACCCGCCTTGTCGGCACGCGTGCCCGGATGATCGCCGACAGCCTGCTCACCGGGATCTCGATGCGTGACAAAGGACTGTCGGGCGCCAAGGCCGGAGCGAACCTGCCACACGTCTGAGAGTCTTGCGTCCGTCACCACGCACAGGCATGAGCCCCCGCAACACCTAACAAGCGGGAGTTTACGGATGCACCTCGAAGTCGCGATACTGGCGGTCAAGGACGGCAACACTCAGGGCCTGATCAAGGCGATGAACGACGGCGGCACTGCAGGACTGCTCGCCGCACCGGGCTGCCGCTCGGTCAAAGTTCTCCCCGGCGTCGAGAACCCGGGCAATGCCCTGTTTCTTGTCGAGTGGGATTCCGTTGACGACCACAATGCTGCGCGTGACAGCGACGGCTTCAAGGCCTTCATCCAGCACGCCAGCCCCTTCTTTGGCGAAGGCGGCTCCATGCAGCATTTCGACCTCGGCTGAGCGCCGCGGCGATATGGGCGGTGGGTCATGACATCCTGCCGCCGAACACTTCGACTCGCGCCTGCGCTTGGTCTAGGCGCTGCGCAATTCTTTCCGATTCGAGCCATAGGGAGTTCTGGGTATGAAAATTGACAGCAGCATTGCCGCAGTCGTAACCGGCGGTGCATCCGGCCTCGGCCGCGCCTCTGCCGAAGCACTGGCAGCAGCCGGCGTAAAGGTCGCCATCTTCGACATCAGCGAAGAAGCCGGCGAAGCCTTCGCCAAGGAAATCGGCGGCGTCTTCTGCAACGTCAACATCATGGACGAAGCCAGCGTCGAAGCCGGTTTCGCCAAAGCCCGCGCTGCCCACGGGCAAGAGCGTGTTGTCGTCCACTGCGCTGTCGTCGCTGGCGGCGGCAAGACCGTGTCTTTCGACAAGACCACGGGCGGCTATAAGCGCACCGCGACCGAGCAGATCGCCAAGTCGGCCGAAGGTATCTTCACCGCCTCCTACCGCGTCGCCTCGATCGCCGCTCTCGGCATGGCCAATGCCGATCCTCTGAACGACGATGGTGAGCGCGGCTGCATCATCTTCACCTCGTCCGCTGCGTCGCAGGATGGCCAGATCGGCCAGGTTGCCTATGGCGGCGGCAAGGGCGCGGTGAACGCCATGGTCCTGCCTATGGCACGTGACCTGATGGACCTTGGCATTCGCGTCAACGCGATCCTGCCGGGCACCTTCGCGACGCCGCCGATGCTGAAGGTAAAGGAAATGAACGAGGCCGTGTTCGAAGGCCTGGGCAAGGCCGTTCCGTTCCCGAAGCGCCTCGGCAAGCCCGAGGAATTCGCCTCGCTGGTGATGGAACTGACCCGCAACACCTATTTCAACGGCCAGCTGATCCGCCTCGACGGCGCGATCCGCATGCCTCCGAAATAAGTTTGAGTTTGCCCCCTCCTCGTCAGGGGAGGGGGTTCAATCCGGTGCCAGTGCCTGCTGCCGCGCCTGATCGCCGGTTTCCTCGCGCGGTCGAATGGCATGGGCGCGAACTATCCCGGCGCGATCGTCTACTGCAGAAATCGCCCGCGCGCGCTCGATGTTGCCCTTGGTGTTCACGATCCACACCGGGTCATTCGCGATGTTCTCCAGCCCCTGTCGCGCCACATTCTCCGGTGGCTCGGCATGGGTCACGTCCATTCCCAGCCGCATCATGGCCGGAGTGGCCGTGAAGCCGATGTTGAGGTGAAGGACATCGACGTTGAACGGCGCGCTCTCTGCCCACAGCGCCTCTGTAAACACGCGGCTGAATGCCTTGGACCCGCAATAGGCGGCCAGCGTTCCCGACCCCAGATAGCCGCCCAGCGATCCCGTCAAAATGATCCCGCCGCGCCGCCGCTCGTACATCTTCGCGCCATAGTGGCGGGCAAAATTTGCCTGCCCCAGCACGTTGATCGCGATGACCGACTGGGTCACTTCCTCGGGCAGTTCCACGAACAGCCCGCGCGTATTGTTGGCACCGGCGTTGTAGATCAGCAGCCCGACGTCAATGTCTTCGGTAACGGCGCGGACCTTGTCCAGCACATCCTGCTTGCTGAGATCGGCGGAAAGCACACGCACTTCGGCCCCCTGAGCGCGCAGTTCAGTGGCCAGTTCCTCAAGCGGTTCGGGCTTGCGTGCCACCAGCACGAGCTTGAAGCCGTCCGCGGCAAGCTGCCGGGCAAAGGCTGCGCCGACGCCCTCTGAACCGCCCGTGATCAAGGCCCACGGTCCGTACTTTTCCAGGTTCATCGCGTCTCTCCTCGCGCCTCATGTCCGTGAGGGTGGAGGCATCCTATTCTTCGACGACCGGCAGCCAGACCGCGCTGGCTGAGTCGCCGCCATGGTGCACGGTTTGGGTCGCCTTTGCATAGTCCCCGGGTTTTGCCTCGAAGATCACCGGGGCCCAGCCCTGCGGATTGCGCTCGTAAAGTGGAAACAGGCTGGACTGCACCTGCACGATCAACCGGTGGCCGGGCCGGATGACGTGATCGATATTCGGCAGCCGCCATTCGTAACGATAGGACTTCCCCGGCTCGAGCGGCGCTGGAGTGGAAAATCCATGGACATATCGGCCACGGAATATCTCGATGCCGAGCGGAAGCTGGTATCCGGACATGCGGGGCGGCGCAGCATCGCCTTCGGGGTAGGCGTCGATCAACTTTACCACCCAGTCTGAATCCTGCCCGCTTGTGGCTGCGTGCAACTCAACACGCGGCGCGCCACGGATATGCAGCGGCTTGTCGAGCACTGGCGAGACATAGGTCAGCACGTCGCCGCGGTCCTTAAGGAACCGCTGGTCGGCTACAAGCCAAGTGCGCCACTGGTCATTTTGCAGCCGAATAGGACGCGGCAGCATCGGCACCGGCTCGGCCGGGTCTGACACCCAGCTATCGGAACCCACGCTGGCCGGGCGCGTGAATGAAAGCATGTGCCCACCATCAAGGTATAGCGGCTTCTCCGTTTCACTCGGCCATTGCTTCAGTTCCTCCCAGCGATTGGCGCCGGTCGCATAGGCGACAACAGGGGGCGTGTTGCAGGGCGGCGGATTGCTCTTGAGGTGGCAGTCGAGGAATGGCTTCATCCAGCGGGTGCGGTATTCCCCCGCCGTGTCCCCGCGAAAGCCCAGAGCGCCAAGCGAAGCAATCTCGAAATTCACCCCCGAATGAGGCCACGGCCCGAGCGCGAGGTTCACCATGTTCCCGGTCGTGTCTTGCGCCTCCAGCGCGCGATAGACCGCAAATGCGCCGTAGGAATCCTCCTGATCCCACTGACTGGCAACCAGCAGGACGGGCACAGTCAAGCGCCGCGCGGCGAGCAGCTTGTCCACGGCCTGCCCCTGCCAATATGCATCGTAGGCGGGATGGGCGAGCATCTTGCGCACCGCCGGAAGCTGATCAATGCCCCACAGCCGCGCATAGTCTCCGGAAGATCCTGCCTCCAGATAGGCAGAATAATCGTCCACCTCGCCCAGCGGCACCGGTCCGCCGCCCCGCGCAGTCGTCTGCATCAGCAGATAGTCAAAGCTCAGCGGACGAAAGGCTCCATTGTGGAACCAGTCGTCTCCCATCCAGCCATCGACCATCGGGCCCTGCGGCACGGCAGCCTTCAGTGCAGGATGAGGATCAATCAGTGCCATCAGCGAAGTGAAGCCCACGTAGGACGATCCGATGACGCCCACCTTGCCGTTCGATTCCGGCAGGTTCTTCACCAGCCAGTTGATCGTGTCCCAGGCATCGGTCGAATGGTCTACCTGTGTCTTGTTGAGCGGGCCGCGCAACGGCCGCGCAACGACGTACTCCCCCTCGGACCGGTCCATGCCGCGCACGTCCTGATAGACGCGGATGTAGTTGTCGCGGGCGAATTCCGCGTCGGCGACGGGAAGTATGTCCTCGATCTTCTGGCTCCGTATCCGCGCGGTGGTCGCCGCCGCATTGTAGGGCGTGCGGCTGAGCAGGATCGGCGCATCGCTGATGCCCTTGCGGTGGACGATCACGGTGAACAGACGCCGTCCGTCCCGCATCTTGATCATGACCTGCTGGCGAACGAAATCCGCCTGCGGACGAACCCAGTCGTAAGTGCCGATCTTGTCGCTGAGGACAGGGTCAATAGGCTGGGAAGTTTCAGGTAAAGCGGCAGTGGCGCAGCAAACTGCTGCCAAGCCCGCCAGGAACGATCCTCCCTTCACCAAGCATAGGGTTAACTAAGCATTTGCGACGGTCAAGCGACTATTGAGCCACCTATCGCATTAGCCAGTATGACCATGAAGCGATCGTCGGTATCCGTGTAGTGCTCAATCGATTCCCATCCCCCTGCAAGCAACAGGTTTGATGCGGTCAACAAACTGTATTTGTGGCTATTTTCCGTATGGATCGTTTCCCCGGCGCGCATCGAGAATTGCTGGCCTGCCACACGAAATTCAATCTCGGACATTGCCACAAGATGCATCTCGATCCGCGCTCGCGCTTCATTCCAGACCGCCTTATGGGCAAGCTGGTCCAGCGGAATCGTGCCGCCCAGCTCCCTGTTGATGCGCGCGGCGAGATTCAGGTTGAAGGCAGCCGTAACGCCCGCAGCATCGTCATAGGCGGCGACCAGTGTTTGCTCATCCTTGATGAGGTCGAACCCGATCAGCAACTTGCTGCCGTCCCCCAGGGTCTGCCGCATTGCCCGCAACAGGTCCACGGCCTCTCCCGGCGTGAAGTTCCCTATGGTGGATCCGGGAAAGAAGCCAAGCCGCACCTCCCCCGGAATGTCATGCGGCAGAGGTACGGGCCGGGTAAAGTCGGCCTCTACCGGCACAATCGGCAGGTCGATATAGCGCCGGGAAAGTGCCTCGCAGGCGGCGAACAGGTAATCGCCGGATATGTCGATGGCGATGTAGCTGGCGGGGTGGATGCAATCGAGTAGGAGCGGCGTTTTCGTTACGCTACCGGCGCCGAATTCTACAACCGACACGCACTTGCCAACCGCATCTGCAATGCCATCGCAAAGGCCGGCAAGGATGCCGGTTTCCGTGCGGGTCAGATAGTATTCGGGAAGCCGCGTGATCTGGTCGAACAGGTCGCTGCCGGTGTGATCGTAGAACCAACGCGCCGGAATGGTTTTCTGCGGCTCTGCCAGACCGGCCAGCACATCCTCGCGAAATTGTTCTTCCAGCTCGTCCCGCTGGGCGTCAACAAGTACGAGCTGCGGTCGGCTGGCCATTGCTAGGTATCCTTCGCTAGGCGCAAGCCGGTGAATTGCCAGCGCTGATGGGGGTAGAAGAAGTTGCGATAGCTGGCCCGCGAATGGCCGCGCGGCGTCGCGCAACTCGCCCCGCGCAGGATGAACTGGCCGCTCATGAACTTGCCGTTGTATTCGCCCACGGCTCCGGCGGCGGGACTGAATCGGGGATAGGGTAGATAGGCAGAGCGGGTCCACTGCCAGCAGTCACCGAAAAGCGCTGCCGAACCCCGCGGGTGGACTGCGGCCGCCGCATCAAGCTGGTTGCCTTCGGCGGAATCTGAGCCAGCGGCAGTCACTTCCCACTCAGCCTCCGTCGGCAAGCGACACCCCGCCCAAGTGGCGAAGGCATCGGCCTCGTAGTAGGAGATGTGTGTGACCGGGGCGTTGCCGTCACGCACCTGCAATCCGGCGAGCGTGAAGTGCTCGTCGTTATGCCAATAGAGCGGCGCATCGACCTGATGCTGCTGAACCCATGCCCAGCCGTCCGATAGCCACAGTTCGGGTTTGCGATAGCCGCCGTCGCCGATGAAGGCGGACCACTCCGCATTGGTAACCAGCCGGGTGGAAAGCGCGAACGGTTCAAGCATCACGCGATGGGCCGGACCTTCATTGTCGAAGGCAAAACCGTTGCCGCCGTGCCCGATCATCGCGATGCCGCCGGGATGCTCCAGCCACCCAGCTTCCACCATGTCCGATGATCCTCGTTCGGCTGGAAGGTATGCAGGGGTGAGCGGATTACAGGAAAGCGCGTGCTTGATGTCTGTCAGCAGCAGTTCCTGATGCTGCTGCTCATGCGCCAGGCCAAGCTCGACCAGGCCTGTCGCGCCGGGATCATCGAACAGGGCCTCCATCGCGGCATCCACATGCGCGCGATAGTCCAGCACTTCAGCAAGTGTGGGGCGGGACAACAACCCTCGCTGCGGGCGCGGATGCCGGGGGCCTTCCGCCTCGTAATAGGAATTGAACAGGAACGGCCAGCGTTCATCGAACAAGCGGTAACCCGAAATGCGGTCACGCAAGAGGAAGGTTTCAAAGAACCAGGTAGTATGCGCCAGGTGCCACTTCGCCGGTGATGCATCCGGCATCGACTGGATCGTCGCATCCGAATCCGAAAGAGGCGCAACCAGCGCCTGGGACAATGTGCGGACAGCCTTATAGCTGTTCCGCACTACAGGTTCAGCCCGGGGTTGTTCCCTGATCGCACGCCCATCCATGGGAGCCCAACGCACGAATGCGCGTCAGGCTCCCGATGAAGGTCATGCGGCCTTGCGGGCACGTTCCACTTCCAGGTTGAGCATATCGGCCAGCAGGAACGCCAGCTCGATCGACTGCGCCGCGTTGAGCCGCGGGTCACAGTGCGTGTGATAGCGGTCTGCGAGTGCCGCATCGGTGATGGCGACGGCGCCGCCAGTGCATTCGGTCACGTCCTGCCCGGTCATCTCGATGTGGATGCCGCCAGCGTGGGTGCCTTCAGCCCGGTGCACGGCGAAGAAGCCGCGCACTTCGGCAAGGATGCGCTCGAACGGACGCGTCTTGTAGCCGCTTTCCGCCTTGATGACGTTGCCGTGCATGGGATCGCACGACCACACGACCGGATGCCCTTCCCGCTGCACCGCACGCACCAGCTTCGGCAGGCCGTCCTCAACCTTGTCGTGGCCAAAGCGGCTGATGAGCGTCATGCGGCCCGCCTCACGCGCGGGGTTCAGTGTGTCGAGCATGTGCAGCAGTGTGTCCGGCTCAAGGCTGGGGCCGCACTTCATGCCGATGGGATTGCCAACGCCGCGCAGGAACTCGACGTGGGCCGAGCCTTCAAAGCGCGTACGGTCGCCGATCCACAGCATGTGTGCCGAACAATCGTACCAGTCGCCGGTCAGCGAGTCGCGGCGGGTCAGTGCCTGCTCATAGGGGAGCAGCAGCGCCTCATGGCTGGTGTAGAAGTCAGTGCCCTGCAACTGCGGGACCGTCGTCGGATCGACGCCGCAGGCGGCCATGAAGTCCAGCGCCTCGCCAATGCGGTCGGCTGTTTCGGCGAACTTCGTCGCCCAGGGGCTACGACCGATATGGTCCAGCGTCCACTGGTGCACCTGACGCAGGTTGGCATAGCCGCCATGCGCGAAGGCACGGATCAGGTTGAGTGTCGCGGCTGACTGCGAATAGGCCTGCAGCATCCGGCCCGGATCGTTGCGGCGCGTCGCGTCGTCGAACTCGATGCCGTTGATGATATCGCCGAAGTAGCTCGGAAGCTCCTTGCCGCCTTGCGTTTCGGTCTGTGCCGAACGAGGCTTGGCGAACTGGCCCGCCATGCGGCCAACCTTCACCACCGGCTGTTTGCTGGCGAAAGTCAGTACGACCGCCATCTGCAGCAGCACGCGGAACGTGTCGCGGATGTTGTCCGGATGGAACTCGGCAAAGCTCTCGGCGCAGTCACCGCCCTGCAGAAGGAACCCCTTGCCCGCAGCAACGTTCGCCAGGTCTGCCTTCAGTGCGCGTGCTTCCCCCGCAAAGACGAGTGGCGGAAACTTTGTCAGGGTCGCTTCGACCTGAGCCAGTTCGCTTGCGTCTTCATAGTGCGGCAGGTGACGCGCTTCCTGCGCCTTCCAGCCGTCGGGATTCCAGTTACTCGCCACTTAAACGTGCTCCTTGCAAGGGGCGCCCCATAACCCCGGAAGCATCGAAATGCAAAACGGCGATGCCCTGCAGTGAAATTGGGAATTGCGGGCCCATCCTGCAATGGACGGAAAGTTGCCGAACCGCCCCTTATTGCACCACGGCAACCTTGCCCGCCTGGTCCTGCGGCACCACTTCCAGCATCCACCCCTTTTCCGGCGAGAGATAGCGCGCGGCAAGCTGCTGCATCTTTTCTGGCGTGGTCTGCGTGTAGTCGTTCAGCAGGGTTCGCAGCGCACTGATGCGCGAAGGATCCTGCGTCGCGCCTTCAAGCTGGTACATGAAGAAGGCAGAGCCGGTGGAGGCCCGCGTCACGGCCTGACGCATGGGTTCCACCACACGTGCCAATTCGTCTGCGCTTGGCGGGCGAGCGATGAGGTCAGCGGCGATTTCCTTCGCCGTGGCAAAGAACTGGTTCACCGAACCCGGCTGGACCTGCGCCACGGCAGAAATCGCACCGCCGCTGTCGAGATCGACAGGCCAGCTGGCGAAGACCTGCGGGGCATAGCTCGCGCCCATCTTCTCACGCACGGCGTCCATCAGGCGGTTGGTGAAGATCTGGGTCAGCAGCTCAATCTGCCGCGATTCACTGATACCGGCCATGCCGCCACCTGTCGGCCATGAGATTA
>JBEVKC010000054.1:0-12633 GCA_040509895.1 Novosphingobium sp. | reverse complement strand
TGTGGACAGCCGTTTTGCGGTGCAGCGGGAATCGGGTTTTCGCGTCCCTCACCCTCCCATCGCTTCGCGACGGGCCCCTCCCTCTCCCAAGGGGAGAGGGGAATCCAAGCGCGGCGTCTGGCTCCCTCTCCCTCTGGGAGAGGGTCGGGGTGAGTGGAACAGCGCACGCCGCGCCGCAAACCCCGATTCCCGCTGCGCTGCAAAACAGCTGTCCACACCCAAACGCGACTTATCCACCGCCATGAATGGCGCATGTGGATAACTGTAGCATTTTTGTCTTGAACGACTCACTCATCAGGCGCAGCCTCAAGTCATCGAGAGGGAATAAACGGTCCCAACTTCCAAGGTTAACACCTTGAAAGTGCACGGAGGTTTACAACCAAACGATACGGCGGCACTGCCCGCAGCAGCATCGGAAATCCCCGGAAGTGGTTCGTCCGCGACCCGGTAAGAAAGAAGATGCAGCATCGGACACAGCTACCGTTAGGCCGAAACGCAGCGGCCCTTGGATGAGTAGATGAACGATCCATCTTCGGGCGGATCGGGAAACGGCCCAAAAAAGGAGCCAGACGACATAGCAACCTGCAAGGGAAGCCATCTCGTCGGAAAACGCAGCGTATCGACCAAGGACCGCCAGGCGCGTGGTGAAGCTCCCCCGGAGCGGATCCCACGCCTGACGGGACCTTCGCCCCCGACGAGGGAGCACCCGCCCCCTTTTAGGGAGCAAGCAGGAGCCGGCAGCAATGCCGGCTCCTTTGCTTTTTTGGGAACCGTGCACCGGTCAAAACCATCTATGCACGACAGTCGTGTTGCCGGCGCATTGCGGCTATGCCTTCATTGATTACATCACGGGGAGCCAGGCGTGCAGGCATCCAACATGATCTTTTCACTATTCGGTTTGCTGCTCGGGCTCGGAATTGGTGAGATTTTGCGCGATGTGGCGAAGGCTTGGCGGATCAAGGTGGGCGTGTCCGCCGTCAAGCAGCAGATCAGAATTGGCTGGCTGGTGCCGCTATTCGCGGCTTTGGTGATCATGGACCAGACCCATTTCTACATAACAGCCTACTACTTGCGTGATGCTATTCCGCTCACATACCTTTCGTTGCTTGGGGTTCTGGCAGTAATCGGTACCTATTTCATATGCTCGACATTCGTTTTTCCCGACGATCCGGAGGATTGGTCGGATTTTGACGACTATTACCTGCGTGTGCGGAGGTTTGTGGCCGGGGGGATTGTCGCGGCAAAAATGGCCTTGGTGGCCATTGCAATCGCTTTGGTCCAGTCGGGACAAAAGTTCGACGACATGCGGCCCGAATCGCCAATCAGCACAATACTGACTCTCGCCAATATAGCCGTGCTGATCGCCCTGATATTCGTGGCCAACAAGCGCGCCAACCTGGTGCTGCTTGCCTGGCTTAACCTCAGCCTGATCACCCAGGCCATAGCGGACTCAGTGTAAACGTGAACGCATGAACAACCGCGCAAACAGGTGAAAGCGCGCGCTCAATTCTTCACAGCCAGCTGCCCACGTATTGCGCCGCCCGGATAGGCCGCGTTGTGGACATTGACATAGTAGCCGGCGGGCGCAGCGACGATAGGTTTCAGCACTTCAGGTTTTGCTGCGATGCATTGACCGCTCCCCACCGACAGCGTCACCACCGGCGGTCCGTTCACGCCGGCCGCTCCGGTGTGGATGTGCGCGGCAGTTGCCGGATCGATACCTTCTGCTTTCAAGGTATAGCAGATTCCGCCTTCGGCGGGATCGACCTCCATCTCGAAAGACCCGGTCCCGTCCGCGTCACCGCCGGCCGGCTCATTCGCCCCATTGAGGGTGGCGACGAGCACAACGGACTCCGCTGCGGCGGGAACCGCCAACATCGCGGCAAGTGCGCCGCCAAGCAGCATCATGGCCTTGGTCATGGAATTTTCTCCTCCAGACCTCAGCACTTTACACCCCGGCGGCGTGGACCGGAAGGGCCCTGATCAGAGCAGGTAGAGTAGCAGAAAAATGCCGATCCACAGAAGATCGACAAGGTGCCAGTAACAGCCGGCCGCCTCAGTCAACACATGCCCCGGCTGTTCCTCCCCCCGGAAGCGCGAGGCCACGATCACCAGGAACACCACAGCCGCGATAACGTGGAAGGCGTGGAAGCCTGTGAGGAAGAAATACCAGGTAAAGAACCTGTTCTCGCCAACGGTGTGGCCAAGGCTTACAGCGTGGTCGTATTCGAAAAACTTCACGGCCAGAAAGATCACACCGGTCAGCGCCGCCAGCTGCAGGTAGCGCGCCGCCTGCCTGCCATCGGACACGACCCGCGTACCCATCGCCACGGCCCATGATCCGGTGAGCAGGACTACCGTGTTGATCATGCCGAGCGTCAGGTTAAGCCTTGCCCTTCCCTGCTGGAAAGTCGCCGGGTCCGAACGCATGTCCCACGCCGTCAGCGCGAAATAGAGCGCGAACAGGCCAAGGTCAGCAAAGATGAAGACCCACAGGCCAAGCTCACCCGGAAGGCTCCGCGTTTGCCCCGCATCCCGCATCACGCCTCTCCCGCCTCAGCCTGCCGAAGGATGCCGCGCCGCACCAGCCAGAATGTGAGTATCGTCCAACCGAAGACGTCGGCGAATGGCAGCCACCAGCCGAACAGGCTGTTCCACGCGAACCAGCCGCCCTGGAAAAAGACGATCATCGCCGCCGGAAGAATCGCAATGGTCGAGGCTATTGTCAGGTAGCAATACCAGCGTGGGAATACCGGGTCGGATGAACGGTCCAGCATCCCGGCAATCGCCACCGCCATCGGCAGCGCGACATAGGGTGACGCCATGCCCAGAAACGGCAGCCAGCCTATGTCGGAGGCGAGTTGCACCAGCTCTGGCGCACGGTCCACGCGGAACAGTGCGACCGTGAAGAACATCAGCGGGATGGTGAAGCTGACGATGTTCCCTGCTGCGGCCATCAGCGCGGTATAGGTCCATACCCGCGGCCCCTCGCCCTCGATCCGGGCAATCTGGCCGATGATCGATGCGCTGAACGGCATCAGGAACACAGTGCTGAACATCGCCATTATCATGCAGACGCGTAGCCGGTTGTTATTCTCGGCAAAATAGGCGGCCAGCTCCGCAGCCGGCAGTGCAGGCGACGGTGGCGGCAGCAGGTGCCCGATGGCCACCCAGCCAAAGAAGAACAAGGCCATGAATGGAAATACGCTGTAGCAGCACCACAGCTGGCTCTGCGCGCTCATGGAGAGCCGCGGACGGGTAGGCGCCCTCACGCGACCAGCCCCCAGATGACGCCGAAAGTCACGACGATCCAGATGATCGCAGAGGCGTGCCAGAAGACCGGGGCACGCCACAGGCCCATGAATACGGCGATGACGAGATAGACCTTGGAAGCGGCTATGGCGATGATCGCCCCAGCCTGTGCGCCCGAAAGCCCTCCCTGCGACAGCGCCCAGCCCAGCACCGTGGCGCCCACAAGCAAAACCCAGGTAAGGGTTGCGACGCCCGCGCTCATCCGCTGCGTGGTTGCCGGTGCCTCAACGGACCCATCCGCCATGCCCTGCTCTCCCTCTTGTTTTGAGGGAGGCTATCAGCAGGGGGCCGCAGTGCAAGCCCCCTGCCCGTCAGGTCAATTCAGCTCGCCGAGCCGTGGCAGTGCTTGTACTTCTGGCCCGATCCGCAGGGGCACGGCGCATTGCGCGACAGGCCAAGGCCCGCATAGGGATCGGTTCCCGCCGGGGCAGCCGCTGCCAGTGCCAGCCCGGTATCGCCAAGCGCATCGTTCTCGCCGGTGAACGGGTCGATGTGGCTGGTGAGAAAGTCCGGCAGTTCGGGAAGCTGGAATTCCTCCGGCTCCTGAAAGCGCAGCTCGCTGGTGGCGAGGATTTTGGTGACGTCCTCACGCAGACCGTCCAGCATCTTTTCGAAGAGGCCGAACGCTTCCTGCTTGTACTCGTTGATCGGCGTCTTCTGCGCATAGGCGCGCAGGAAAACCACCTGGCGCAAGGCGTCGAGCGTGGCGAGGTGCTCTTTCCAGTAGTAGTCCAGCCGCTCAAGCAGCACGCTCTTCTCGACCGACCTCCAGATGGACTGGTCGTTGCCCGCACGCTTGTTGTCGACGGACGCATCGGCAAGGTCCCTGATACGCTCCTCGATCGTATCCGGCTCCATGCCGTCCTCGGCCAGCCAATCTTCGATCGGCGGATCGATGCCCAGCACATCCTGCACGCGTGCCTTCAGGCCCTCGATGTCCCATTGCTCGGGATAGGATCCCGGCGGGCACGCGGTGCCGACGATCTGGTTCACCGTGTCGTGGCGCATGTCGATGACGACATCGTCCACCGTCTCTGCGTCCATGATGTCGGCGCGCTGTTCGTAGATGACTTTGCGCTGGTCGTTCATCACGTCGTCGTATTCGACGACCTGCTTACGCACGTCGTAGTTGCGCGCCTCAACCTTCTTCTGCGCCGTTTCAATGGCCTTCGACAGCCACTTCGACCCGATAGCCTCACCATCGGCGAGGTTGGAATTCATCATGCGCGAAAACAGCGTGTCGGGGCCGAAGATGCGCAGCAGGTCATCCTCAAGGCAGAGGTAGAACTTGCTGAGGCCAGGGTCGCCCTGACGCCCCGAACGGCCGCGAAGCTGGTTGTCGATGCGCCGGCTTTCGTGCCGTTCGGTACCGATCACGCAAAGCCCGCCAGCGGCCAGAACGAGCTGCTTCTGCTCGGCCACTTCTGCCTTGATCTTCGCAATCGCGGCGTCGCGTTCCGGGCCTTGGGGAACGTCCGCCAGTTCGTCCTCGACGCGGAATTCCACGTTACCGCCAAGCTGGATGTCAGTTCCGCGGCCAGCCATGTTGGTGGCAATCGTCACTGCGCCCAGTCGGCCCGCCTGCGCCACGATGTGCGCCTCCATCTCGTGGAAGCGGGCGTTGAGCACGTTGTGCTGCACCTTCTCCCTGTTGAGGAATTCCGAAAGAAGCTCTGACTTTTCGATCGACACCGTACCGACGAGCACTGGCTGTCCAGCCTCGCTCCTCTCGCGGATCAGCTTGGCGATGGCCTGGAACTTGTCGTTGGTGTTCTTGTAGAACTCATCCTCCTCGTCGACCCGCTGGACGGGCACGTTGGTCGGGATGGTGACCACGTTCATCTTGTAGATGTCATAGAATTCCGCCGCCTCGGTAGCGGCCGTGCCGGTCATGCCGGAAAGCTTGGGATACATGCGGAAATAGTTCTGGAACGTGATCGAGGCCATCGTCTGGTTCTCGGGCTCGATCTTCACCCCTTCCTTGGCCTCGACCGCCTGGTGCAGGCCGTTGGACCAGCGCCGACCCTCCATCATGCGGCCGGTGAATTCATCGATGATGACGATCTTGCCGTCCTTGACGATGTAGTCGATGTCCTTCTTGAACATGACATTGCCCTTCAGGGCTTGGTCAAGGTGATGGACGACCTGCGTGTTCTCGACGTCATAGAGGTTTGAGCCGACGATCAGGCCCAACTCCTCAAGCTTGCGCTCAACCCATTCCACGCCGTCTTCCGTCAGGGAGATATTCTTCGTCTTCTCGTCAGCCTCGTAAAGCTCGGGCTTGATCTGCTTCACCACGGCATCGATGGAGACATAAAGCTCCGACTTGTCCTCGGTCGGGCCGGAGATGATCAGCGGCGTGCGCGCCTCGTCGATCAGGATCGAGTCAACCTCGTCGACGATGGCGTAGTTGAAGGGGCGGTGCACCATCTGCGACCGCTCGTGCTTCATATTGTCGCGCAGGTAGTCGAAGCCAAGCTCGTTGTTGGTCGCGTAGGTGATGTCACTGTTGTAGGCTGCGCGCCGTTCGTGTTCCGGCAGATTCGGCACGATAATGCCGACAGTCAGGCCCAGCCACGTGTAGAGTTGCCCCATCCATTCGGCGTCGCGCCGGGCAAGGTAGTCGTTGACGGTGACGACGTGGACGCCCTTGCCTTCCAGCGCGTTGAGGTAGACCGCAGACGTGGCGACCAGCGTCTTGCCTTCACCCGTACGCATTTCGGCGATTTCACCGCGGTGAAGCACCATGCCGCCGATCAGCTGCACATAGAAATGGCGCATTCCCAGCACACGTTTCGAAGCTTCGCGCACGGTAGCGAAGGCTTCGGGAAGGATGTCGTCGAGCGTCGAACCCTGCGCCAGAAGCTCACGGAACTTGGCGGTCTGCTCGCGCAGGTCATCGTCGCTCATCGCCGAAATTGCGGGCTCGAAGGCATTGATTTGCTGGACAACCTTGTCGAGCTTCTTGACGTAACGGTCATTGGACGAGCCGAAAACGGACTTGGCGAGTGCGCCGATCATCGAGGATTCCTGTTATGTAATGGGTAAGACGTACGGGGGAGACAGGGCGCCGTGCGCACGCAAAGCTGTCGCGGGGCGGCCGTTCCGAAAAATGAAAATATTGTACGGCGCGCTATTCGTGCGCGCGGTCAATCCCAAGCTGGACCGACGGGATATAGACCGGCTTGCGAGGCGGTTTCTGCCCGCATTCACGCCTTTCAGCCCATGCCGGCTGTTCCGACCGCGCGGTAACGCCCTGGCGCTGCTCCGTCCGTTCAGCCCGTGCGGGAGTCGCGGCGGCGCCGACTTCCATGCCGTTCAACGGGCAAGCACGCTGCGCGGCGGGTGCGCCGGTAGCGACAAGGCCCGTCAACAGGGCAAGGAAGGCGAGCATAATGCGCGTCATCGTGGTGCATAGATAAGCCGAAGCGGTTTGACAGTCCAGCCCGGATGCACGCCGCCGGTGGACGAATTGCACATGAATTTCTAAGGCGCTCCCATGTCCGACACTGTTTCCCCGCTCGCCACCCCCTTCCCCGCGCTGCCGCAGATCGCCGGCGCAACTCCGCGCGTCGCCCGCGCAGGCTATAAGGACTGGGGCCGCTGCGACCTCACCTATGTAGAGCTGGCACAGGAAACCGCCGTCGCTGGCGTCTTCACGCGCAACGTCTGCTGCTCCTCGGAAGTGGAGATCGGGCGCGAGAATGTGCGCCAGGGCAATGCGCGCGCGCTGGTAGTGAACGCCGGCAATTCGAACGCTTTCACTGGCTATCGCGGGCGTGAGGCTGTCGAGCAGATCATGGCGCAGGTCGCCGATCACCTCGGCTGCCCCAAGGAAGAGGTCTTCGTCTCGTCAACCGGCGTCATCGGCGTTCCCCTGCCCAAGGACAAGGCGCGGGCCGGTGTCGAAGCCGCACTGACGGCAGAGCCCTGCTCGTGGGAAGAAGCCGCGAAGACCATCGGCACGACTGACACCTTTGCGAAGGGTGCAACCGCGCAGGCGGTGGTCGGCGGCAAGACCGTGACGCTCTCCGCCATCATCAAGGGCAGCGGCATGATCGCGCCCGACATGGCGACCATGCTGGGCTACATCTTCACCGATGCCGCGGTTGAGCCTGCGTTCCTCCAGCAATTGCTGTCGGCCGCGAACCTCAAGACCTTCAATTGCATCACCGTCGACAGCGACACCTCCACCAGCGACACCGTGCTGGCTTTCGCCACCGGCAAGGCGGGCAACGAGCCGATCCATTGCTTCGACTGCCCGGGTGCATACGCGTTTGCCGCCGCGCTGGACGATGTGTGCCGCCAGCTTGCCCATCTCGTAGTGCGCGACGGCGAAGGCGCGCAGAAGTTCATCGCAGTGAGCGTAACCGGCGCTGTCAGCGATGCCAGCGCCCGCACGGTCGGCCTCGCCATCGCCAACTCACCCTTGGTCAAGACCGCCATCGCGGGTGAGGACGCCAATTGGGGCCGCGTCGTCATGGCCGTGGGCAAGGCGGGAGAACCTGCTGACCGCGACAAGCTGTCCATCGGTTTCGGCGGGACATGGGCCGCGCGCAATGGCCAGCCGCTGGCAGACTATGACGAGGCACCGGTGGCGGCCCACCTGAAGGGCCGCGACATCTCCATAGAAGTGGACCTCGGCCTTGGGGAAGGCCGCGCGACCGTGTGGACCTGCGACCTGACGCATGGCTACATCTCGATCAACGCCGATTACCGGAGCTGATGATGCTGACGATCTGGGGCCGCCTGAACTCACACAATGTCAAGAAGGTCGCTTGGTTCGCGGAGGAGCTCGGCCTCGAATACAGGCGCATCGACGTCGGCGGGAAGTTCGGCATGGACGCCGATTACCTCGCGAAGAATCCCAATGCGCTGATCCCGACGATTGAGGACGGCAAGATCGTCCTGTGGGAATCGAACGCGATCCTGCGCTATCTGGCAGCAGAACATGGCGGCGAACGCTGGTGGCCCTCCAATCCCGCCGAGCGCGCCATGGGCGACCGCTGGATGGACTGGCAGGGAGGATACGCCGACGCACAGCGCGATGCCTTTCTGAACCTTGTCCGCAAGTCCGAAAGCGAACGCGATCCGGTGGCAATCGAACGCTCCGTCGCGGCGAGCGCAAAACAGCTCGCCGTGCTCGACCGTTATTTGGGCGAGACGCCGTGGCTGTCCGGCGAGGAGATCGGCATCGGCGACATTCCTATGGGCGTTTATGCCTATACCTGGTTCAACTTACCGATAACGCGGCCATCCTTGCCCAACGTGGAACGCTGGTACGAGCAGGTCCGGCAGCGCCCGGGCTATGCCGAGCAAGTGGCGATCCCCCTGACATGAGCCTGAGTTCAGCCGTTCAGGCCATCATGGTCGATGCCGCCAATCGAGCGATCCTCCCGAGATACCAGACGCTCGCCACGCATGAGGTGAGCGAAAAGGCGAAGGACGACGTCGTCACGGTGGCCGACTCCGAGAGCGAGGAGATTCTTTCGGAAGCCCTGTCTAGCCTGTTGCCCGAGGCGACCATCGTTGGCGAGGAAGCATCATTCGCCGATCCATCGGTGCTGGACCGCCTGGGCGACGCGCTGTGCTGGATCATCGACCCGCTCGACGGCACGAACAATTTCGCCTCGGGCAAGCCGCCCTTCGGCGTGCTCGTCGCCCTGGCCGAGCGTGGCGAGACAATTGGCGGTTGGATACTCGATCCGCTGACCGGGCGGTTTTGCCACGCCAAACGCGGCCAAGGCGCCTTCATCGACAGGGAGCGGGTGCAATCCCGATCAAGCCGCCAACCAGCGCCTATTGCTGGCATTTCGATGCTCTACATGGACCCTACAAAGCGCGAGGCGGTGAAGCAGCATATTGCGCCGCATTACACGCTGGTGGACATTCCGCGCTGCGCCGCGGAGCAATATCCGCGGCTTGTGCTCGGGCAGAACGATGTTTCTATCTTTGAGCGGACTCTGCCATGGGACCACGCGGCGGGCGTGCTGTTCCTCAATGAGGCTGGCGGCAGGGCAGCGCGTCCTGATGGTTCGCCGTATCGGGTCGATCAGTACGATTTGCCTGGAATGATCGGCGCAGCGACACCTGGATTGTGGGATGAGTTGGCAGGTCGGTTGAGCAAGCTACCTGAATAACCCCCTCCCGCAAGCGAGAGGGGGGCCTTTCAATTCTTAAAGAACGCTCTCGATCCAGCCCTTAAGCTGGCTCTTCGGTGCGGCGCCGAGCTTTTGAGCGACCGGCTTGCCATCCTTGAACAGCACCATCAGCGGGATCGACTGCACGCCGATTTCGCCCGGAATTGCGGTGTTCTCCATGATATCCATCTTGGCGATAGTCACCTGATCGGCCAGCTCTTCGCTGATTTCCTCAAGCGCTGGGGCAATCATCTTGCAGGGGCCGCACCAGTCGGCCCAGAAGTCCACGAGCACGGGCTTGCTGGAATTGATCACGTCAGCTTCGAAGCTGGCATCGGTGACGGCTTTGGTCGGCATCAGAAGGACTCCTTGGAAGTTGGGGCCAATCTAGGCGGCTTGCCTGCGAAGACAACGCCCAAGCGTCAAAAGCTTTCCTGCATCGCAAGCAATTCCTGCTTCTGCGCATCGATCACGGCGGCCGGAATGGCGATAAGCGCGGGTGCCTGAGTGTAGAGCAAAGCCGCCTCCACAGTGCGCCCCGGATAGGCAGCTTCAAGCGCGGCAGCATAGGCGGCCATCTGGCGGATAACGGACTTCGGCACCTCCTCGATCAGGGACGGCGGACGGCGGGAAGTCTTGAAGTCGACAATGCGGATGCGCGTCGACTCGATCAGCAGCCGGTCAATTGTGCCCGCAACAACGCGTTTTCCGACAAGTGCAGCGATGGGGACCTCGGCCAGCGAGCCGGG
Source organism: Novosphingobium sp. (assembly GCA_040509895.1). Lineage (GTDB taxonomy): Bacteria > Pseudomonadota > Alphaproteobacteria > Sphingomonadales > Sphingomonadaceae > Novosphingobium. The sequence continues at coordinate 2,432 of JBEVKC010000054.1, read as the reverse complement.
GCCGAAAATGTCCTGCCACGCCGGATCGGCCAGAACCCTCAACGCCGCGGCCGCTATTTCTTGCCGCGCGGCCTCGGCCAAATCGATTGCGTTGCGATCCAGCCAGCGCTGTGCTGCCGCTTCGCGAGCTTCCCCCGGCATATCGGGCAGGCGTTCGAGCAGACGGTGCACCAGCACACCGCGTCGCGCAGCCTCGCTGCCAGCGCCGGGGGGGAATGGCGGATCGGCGGAAAGCTCCTCACCCAGCGATGACGGAGCCAAAGGGCGCGGCGGTGCCGGTTCGGCACCGGCCGGAGCGGTCAGCCAAGCCGGAAGCAGCGGAAGCTCAAACGACACTGGCCTTGCCGCCGACGCCGGGCCGTTCTCTGGCAAGTCGCCGTGCTCCAGCCGATAGCCCCACAGCGCATCCTCGACGCGCCGTTCGGGTTCGATCAGCCCTTCCAGCCTGGCGTACCAGCTGTCCGCTGCCGGAGCTTTCTCCCGCGCACCGAGCGAGCCGGTGATGAACAACGCCTCCTCGGCCCGCGTCATGGCGACGTAGAGCAGCCGCCAGTGTTCCTGCATCTCCTCTACCTCGGCCTCTTCGGCCTCGGCGCGGATGCGGCCCAGCTTTTCCTCCTTGCGCAGGGGGGGCAGCGGGATGCGCCGCGAAGCGTCACGCGGATCACCCAATTCCACGGCAGAGCCGCGCGCCTTGGGATTGCCCGCCGCATCGGCAAGGATGACTATGGGCGCTTGCAGTCCCTTTGAGCCATGCACCGTCATGACTCGCGCCAGCCCATCGCTACGCCCCGCCTCGCGCTTCAGTTCGCCGTCGCCAGCATCGAACCAGCGCAAGAAACCCAGGATGCTGGGCGTGCCGGTAGACGCAAAGGCGTGGGCAGCGTTGACCAATTCATCAATCGGGTCGTTCGCCTCACGCCCCAGACGCGCAAGCAGCTTGCGGCGACCCTGCCACGGCCCGGTCAGAAGCCAGTGCAGCAATGCTTGCGGCGGCTCATAATCGGCACGGGCGAGCAATCCCAGCAGCAGTTCCATCGCCACCGCCACTTCGGGGTGCGAAGCGCGGCGCAAATGATCCCACAACCGCACCTTGTCCGGGCGATAGCCATGCTCAAGCAATTGCTCCTGCGACCAGCCGATCAACGGCGAGCCGAGCAGGCAGGCAAGATTGAGGTCATCCAGCGGCTGTGCGGCAAAGCGCAGCGCCGCCATCAGGTCCCGCACCGCCAGCGGCGCACCCAGCCGAAGTCGGTCGACACCCGCCACCGGCACGCCCGCCGCATAGAGCCTCGCGACGATCAGTCCGGCCAATTCGCGCCTCTTGCGCACCAGCACCATGACATCGCCCGCCGTGGCGCGGCGCTGTTCCTTGTGCAGCCAGTATCCGTCATCGATCCACTGCTTCACCTGCCGCGCGATGTTGTCGGCAAGCTGGCGCTCGGGTTTCGAGAACCAGTTATCGGCGCCCTCCTCGGGCTCGTCCTCCGGGTCTTCTTCCTCGTCGTCGATGTAACCGACGGGGCGCCAGAAGGCGACATGGCCGGGGCGTTCCTGCCCGATGTGTTGCTCGGGAACATGGTCGAGACCAAAGCTGTCAGGCCCGATGTGGGTGATGGCCTGGTTGACGAAATCGAGGATCGACTGCGCCGTGCGGTAGGACTGGTCGAGCCCCAGTTCCTGCAGCATCCGCACCGGATAGCTTCCCCGCAGCGTCCGCGCGTTCTCCGCCGCGCCGAGCATGGCCTCCCTCACTCGCCTGCGCGCCGCCTCGAAGTTCCGGGGGCTGGTGCCCTGGAAGCGGAAGATCGCCTGCTTGTAGTCCCCGACGACGAAGATCGTCCGCAACTTGTCGCCTTGCGCGCCCTCGCCCGTGAAGAAGTCGCCGACCAGCGCGTCGATGATCTCCCACTGGGACGCATTGGTGTCCTGCGCTTCGTCAACGAGGATGTGGTCGAAGCGCCGGTCGAGCTTGTAGCGGATCCAGTCGGCCGCCTCCCTGTCGGCCAGCAATCCGGCGGCGCGGCGGATCTGATCGTCGAAATCGATCAGGCCTTCGCGTTCCTTGGCCTCCTCCCAGGCCAGCGCAAACTTGCGGCCCAGTGTAAGCGCGGGCGTTAGCCATTCGGCGAGGCCAAGCAAGGTGCGCAGTTCGCGCACTTTCAACACGCATTGCAGCACGCGCTCTGCGGTAAAACCAAAGCTGGATTCGAACTTCTCCAGCGAGGGCACGTCCTTTACCGTGTCCTTCTGGGTGAAAAGCACCTTGTGCAGATCGGGCAGCCGTTCGACCCGCTCAGCAGCCCCGCGCGAGAGCCAGTCGGCAATCACGACGCGGCCTTCCTGACCCTTCTTGCCGTTCCACTGGTTGTACGCGTCAAGGCAACAGCGCAGCGCCATCATGTCGAACGCGTCGTCATCGCACAGGCCGA
>JBEVKC010000053.1:0-11437 GCA_040509895.1 Novosphingobium sp. | reverse complement strand
TATCCCGAAGGCAACTTCATCGAGGCGCAGGCCGACACGCCCTTCTTCCAGATCGGCGAGACGAAGTACGGCCGCCCGATCATCCTGCGCGGCTATGACAGGGACATGAGCTTTGAAGATGCGGTAAAGCTGCTGATGGTCAGCTTCGATTCCACCCTGAAGGCCAATCTTTCGGTCGGCCTGCCGCTGGACCTGCTGGTGATCGAGGAAAACAACTTCGAGCCGCTGCACACCCGCCGCATCACCAGCGACGACCCGTATTTCCGCGCGGTGTCCAGCCTTTGGGGCGAGGCATTGAAACAGGCGTTCCATTCCTTGCCCGACTACAGCTTCTATTCCGCGCCTAGCCTTGCGGCTGAATAAAAGGCGCGTTGCGGCGGAATAGGCGCTTTCCTGACACGGCAATTTCGGCATTCCAGCTTTCATCCTGGGCCCTGTTGGGGCAGGATGTGATCCAGACAATACCACAAACAGGGCGCGAAAGTCGCTCGTAGGCATCTGTCGGGAAGGAACGCCAAAAATGCAGGCCCCAGTCGCACAGAAACTGGCTGATCTCGATCTCTACGTACTCCCCTTCGAGGAGCCGGTTTTTGCAGCCGATCCGTATCACTACATCGAAGAAGCGCGGAAAAAGCACCCGTGGATCGCAAAATGCGCCAGCGGCTATGTCGTCTTCGAATATTCGGCGATCAAGGACCTGCTATGGATGGACGACAAGATGCGTCCCTCCTTCGACGGCATAGTTGATCTGATGGGCGCCAAGGACACGCCCTGGGGCCGCTTTACCGAAGAACAGATGATCGCCCTGCCCGATCTTGAACACAAGGTTTTGCGGACCACTTTCCAGACCAAGTTCACTCCGCGATTTGCCAACCAGATGCGTCCGGCAATGCGTGAGATCATGACCATGCTGCTTGATCAGTGGACCCCGCGCGAGCGCATCGATTTCGAGGAGTTCTCATCCTACTATCCCGTCTCGGTCATGGCGCGGCTGATCGGCGCTCCGCTGGACGCCATTCCCGGCATCCGCAAGTCGCTGGAGACGCTGGGCCTTGCCTTTAGCCTTGACCCCACCCGCCTGCCGCAGTTGCAGGAAGCCATCGTCCACGTCGACCAGTTCTGCCAAAGCATCATCGACGACCGCCGCGCCAACCCGCGCACGGGTGAGGAGCCTGACTTGCTCGACGTGCTGATAGAGGCTGCGGACGATGGCGGCATCTCGGGCCGCCAGCTTACGGACTCGCTGATCTTCTTCTTCGTCGCAGGCTATGACACGTCGAAGAACGTGCTCACCTACATGATGCACCTGATGATCGATAACCCGGAGATCTACGAGCGCTGCGCAAAGGACTATGAATACTGCCGCAAGGTGGTGGAAGAAACGCTGCGAATCTTCAATCCCGGCACCTCGTTCCGCTTCACCGACACCGACCTTGTCTATCGCGACGTGCTGCTGCCCAAGGACACCATGCTGTTCTACCCGCTCAGCACCGCCGGCCGCGATCCGACCGCCTTTGAGGACGCCGACGTCTTCGACCCGGAGCGCGTCATTGATCCGAACCGGCGGCAGGTCGCATTTGGCCTCGGCAAGCACATGTGCCTTGGCCAGTACATCGCCCGCGCCCAGTTGCAGGAGGGCCTGCACCTGATCGCCCAACGCATGAAAGATCCGCACATGGCGGGCGAGATGGGCTGGCGCCCCTTCCCGGGTGTCTGGGGCATCAAGGGTCTGCCGATCGAGTTCACTCCGGCGTGAATGTGGCTGAAGGCGTCACCGACAAAAGGCTGGCTCCACTCGATCGCATCCGGGCGCTAGGCCCTTCGATTGACGCCAGCGCGGCAGCGGACGAGGACCGCACGGAGCTTGCTGCCGAAGTTATCCAAGCCATCGACGATGCGGGCGTCTTCGCCCTGATGGCCCCGCGTGAACTGGGCGGAGAAGAGGCGCACCCGTCCGACCTGATCGACGCGATTGCCGAGCTTTCATACTGGGACGGTTCAGCCGGCTGGTATGCCCACGCGGTGATGACCGGCGGCGCGGTCGCGGGTGCCTTCCTTGGCGACAAGGCCGCGGCGGCAATCTTTCCCGAGGGCCGCTTCGCACAGGCCGCAGGACAGGCCGCGCCAACTGGTAAGGCTGAACGGGTCGGTGACGGTTACCGCATTTCGGGCCGCTATTCCTTCGGTTCGGGCACGCCCCACGCGCAGTGGATCGTTGGCGGCTATGTCCTGCACGATGGTGGCAATCCGGTGATCGGCCCGCACGGCCAGCCGGTTATGCTGATCGGACTTGTCCCGCGTGAAACTGTCAGGTTCCTCGGCAACTGGGACGTACTCGGCCTGCGCGGCACCGGCAGCTATGACTTCGAAGTGACCGAGCAGGTGCTGCACGAGGATTTCTTCCTCAATCCCGGTAATGCCGTGCAGCAGCGCGGCGGTGCGCTTTACCGGATGGGCTTCATGGCCCTGCCCTGTATCTCACACGGAGCCTTCGCCATCGGCGCTGGCCGGCGGATGCTGGATGAGTGGCGCAGTTTCGCGCAAAACAAGGGCCGCGCCGCCACCCAGACCTTCCAGCGCGACTTCGCTCTCTGCACCGCAAGGTTGCACGCGGCGGAGGCCTATCTGCACCAGACCTTCACACGCCTGTTCGATGCGGCAGAGGCTGGGACCATTACCGACGATATGCGGATCGACGGAAGGCTTAGCGCCAGCAACGCGCTCGACGTGGCGGTGGCGATAGCCCAGACGGCCTACACCGCCGCGACCACTCATGCACTCCGCAAGGGCAACGCAATCGAGCGCTGCTTCCGCGACATCAATGCCGGGAATGCCCATTATCTGACGGCGGAGCAGTCACTCACCGACGCCGGCAAGGTGTTGGCGGGTGTTGAAGGGGCGCGGCTGGTCTTCTGAATACCTGCCTTGTTACGGCCGCCCCAGCAGATAAATCGCCAAGGCTCCAGCGACGATCCGGTACCAGGCGAAAGGTGCGAAGCCTGACTTGCTAACGAACGCGACGAAGCCGCGGATCACTACCAGTGCGACAAGGAACGCGACCACAAAACCAATAGCGATTTCACTCCAGCCGACCGGGCCAGTTCCTGCTGCCAGCGCCACGCGGTTGTCCCACAATTCCAGCGTCGTCGCGCCCAGCATGGTGGGAACCGCCAGAAAGAAGCTGAATTCCGCCGCCGTCCGCCGCTCGATGCCCATGGCCAGCGCGCCCATGATGGTTGCGCCAGACCGGCTGACGCCGGGGATCATCGACACGCACTGGACAAGCCCGACGCCCAGCGCCTGCTTGGCGGGAAGCTGAGCCACGCCGGTTGGCCGGCCGGGCTTTGCTACTCGTTCGATAACCAGAATGGCGATGCCGCCGACGATCAATGCCCAGCCGACGATCATCGGGCTGCCAAGCATGATGTCGATGTAATCCTTCAGCGCCAGCCCCAGCACGGCTGAGGGCAGGAAGCCCAGCAGGATATTACGGGTGAAGGCGACGCTTTCGGGCCTCCAGCGCAGCAGGCCCTGGCCCACAGCCCAAAAGGTCCGCCAGTATTGCACGATGACGGCCAGGATCGCGCCCAGCTGGATCACGACGTTGAACACCTTCCACTGCTCCGCATCGTAGCCGAAAAGCTCGGCTGCGAGGATCAGGTGCCCGGTCGAGGAGACGGGGATGAATTCGGTGAGTCCCTCGACGATGCCGAGCAGGACCGCAGTGAGGGTCAGGTTCATCGACCACAGATCAAGCGAGGCGGCGCGGCCAAGTCAAGCCGCGCCTTCGCAATCGCAACAATTTATCGCAACATTGTCACCAGATACGGACGCGTTGCTCCGGCGGAAGGTACAGCTTGTCGCCCGGCTTGACGTTGAAGGCCTTGTACCATTCGTCGAAATTGCGGACGACAGCGTTGATGCGGGCTTCGGGCGGCGAGTGGGGATCGACCACCAGCAACTGCCGGGCAGCTGCCTCCCTCGACTTGTTCCGCCACACCTGTGCCCAGCCCATGAAGAAGCGCTGGTCACCGGTGAAGCCGTCAATTACCGGCGGCTCCTTGCCGTTCAACGACATGCGATAGGCGCGGTAGGCAAGGCTCAGTCCACCAAGGTCGCCGATGTTCTCGCCCATAGTCAGCTTCGGATTGATGCAGGTCTTGCCTTCATCAAACGGGCAGTAGGCAGCATATTGCGCGCCCAGCTTGTCCTGCAGCTGCTGGAACCGGGCCTTGTCCTCTGGCGTCCACCAGTCGCGCAGGTTGCCTGCCCCGTCGGACTTGCTGCCCTGATCGTCAAAGCCGTGGCCCATCTCATGGCCGATGACGGCGCCGATGCCGCCGTAGTTCACCGCAGGGTCGGCAGAGAGGTTGAAGAACGGCGGCTGCAGGATCGCGGCGGGGAAGACGATCTCGTTGAAAGCCCAGTTGTAATAGGCGTTGATCGTCTGCGGCAGCATGTACCACTCACTACGGTCGATCGGCGTGCCGAGCTTGGCGATCTCGTAGTTGTTCTCCCACTTGGACGCGGCAAGGGCGTTGGCGAGCGGGGTTGTGGCTGTGACCGAAAGGCCGTCATAGGTCTTGTACTTGGCCGGGCCGCCGATCTTCGGCGTGAACGAGGCAAGCTTGGCCTCTGCCTGGGCGCGAGTTTCGACGCCCATCCACTTCAGGTCCGAAAGGTTTGCCGCCATTGCCTTGCGCAGGTTGGCGACAAGATCGTCCATCGCCGCCTTGTTGGCCGCGGGGAAATAACGCTCGGCATAGATCTGGCCCAGCAGCTCACCCAACTGGCCCTCGACTGCGTCGATTCCGCGTTTCCAGCGGACGCGCTGTTCCGGCTGGCCGCTGAGCAGCTTGCCATAGAAGTCGAAATTGGCCTGGTCGATCTCACGCGGAAGATAAGCCGCATTGTCGCTAAGGAACTGGGCGGTCAGCCATGCCTGCCATGTGGAGAGCGGCACGTCCGAGATCAGCTTCAGCGTATCAGGCACGCCGCCGCCCAGCTTCGAGGCCTGTTCGGGGGTAATATTGGCCTTGGCCAGTTCTTCCTTGGTCGGAGGCATCTGGGCGATCAGAAGCTGGTCAATGTTCTTGGCGCCAATATCGGAAACAAAGGCATTCAGCAGCGCGCCGTTCGGCAGGGCCGCAACGTCAGCTGGCGCAAGCTTGTTATAGGTAAGATCGCGGTCCCGCCGCATTGCGCGGTCCCACATGGTCTGGGCCATGCGGGTTTCCATCGCAAGCACGGCCTCTGCCTGCACGCGGGCATCGGTGTAACCGGCCTTACCCAGCAGGAAAGTCAGGAAATCTAGGTATTTCTGCCGGATTTCGACATAGCGCGGGGTGTCCTGCAGGTAGTAATCGCGATCGGGCAGGCCAAGCCCGGCCTGGCTGACCTGCAGTGCATAGCGATCGCTCTGCTTGGGATCGGGATTTACGCTGAAGGCCAGAGGTGAATCAAAGCCCGGCGCGGCGAACAGTGCGATAAGATCCTGCGTGGTCTTCGCGTTCCGGATCTGCTTCAGATAGGGCTGCGCAGGGGCAAGTCCGGCTGCCTCGATCGCGTCGGTATCGGTGAAGGCCTTCCAGGCAGCGGCTATGCGTGCCTCTGGCGTGCCGGGGGATGGATTGGAGGCCGCCAGCTCGTTGAGGATTGCATGGACGCGTGCCTCGGAAAGGTCGTCCAACTCCATGAAGGAGCCATAGCGCGACCGGTCGGCAGGGATCTGCTTTTCCGCAATCCACTTGCCGTTGACGAAGGTATTGAAATCGTCGCCCGGGCGAACCGCCGTATCCATCCACTGCGTCTGAATGCCGAAATCGCCCCATTCCTTGGCTGGTGCGGCGGTTTGCGGCACAGCGTTCTGTGCATGTGCGGGGAGAGAAGAAAGGGCGAGCGCGCCCAGCGATGCAGCGGCGGCAAGATGCCGGATGGATCGGATCATGTAGCTCAGGTTCCTGACTTTGCCCGAAGGAAAAAGGTAAGGCGGTTTCGCCTGTAACCGGTTAGCGTTAAGCGTCCCTGAACTGCAAGACTGATCACCCGCCAATCAGTCAGCTTGTCGATTGCATATGTCGTTCGTCGAACTGCAGCGATGCAAGCCGCGCATAGAGGCCCCCCGCGCGGGTCAGCGTATCGTGATTGCCCTGCTCCACGATGCGGCCATGGTCCATGACGATGATCCGGTCCGCCTGCCGCACTGTGGCAAGACGGTGGGCGATAACCAGTGTGGTCCGGGTCGCCATCAGGCGGTCAAGCGCTTCCTGCACCAGCCGTTCGCTTTCGGCGTCAAGCGCGCTCGTCGCCTCGTCCAGCAGGAGTATGGGGGCATCGCGCAGCAAGGCACGGGCAATGGCGACGCGCTGACGCTGGCCGCCGGAAAGGCGGGCGCCGTCCTCACCTAGGAAGGTGTCGAGCCCCTGCGGCAATTCTTGAATGAAGCGCTCTGCGTTGGCGGCGCGGGCCGCTTCCCAGATCTGCTCGTCGCTGGCTTCCCAGTTCCCGTAACGCAGGTTGTCGCGGGCGCTGGCGGCGAAGAGAACTCCATCCTGCGGCACCAGTGCGATACGGCGGCGGATCTCTGCCGGATCGGCGGAAGTCAGCGGCACACCGTCCAGCTTCACTGCACCTGCCTGCGGGTCATAGAAACGCTCGGCAAGCTGGAACAGCGTCGACTTGCCGGCGCCGGACGGCCCGACGATTGCGACGGTCTCACCCGGTTCCACCACCAGCGAGAAGTCTGCCAGCGCCGACACTTCTGGCCGGGAGGGATAGCGAAAGGTCACGTGCTCAAAAGCAAGCTGGCCGCGCGGGGGCTGCGGCAGTGCGACGGGCCGGGCGGGCGGCGCAATTGCCGGTCGCTCATTCAGCAGTTCGTTCAGTCGGCTGGCAGCGCCGGCGCCGCGCAGCAAGTCGCCGTAAACTTCGGTCAGAGAGCCGAAAGCACCCGCGACCAGACCGCCGGTGATGACGAAGGCGGCGATGGTGCCGCCGCTGATCGTACCGCTCGCCACGCCCAGCGCGCCCTGGCGCATCAGCAGGGTGAGCGATCCAAAGATCAGGAACATGATCGTCGCGGTCATCACGGCGCGAATGGTGATCCGGCGCTTCGCAGTGGCGAAAGTGCGGTCCACAGCCTCGGCAAAACGGCGCTGTTCGCGCCCTTCCTGATTGAAGGCCTGCACCACTTTGATCGCGCCCAGCACTTCGGCCACGATCGTCCCGATGTCGGCCACACGGTCCTGACTGGAGCGCGAGACGTTGCGCAGCTTGCGGCCCAGTAACACTGCTGGGAGGATGACCACCGGGATGGCGATTACCAGCACCAGCGTCAACTTGGGCGCCAGCGCAAAGAGATAGACCACCCCGCCGATTGCCATGATCAGGTTGCGCAGGGCGACTGATACGGTTGTGCCGACGACCTGTTCGATCAGAGCCGTATCCGCCGTCATGCGGGACGAAATTTCCTTGGGGCTGTTCTCTTCAAAAAACGAGGGCGGCAGGCGCAGGAGGTTTTCCTGCACTTTCAGGCGGATGTCGGCAACCACACGCTCACCCAGCCAGGAAACGAAGTAGAAGCGAAATGCCGTGCCAATCGCGAGGACGGCAACAATGGCCAGCAGCGCCGCGAACCAGCTCTGGATCGCCTGGGGATCGGCCCCGCGGGAAAAGCCCTGATCGATGATCTGGCGAAAGCCCCACGGAATGCCCAGCGTGGCCGTGGCAGTGGTGACAAGCGCCACACCGGCAATCGCCACCTTGCCCGGATAGGCCAAGGCTGCCTTCCAGATCATCCGCAACGGGCCAAGGGTGCGCGCCGGACGCGGTTCCGGGGTGGCAGAGTCCTCTATCGGATCGCTGGTAGCATTCATTGCCGGCGCACTAGCGCAGGTGACCGGCCAAGCAAAGCAATCTGTGGCAGGATTTGTGACGCAAAACCTGCTGATCGGCTCCATTGTGCACTGCAATCGGAAATGCCGCATTGCACAATCAGTTGTTTCCCGCCACCTATCTGCCTGATAGAGTGCCGCCTCCAGAGCGGCAAAGGGATTCGCATGCTTTACAATGCTTATGAACTCCAACGCGCCTGGTTGACGGGCGCCAGCGCCTGGGCCTCGGTCACGGCAGACCTTGTGAACAACCCGGCCATGCCGATCTCATACCTTGGCATCGGACCGATGATCGCCTCGGCGCTGGACGTGTTCGCCCATGCCGCCGCCCCACGCGGCAAGCCGAATTTCGATCTTGAGACGGTGACTGTCGGCGACAAGACGCATGGCGTGGTCGAATCCATCGTCCTGCACCGCCCCTTCGGCAACCTGCTGCGCTTCACCCATGACGGCCTTCCAGAAGACGCGCCGCGCGTGTTGATCTGCGCGCCTATGAGCGGCCACTATGCGACGCTGCTGCGCGGCACGGTTGCCCGGATGCTGCAAAGTTCTGTCGTTTACATCACCGACTGGGCCGACGCCAAATTGGTGCCCGTGGAGGCAGGCCGCTTCGATCTGGACGATTACATCGACTACCTGATCGGTTTCCTTGAGCACGTAGGACCCGGCGCGCACGTGCTGGCGGTGTGCCAGCCGTCGGTGCCCGCACTGGCGGCGACAGCGGTCATGGCATCGAGCGGACATCCGTGCCGACCGCTGACACTGACCATGATGGGCGGCCCGATCGACACGCGTGAGGCACCAACCAGCGTCAATGACGTGGGCGTCCGCAATCCGCTCTCATGGTTTGAAAACAACGTCATCGCCACCGTACCGCTCGCCTATCCGGGCTCTGGCCGCAGGGTTTATCCGGGCTTCCTGCAGCTTGCCGGCTTCCTGTCGATGAATCTGCACACCCACATGATGAGCCATTACCAGATGTACCGGCACCTGGTGGCGGGCGACGGCGAAAGTGCGGATTCGACCAAGGCATTCTACGAGGAATACCGCAGCGTCTGCGACATGACGGCGGAATTCTATCTCCAGACCATCGAGCATGTCTTCCAGCGCCACTCCCTGCCCAAGGGCGAGTTCGTGCACCGCGGCAAGGTGATTGACCTTACCGCGATCCGCGACACTGCGCTTCTTGCCATCGAGGGCGAGAAGGACGACATTTCCGGCATCGGCCAGACCAAGGCGGCGCTGAAGGTGACGACGGGGTTGGACGAAAGCCGCAAGCAGTATTTCCTAGTTCCCGAAGTCGGCCACTACGGCATCTTCAACGGCAGTCGGTGGCGCACCAAGATTGCCCCTGTGGTTGAACAGTGGATCGCCCAGCACCATGACAGAGGCGGTCGCGGCAAGCTGGAAGTGGTGGCCTGAGCGCTTCAGGCTTCCGGTGCGCGCGGTGGTTTGCCAACGTTGAAGAACTGCCGGATAAACCGGCGCGCCGTCAACAACAGCCAGATCGCAATGGCCAGCAGGATCAGCGCGATTAACCCGGCAGCCGCCGGATAGGCAAAGATCAAGTAAAGCAGCCCGCCGGTCGTAACGTCCTCTGCCGTGGACACCGCGACGTTGCTTGCCGGTTCGGGACTGGCATTGACCACCGCCCTCGCCGCCGCCTTGCCACTATGCGCCAAAAGCGTGGCGCCGCCGCCCATTATGAAAGCTATGGCCTGCGTAGCCGGATCACTTGGATCGACCACAGCCAGTGCCAACAGGGCACCGCCAAGCGGCCTGATGAAAGTGTGGACCGTGTCCCAGACCGTATCGAGCCACATGATCTTGTCGGCAAAGAATTCGCAGAACGCGGCGAGAGCCGAGACGCCCATCACCCACGGGCTTGCCAGGACGCCAAGTGCCCTCAGGTGTTCGGGCAGAGGCAAGATGTCGAAGTGCATGGCGATGCCGATGGCCAGCATACAGAGATAGAGCCGCCAGCCTGACAAAAGGCTGATACTGGCCGCAAGGCCAAGGATTTCCACGATTCCAAGCGGTTGCGCCATCGGACCCCCTTGTGTGGGGAGCATGCGCCTTTCCGAGGGTTAAGGCAATGGGAGGGGAATTTTACCAATCAGAAAGAAGCCTCTCCTGCCTTAAGAGGAGAGGCTTAATTTGACACTACGTTTAAGCCACCACCGTGATGTCTTCCGCAGTTGCTTCCCAGAACTTCACTCGCCCGGGGAGCGGCTCTTCCGAGATGATCCACTTCACGATACGGCGCATCGGCTCGATGCCGTCCTGAGGCCCCACGAGGCCGGGACCGTTAAAGGCATAGCCAAGCGAAACGAACCGCTGCCCGCCATGCAGCGCACCCTTATGGCGGACCACTTCACGCAAGGACTCAGGGAAGATGCCGACCGTCTGGGTATAGGCATCGACGACGTCCAGAACCTCGTCGAGCGTGTCAACCGGGATCAGGTTCACCGTGCGGTCTGCCAGATATTCCCAAAAGTCCACGCGGTCTGACGTATGCGAAACGATCACCGCGCCTTCATCGTCCTTGCCACCGAACACCGTGTAGAAGTCGTCCGACAGGCGCACCATGTCGACCTGCTTCTTCAGGCCAGGATCGTACCGCTTGGGCTTGGTAGTAAGCACTTCGGGAAGGCGTAGCATCGCGTCGTAGGTACGCTTGCCCAGGTCCTTCAGCTTTTCGATGCCGTCGTCGTCAGTCCCGCACATGACATAGACCATGCGGGCGGCAGCACAGGCGACCTGATTGCCAACCGCGAAGTCGCAAGCGATGCGGTTGGCCGCCTCCTCGATCAGTTCCGGCGTTTCCAGCCCATCGGTGCCGACGATTCCCGCCGAACGCTTGGGATCGAGGCTAATCAACTCGATGCCCGGCTGGATGTACTTGGTAACGTGCTTGACCGAGGCAAAGCCGCCCCAGGCGCAGATCTTCTCTATGTTGTGCGGCTGGTAGATTTGCGATTCCAGCTTCTCGTCACCGCCGCGCCAATAGGCGACGGCAAGGTGCTTGGTCAGCGGGTGATCGGGCGCCATGTCGACCATGGTGCGAGCGATAGCGCCCGTAGTGAACGGATCGTTCGACGGCACCTTGATGATCGTGTCGCCGCGCGTTACCGCACCGCGCAGCACCGTCAGCGCTCCCAGCACCGGACCATTGCCCGCTACGATATGCAGCGTGCGCGCACCATAGGCGCGGATGCCGACTTTCGATCCATTGATCTGCTTTTCGACCCAGCTTTCGAGGTAATCGATGCCGATGTTGAAATCGACCATGCCCCGGATGCGCTCCTTGTCGAACATGAATGGCATGTCGTGGAAGAAGCTGTCCATGATCGGCTTGGTCGTCGGCGCCGTGTCATAGGAATACTCAAGCGCTTCCTGGAGGTAGGGGTTGTTCTTCAGTTCCAGCCGCGTGCCAAGTTCGGCCAGATAATCAAGGATCTGGTCAAAGCTCAGTTCGTAGAGGTCCTCCATCAGCCGCGGACTGGCGAGCGGGATCTGGCTGGCGATCTTGTGCGGATCGGGCG
>JBEVKC010000052.1:0-5548 GCA_040509895.1 Novosphingobium sp. | reverse complement strand
ACGCAGGATTGAGCCCTTCGGATAAGCATCGACGAAAGTGACGTCGGTGTGCCAACTCGAAGCGGCGTAGCCTTCCTTGCTGTCCAGTTCGAGCAGGTACTTCGAACCTTCGGCGACTGGGACGGTGGGGTGGGCGACAGGATCGCCGAACAGGCCGGCGAAGGCTTCATGTTCGGCATTGTCGAGATGGTCCTGGCCGCGGAAGAAGATCACTTTGTGGCGAACAAGGGCGGCCTCGATCTCGCGGACGGTGCCGGCGTCAAGATCGCCGGAAAGCTGAACGCCGCGGATTTCGGCACCGATGGTGCCGGTGACGGGGCGGATGTCGAGCGGCGAATTGGGATCCTTGGCGTTGACGTAAATAAGAGCAGTCATGGGGATGTACTCCTGTCGTGGGGGTGGCGGTCTATTCGGCGGGCACGAAGGCGGCGGGTGCCTCTTCGAGCTGGCGGCGAATTTCGGTGTGCGCGCGCTCGTCCAGCGGAAAGCGGGCGATGAGGGCGGCGGAAAGTGCGTGGGCGATGGCCGGGCCAAGGGTGAAGACCAGCAGCACGCCGTGCAGTGCTTCCGGGCTGTTGGTGCCCTTCGGATCGAAACCCAGCCAGGCGACCAGCGGCAGGGCGATGCCGATGGCAACGGCACCTGCGGCTTTCCCGGCAAGGCTGAATACAGAGTAGTAGAGGCCGGTACGGTCCTCGCCGGTTTCCAGCCGGTGCTTGTCGGCGATGTCGGTGACGATGGAACGCAGCATCAGGTTGCCCGAACCCTGCGCGAGGCCCTGCGCGATGGTCAGCGCCAGCAGCAGGTCGAAGCGGACGGGCGTCAGCAGCAGCAGGCCAAGGTTGACGGCAACCTGCACCAGCTCTCCGGCGACAGCGGCGCGGTGCTTGCCGATGCGCAGGCTGATGCGCAGCCAGATTGGACCGGCGACGATGCCAAAAACGAACTGGAGCAGGAATATGCCAGCGGCCCAGTCAGGGCGGCCCATGTAAAAGGCCACGAAGAAGACGATCAACGAGCCGCGGATCGCTTGCCCCAGCGACACCGCAAAATCAGAGGCCAGCACGCGCAGCAGCAGCGGATTGGCGAAGACGGCGCGCAGGGACTGGCGGAAGGAAAAGGGCTCTGGAAGATCGCGCGGGGTCTCTTCCTTGAATGCGGTGAGCGTCAGGATCAGTCCGGGCACCAGCGTCACCAGCAGTAGCGTGCCCATTAGCGTCATCTGAAGGCGACCGTCGCCGGGACGGATCTGGTCGGCGATGGTCGGCAGAACCAGCGTCACGAACAGGCCGAATGCGCCGATGACCGTCTGGTAGGTCGCGACGCGGGTGCGCTGATGGTACTGGCCGGAAATCTCTCCCGACCAAGCCAGGAACGGTATCTGGATGGCCGTCCAGCCAAGGTAGAAGAAGAACATGACGATCGAGAGGTAAAGCGGCGTCACGTCGGCCACCGGGAAGAACAGTAGGCTGGCGAACACGCCGAACACCACGCCGCCTGCTGCTATCCACGGCTTGCGCCTACCGAAACGGCTCCTCGTGCGATCGCTGAGCGCGCCGACCAGCGGGTCGAGCACGGCGTCCCATAAGCGGCCGATCAGAAAGATCAGGCCGATCACCCCCAGCGACAGCCCGAAGTCCCGCGCAAGGATCGGCGGCAGGTATACTGCTATGGGCAGCCCGGCCGCCGTCGCTGGAATGGCGATGGCGGAGAAGGCCGCCAGCCGTGCCGCCGAGGGTGCTTCCTCGGCCGGGCGGGCATGTGCAATGGGTGATGTTCTGGTCATGGGCAGGTCCTCAGAGCTTTGTGCGGAAGGTCACGCCGAAAGTGCGCGGATCGCCGACCTGGCCCGTGACGGCGCCCGTGTTGGCGACGCCCAGGTTGACGAAATAATCCTCGTCGAAGAGGTTCTTTGCCCACAGCGAGACATCGAGAAGGCCATCGGCGGTGCGGAAACCGATGCGGGCATTGGCAAGGCCATATCCCGGCACCTGGCCCCAGGCCGAATTGCTGGCCGTGGTGTTGAACGATGAGCGGTGCGAGTAGTCGACGTGGCCATAGGCCTCCAACTCGCGGTCACCCAGCACGCCCAGCGGCAGCCAGCCATCAGCACCGACGCTCCAGGCGAATTTCGGAATGCCCGGCAGCCGTTCGCCGCTCAGATCCTGAATCTGGCCGTTGATGCCCGGAAGATTGAGGTTTTCGACCGCCTGGGGCGCGTTCTCGTACTTGACGTATGTGGCGTCGGTGTAGGTGCCCGAAACGTTGAAGCTGAAGTTCGGCGATACCGCGAATGTCAGATCGCCTTCCACGCCCCGCGAACGGACCTTTGGAATATTGGCGATATATTGGCGGTAGGTGACGGTTTCCAGCGACAGCTCGGTAATTGCGGTCTGGTAGTCCGAAATCTCGGTCCAGAAGCCGGCGGCGTTGAACGTCAGCCGCTGGTCCAGCCACTGCGACTTGAAACCGATTTCAAAGGCATCGACCTTTTCGGGTTCAACGTCGGGATCGACGCCAGCGGGCAGCGCCGTAAGGTTGAGGCCGCCCGACTTGTTGCCGCGGGAATATGATGCGTAGACAATCGCGTCAGGCGCCACGCGGTAGGTTGCTGAAATCAGGCCGGAAAGGCTGTCATCCGTGAAGCTCGTCGAAAACTTGGGGACGACCGGACTGAACTGTTGGCGCAGAGCAAGGGCCGTTGCAGCCTGTACGGGAGTCAGTCCCGAAAGATCGGCGCCCGCGACCCAGTATTGCTGGAATTCGCCCTGCTTCTTCTCATGGGTGAAGCGCAGCCCCCCGGTGAGAGAGAGGTTGTCGGTGACTTCCCAATCCAGCTGGCCGAAGGCAGCAAGGCTCTTGGTTTCGGGGGTGGAGGTGGAATTCGCCTCAAAGCCGTTCAGCGCGGCGTTGGCGACAGTCTGGTTCAACTGGGGCAGGTTCCACAGGGCTGCGGCGGGACCAAAGGCCGTCGCACCATAGCCGCGAATGATCTGCCAGAAGTAATAGCCACCGACGACATAGTTCAGGCGGCGGTCGCCGGTAGAGGCGATGCGCACTTCCTGGCTGAACTGGCGCTGGCGGTTGGCCTGCTGCGCCTTGGTGATGACGGGCAAGTTGGTGCCGTCGCCGTCGTTGGCCGGGTCCCAGTCCCACCAGCGATAGGCGGTGATGGAGGTGAGTGCAGCGCTGCCGAGGTCCCAGTTCAGCTCGCCCGAAACACCATAGCTCTCCATGTTCGACTGATAATGGCCGTCGGCATAGCCAACGCGGTCAAACGGCTTGAAAGCAGGCACGGTGGCATTGGGGAACCGCGCCAGCCGTTCAAGCAGGTCGTTCGCGATCGGCGCGCCGTTTGCATAGGTGTCATGAAAATCGATGAAGTTGGTAAGGACGAAATTCTGTTCCTGCTTGGAATAGTCGCCGATGACACGCAGTGAAACGTCGTCGTTCGCCTGGAACAGCAGCTGGCCGCGGACCGTTGCATTGTAATAGTCCTGGGCGTCCCTCTTCTTCGTGTCGTTCCAGAGAAAGCCGTTGCGCTCTGTCAGCGCGCCGCTGACCCGAACGGCCAGCTTGTCGGCGATGATCGGCGCCGATGCGGAGCCACGGACCTGATAATAACCATAGTTGCCCAAAGTCGCTTCGGCGCTCAGTTCCGGATCGAACGTGGGCTTGCGTGAGGTGATGTTGATGACGCCTGCGGTTGTGTTCTTGCCGAACAGCGTACCCTGCGGGCCGCGCAGGACTTCGATGCTCTGAAGGTCCACAAGGTCGAACTGCGACTGGCCGACGCGGCCGTAATAGACGTTGTCGATGTAGAACCCGACGCCGTTCTCAAGGCCGTCGTTGGTCAATGCGACGTTGCTGCCCAGCCCGCGAATGTTGATGTTGGTGTTGCGCGGGTTGAAGCTGAAGACCTGAAGGCTGGGGACCGCCTGCTGGATCTGGCCGAGCGTGTAGTCGCCGCGCCGTTCAAGCTGGGCCCCGCTGATGACGCTCACTGCGATGGGAACGTCCTGCACGGCTTCGTCGCGGCGGCGGGATGCGGTGACGATGATCGCGTTGCCGCCGTCGGCGCTTGCCTCTGCACCGAGACTGTCTGCCGCTTCGGGCGCAGTTTCGGTCTGGGCAAAGGCGGTTGCTGGCACGGTTAGCGCGGCAATTCCGGCACCCAGCAAGATGGCCCGTTTGAAGCGGCGGCGCCTGAAGTGCGTGGGGGTGCTGCTGTCCTCGTCGTGGAGAGCGGTGGAGGCAGCGTTACGAACTGATGATGACATTGAAGTTCCCTGAAACCTTTGTGATTTCCGGGACGCTGCGACGCGGAGACTGGACGCAAGGGCTCACCTCGGGCCGAGCATTTCGGACCGCGGAAAGGCCGCATCAAGCCACGCACCGGCACCAGCGCACCGGATGGAAATATGGCGAGAGCATGGGTCCGGGCAGCGAAGCCCGGAGCATTATTGTGGGGTCAAAGGCAGGGAGTGCAGGCCGCGGCGACAGGTCGCGGCGGGCCCGGGTTTTGATGGGATACCCGGGAGGACCTCAGTCTGTCAGACCGCTGGCCCGCACCCCAGGTGCCGTCAAGAAATCTGGTTCATGCGCATCGTATCACCTCATCGTTTGCGAGAGGGGAACACGAGGCCTGGCGTAGTCGCCCGAGCTTCGCGCGCTTTAGCAATTGGTAACGCGGCGCAAGCTGCATCCCGATCAAAAACCGCGGGCCAAGATTCCTGAAATTGCACGAGCAGCCTGGCCAGCCACAACCGTGCGGAGTAATCTCTACCTATTAGGTTGAGTCTCCTTGGTCAATCGCAAGGTTTCCTTTGGCGGCGGGTAGGCAGGCTTTTGCGGCGGGATGAAGTGCCTGCTTTCAGCGAAGCGCGGCGGCAAACTGCCGCACATCCTCCACGAAGGCATCGGGCACTTCGACAGCGGGGAAGTGTCCACCTGCCTGATGGCTGGTCCAGCGCACGATGTTGTATTGCTGCTCTGCCCACGCGCGCGGCGCCAGCACCAGCTCCTTGGCAAAGGCAGCAACTGCTGTCGGCACGTCGACGCGCGCGGGTGGCGCCGGATCGAGCACGGCTTCGCGATAGAGCATGGACGACGTCGCTGCCGTGGTGGTGAACCATGCGAGCGCGGCGTTGCCGACGATCCATTCCGGATCCAGACCCGGATTGTCGTGAATGTCCGGGTCGGCCCAATCGCGCAGCCGTTCGCCCATCCACGCGGCAAGCCCGGCGGGCGAATCGTTGAGCGCGTGGGCAATGCCCAGCGGGGCCTTGCTCAACAGGTTGAAATGCGGTGCGTCCAGCAGGGTGACGTAACGGTCGGCCAGTGCCTGATCGCCGGGATCGAGCGGCATGGGTTCTGCCGGCGGAATGGCGTTCACGCTGTTGAGGTGCAGACCGATCACCCGTTCGGGCGCGTCCTGCGCCATCACGGTGCCAATGGTGCTGCCCCAATTGGCGCCCTGCACGATAAACCGATCGTGGCCCAGGCGTGACATCAGCTCGAGGAAAAGGGCCGCGATACGGCGCGGCGA
>JBEVKC010000051.1:0-11941 GCA_040509895.1 Novosphingobium sp. | reverse complement strand
CCCGCTCGCGATAGCCGACTTATCCTCCAACGCGGCGGCAAAACCGTGGGCGAGGTTCGAGCATGACATGAATTCACGCCCGCCGTGCTTGTCCCCTTCCTGCGCCATGAGATCGAGGTAGCGGCGGCGGCTGTCCGCCGACTTGTCGATAATGCGCCGGGTGACGCGTTCGACGACAGGGTTCAGGTTACTCATAATGGCTACTCGCGTGGCTTATTCATGCCAGGTCACGCCGTCGCGCTCTGCCAGAGCGATAGCTGCCGACGGCCCCCAGCTTCCTGCCATATAGGGCTTGGGGGTAACGCCGTGTACCTGCCAGCTTGCACGGATCGCATCGATCCAGTCCCACTGCGCCTCCACTTCGTCACGCCGGACGAACAGGGTCTGGTCACCCTCGATCAGGTCCAGCAGCAGGCGTTCATAGGCGATGCGCCGGGTCGGACCGGTGAAGGCATCCTTCATGTCGATGTCGAGGGGCACGGCGCGCAGGCGGATGCCTTCGCGGTCCAGCCCCGGCACCTTGGCCATCAGCGACAGGGTTATGTTCTCTTCCGGCTGGATGCCGATAACAAGGCGATTGGGCTGGGTGTGAGCGCCCTTCCCCGCGAAGATCGAATGCGGCACGCGGCGGAAATGGACGATGATCTCTGTCGTGCGTTCATGCAGCCGCTTGCCGGTGCGGAGGTAGAACGGAACACCTTTCCAGCGCCAATTGTCGATATGCGCCTTGATGGCGACGAAGGTCTCGGTCTCCGAGGGTTTGCCGAGTTCCTCGTCGTAGCCGGGAACGGGCTTACCTGTGATCGCCCCGGCGCGGTATTGGCCAGTGACGGTCTCATCTGGTCCTACGGGCCGGAGCGAGCGGAGCACTTTCACTTTCTCGTCACGGACAGTGGTAGAGTCGTAGCTGACCGGTGGCTCCATCGCGACCAGCGCAAGGAGCTGGAGCATGTGGTTCTGCACCATGTCGCGCAAGGCGCCCGTACCTTCATAGAACCCGGCCCGGCCTTCCAGCCCGACGGTCTCGGCCACGGTGATCTGGACGTGTTCGATATGGGCCGCGTTCCACAGCGGCTCAAACATGATGTTCGCAAAACGCAAAGCCAGCAGGTTCTGGACCGTCTCCTTGCCCAGATAGTGATCGATGCGGAAAATCCGGTCCTCCGGAAAGGCGCGGGAGACGGCATCGTTGATGTGGCGGCTGGTTTCCAGATCGGTGCCGAGCGGCTTTTCAAGGCCGATCCGCACCTTTTCCCCCGCAAGCCCGCTGGCGGAAAGGCCGACGATGGTCGGCTCAAACAAGCTGGGTGCGGTAGAAAGGAAGATGGAAAGCCCTTGGTCGATAGGCCCCACCTTCTCCGCCAGCGCCGCAAATCCGGAAGTCTCCGACGCGTCGAGCGGCTGATAGGTCAAACGTTCAAGGAACGAGGGGATCGCCGGCTTGCGGTGGTCCGGAAGGAACTCTTCCAGCGCCTCACGCGCGATGCCGCGAAACTCCTCGTCATCATGCTCCGACCGGGCTGTGCAAATGACGCGGAGGTCTTCGGGCACGAGCTTGTCCGCGTGGAGCGCACATAGCGACGGCAGCAGCATGCGTCGCGAAAGGTCACCGGTGGCACCGAACAGGAGCAGGCGATCAGCGTGAAAGCTCATACGGTTATGTCATCCATGGGCGCCGAAGTAGTTTGCAATGGCCAGACCAATTCGCAAGCACAGTCTGTAGGCTTCCTCAATGGGCTCGATAAGGTTCTGCCGGATTTCCGCATAGGAATGGCCCGTAAGGTCAGGGTAGTCGGTCGCTTCATCCACCGAATAGTCCGCCAGCGACGGGCCCGAAATCGGATAGGCCCTTCGAAGCTGCGCCATCGCTTCTTCGATCCGCAGACTGAACACCATCTGCAAAACGTCATCGCGGCTTACGTCGTTGGAGCGCGAAAAGGCCGGAATGCGCGCCGCGCGCAGGAACATGAACTGCATCAGCGCCAGCCGTAGCGCCTGCAACGCGCCGAGTGAACGCCGGAGGTCTTCGCGCCCCTCCTCGGCCACCTCGTCAGGGATCAGCTCCAGCAGTCGGTGTAGCTTCACCCCATCGACGCGCAGGCGCGAGGTATAGGTGCGAAAGCTGCTGTTGCGATCATCAGTGGTGAGCTGGTCGGCAAGTGCAAGGCATGCGGATTCTAGATAGCTCTCGGTCCCGCGATAGGGGCGGCTGGCCCAGAAGGCAGAGTTGAACAGTTCCCCATAGGCCGCAACCGACTTGATGCTGGCAAGCCGATCCGCGGCGCGGAGCATCTGGATCACCTGTTGCCCGCGCGGGGAGGCGTTGATGAGGTCGGCGATGCCTTCCATGTCCTCGATTGCTGCGGCGCCCACTCCGGCAATGACGTTCATCGGATAGCCAAGCTGCTGCATGACTGCATTGTGCGGAATGGCCCGTATCTGACGCAGATTCATGTCGCGGTCCGCCGAAAGGTCTGACTGGCGACGAGCCTTGCGGCTTCCGGTCTCGTTCAACAGGCCAAGACCGAAAGACGTGAGCGAGCGGGCATAGGTTCGCGATTCCATGAAATCGCGCTGCACCTGCTTCACCCCGCGATAGAGATCGAGGCTGAGATCGGTGCGGGCATAGAACGGATCGTTGTCCTCAGGCAGCGGGGCCGCCTCAACCTCTGCAATTCGGGTGAGCGTTGCCGACGCCAGTTCCGGTGTTCCGAAATAGAGGTAGCCGTCCCCTCCCTGGAAGCTTGCCTCCAGCTCTGTGCGGATTCCGCGCTTGGCAAACTGGTGCCGCGCCCAGATGCTCATTGGCCAGGTCTGGCGGTGGAACATGTCGGCGGGATGAGCGCCCCGTCCCATCGACTCACCGTGGGTGTTGAAGATCAGCGCAGCGACGTCGGTCAGCCCATGCCGCTCCATCGCCGTTGCCAGCTTGCCCTGCAGCCGTTCATGGGCGAGCGCTGCGGGCAATTGCCCGACGAAGCGACCCGCATCGGAAAAACCATGCTGGACCGCGACCCTGCCCCGCTTACGCGCGTAGGATCGATACTCCTCCTCCGCGAGCAGCGCATCGAGAAACCGGCCACCGTGTTCAAGCGCGCTTTCGGTCTCGAACAACGGGGAGACATCGACCTTATCATCAATGCCCAGCAGCTTCGCGAAATAGAGCGCCGCCAGAACCGTTTGCGGCGCTTCGCATTCGGCCACCAGCATCCGAATGGGGGCATCGCCATCGATGTGGTGCAGGATTTGCACCATGGCGAGGAACTGCCGCACCGCGGTCGTGTTCTCGATCGCCAACGCCGCGAAGTTGGACCGCAGCGGCTTCACTTCGTCAATCAGCGTCCGCATGCGGATCAATGCGGTCTTGCTCGACAGGTCGAGGCGGTTGTCCGGGTCGATGCGGCGGCGGATGGCGTTGTGAAGCTGGGAGGAATTAACGCGGAAATGGATCCAGCCCATGCCCAACCCATCGGCCCGCATGGCGGCGGCGAGAGTCAGCAGTTGGCAAGCGACGTGTGAGGCGGCGCCGCGCGCGGATTCTTCGATTGCCGCGACAATCGGCGCCAGAGAGACAATCCTGGCCGGGTCATCAGCCGTAAGCCGGTTCGCCGCATCAGACAGCGCCGCCGGCTCGGAAAGGTCGCCGGCAAACAGCGATTCCATTTCCGCCGTATGGTCAATCGCCGCCCGCAGCGTTTCCAGCGCCGGGTGCGCCGGGTCGATGCCATCAAGCTGCGCGGCATAGCGCGCCAGCCGCATAGCCTTTTCCTGCAGGCGATAGTGGACACTGGTGGACCAGCCGATATCCGTCCGACCGTCCATGTCATAGCCAACCCACGAAGCGAAGCGGAACGGCAGCGGCCGGAACTCTGAAAGACGTCCGGGCCAGCGCTTCGCGACTTCGGCGAACAGGATGGCGTTCAGCGTGTCGCGCGCGTCCTGCGCATGGGCGAGCGCCGCCATCGCCTGAGCATGCTCGTAGTCCAGCGTGATCGCCGGCCGATCATAATTGACCATGCAGACCGTGGATGGCGACACGTCCCCGCTGCTGGCGGCAAGGGCCACGGCCTCGCTTTGCGCAGGTGTCAGGAGGAAAGTGGGGTGGGCAGTGAAGACAACGTGGAACAGCGGGTCTGCCCAGCGGACGGCAAATTCCTCGAATGAATCGGACGCAGCGGCAAGTCCCTCAAACGCCTTGCGGTTTTCCTCGACCCCAACCGGCGAAAGCATCCGACCAAGACGACTGGCGCGACTCTGCAAGCTTTCGCATTCCAGTTCGGCGACCAGTCCGCCTGCCTCGCCCAGCGACATCTCGCCCGACTCCAGCAAGCGCGAAAGGTCCAGGCTGAGCTGGAACACCGGGTTGAACAACGGCGATTCCGCCGTGCGAGGGTGCAGCGCATTTAGCCGCTCGCAAAGGTCGGCACTGCTTTTCATTGGCCTGTTGTCCGCATAGTTCGACCCCGGCCCTTGGAGGTAAACGCAGGCGGGACTCCATGGGATTCGCCCGTAGCTATCCCGCGATAATGGCGCGAGCCATTGTGCAATGCAACAAGGGGTTCAGACTTCGAGGAAAAGTGCCGAATATCCGGGAAGTGACGAACTCGATGCCCCGTTTATCGAAACTATCGTTTTGGCTGTCCCTTGTGCCTCCGCCAGTTCCAATGGCTCTGGCGAGAGGTTGAAGAGACACCGAACGCGCTGCCCTTCGTCGATACGATCAAACGCCAGCAGCGCCCCTTTCACCACTAGCTTTTTCAGCTTGCCATGCCGGAGCGCCGGGGAGGCCTTGCGCAATGCCAGCAGAGTGCGGGTCTGATGGAGCAGGGATGACTTTTTCCGCTCTTGCCCCGCAACCGAAAGCGCAAGGTTCTGGGCGCTGAGTGGCAGCCACGGGCGGCCTGTAGTGAACCCGCCCAACCCTTTGCCCGTCCAGGGCATGGGAGTCCGCACCCCATCACGCGACAGGGTGAGCGGCCAATTTGCAATGGCTTCTGGGTCCTGCAACAGCTCAAAGGGAATATCGTCCTGCCGCAGGCCAAGCTCCTCGCCCTGATAGAGGATGATGTTGCCGCGCAAGGCCACCAGCAGCGCCATCTTCATGGGGGCGAAACGATCCGCGTCCTGCGGGGCGCACCATCGCGATACGGCACGGGGGGCATCGTGGTTCTCGAAGGCCCAGCTAGGCCAACCCTCGCCCTCTGGCCATCGTGACAGGGCATCGGCGACAAACTCCGGCGTCAGCGCGGGACAATAAAGGAAGTCGAAGCCATAGGCGCTGTTGAGCCGTTTGTTGCCGCGCGTGAAGCGCTTCATCTGGACGTTATCTTCGTCGCCTCCGATTTCAGCCAGGGTGAACGCCCCGCCAAACTCATCGGTAAGTGCACGAAGCCGTTCGAGGAACTTCACTGTACGGCGATGAAACTGGTTGTGGACCTGTTGCTGGAAATCGAAGGGCCGCGAAGGCAATCGAGACAGTTTAGCTGGCGGATTGTCGCGCAGCTTCGGGTCATGCATCGCGAAGTTGAGCGCATCGATCCGGAAGCCATCAACGCCCCTTTCAAGCCAGAAGCGCGCCACTCCCAGCAACGCGTCCTGCACGTCGGGGTTGTGCAGGTTGAGCTGCGGCTGCGAGGTCAGGAAATTGTGCAGGTAGTACTGACGCCTGCGCCCGTCCCAGGTCCATGCCGGTCCGCCGAATACTGACTGCCAGTTGTTCGGCGGTGAGCCATCAGCCTTGGGATCCGCCCAGACATACCAGTCGGCACGCGGGTTATCCCGGCTTGACCGGCTTTCGGCGAACCACGGATGGTCGCTGGAGCTGTGCGAGTAGACCTGGTCAACCATGACCTTCACGCCCGCCGCATGGGCTCCTGCTACTACGGCATCGAAGTCCGCAAGCGTTCCAAACACCGGATCGACGTCGCAATAGTCTGAAACGTCATAGCCGAAGTCCCGCATGGGCGACTTGTAGAAAGGCGAAATCCAGATCGCATCGACCCCCAGCGCGGCGATATACTCCATGCGCCGGGCGATACCGGCAAGATCGCCAACTCCATCGCCATTGCTGTCCTGAAAGCTGCGCGGGTAGATCTGGTAGATTGCCGCACCGTGCCACCAGGGCTGGGCTTCGGGCGCTGGCTCTTGCGGCATCGGCAACTCCGGATTCGCGGTCGATTTCCCCGCACCATAGGCACATTGGTGAAAAGATCGCACGAATTTGTGTGCAGTTGCAGCATTTGTACTCTTGCCGAAGATGCGTGCCCGTAATACCCCTTGCTTCGGGAGTTTTTCGCGGAGGAAAAATCGCCGGTTTCCGGGTCCGGGCATGCTCGTGTCTCCGGTCGGCACAACCAAGGTTTGGAGCCTGCGCCGTGCATCAGTCCCGCGATCCCAAGATTGCCGAAGTCGACGCCAAGATCGTCGATGTCCTGAACCACCGCGTCGGCAAGGACGAACGCGCCGCAAAAACGCACGATTGGTTCACCGCCACCGTGCTGACCATCCGCGACGAGGTGATCGACCGCTGGATGGAATCCACGCGCCGCACCTATGAGCAGAACGGCAAGCGGGTCTATTACCTCAGCCTTGAATTCCTTATCGGGCGGCTGCTGCGCGACGCACTGTCGAACATGGGCCTGACGCGAGAGATCGAGCAGGCCTTGCGCGCGCATGGCCTCGACCTTGCCCAGCTTGAGGAACTGGAGCCAGATGCCGCGCTGGGTAATGGCGGCCTTGGCCGGCTGGCCGCGTGCTTCATGGAGAGCCTCGCCTCACTGGACATCCCGGCCTACGGCTATGGCATCCGCTATGTGAATGGCATGTTCCGCCAGCGCATCGACGATGGCTGGCAGGTCGAACTGCCCGAAACATGGCTTGCCCACGGCAATCCATGGGAATTTGAGCGGCGCGAGAGCAGCTACCGGATCGGCTTCGGGGGAGAGGTAGTCGCGACGGGTGACGGCGTCGAATGGAAGCCAGCCGAAATGGTGGAGGCCACCGCAGTCGACACTCCGGTCGTGGGCTGGCGCGGCAAGCGCGTGAACACGCTGCGCCTGTGGACGGCCAGTGCAACCGACCCCATCAAGCTCGACGCCTTTAACGCGGGCGATCACTTCGGCGCCTTGGCCGATCAGGTCCGGGCCGACAGCCTCGTGCGCGTTCTTTATCCGGCAGACTCCAACCTTGCCGGGCAGGAACTGCGGCTGCGGCAGGAGTATTTCTTCTCTGCCGCTTCCATTCAGGACATCGTTCGCCGCCATCACCAGTATCAGGGTGACGTGCGTACTTTGCCCGACAAGGCAGCCATCCAGCTCAATGACACACACCCCGCCGTCGCGGTGGCAGAATTGATTCGGCTGCTGGTCGACGACTATGGGCTGGAATTCGACGAGGCGCTGGACGTCACCCGCCGCACCGTCGCCTATACCAACCACACCCTGCTGCCAGAGGCACTGGAGAGCTGGCCTCTTCCACTGTTTGAGCGGCTGCTGCCGCGCCACATGCAGATCATCTATGCCATAAATTCGCGCGTCCTCAGGGAAGCGCGCAAGGCCGGGCTGGACGACCAAGCAATCTCTGCAATCTCGCTGATCGATGAGTCGGGTGAACGCCGGGTGCGCATGGCGAACCTTGCCTTCACCGGCGCCCACAGCGTCAACGGCGTGGCCGCGCTGCATACCGACCTGATGAAAGTCACGGTCTTTTCCGACCTCCACAAGCTCTATCCGGACCGCATCAATAACAAGACCAACGGCGTCACGCCTCGCCGCTGGTTGCAGCAGTGCAATCCGGGGCTGACATCGATCCTCAAAGACGCGATCGGCGGCGCATTCCTTGACGATACGACACAGCTGGCCGCGCTCAATAAGCTGGCGGGCGACTCCGCGCTGGGAGAGCGCATTGCCGAGGTAAAGCGCGCGAACAAGGTTGCCCTTGCGGCCCACCTGAAGGAACTGACCGGCATCCGCCTGAACCCCGATGCGCTGTTCGACGTGCACATCAAGCGCATCCACGAATACAAGCGGCAGCTGCTCAACCTGATCGAGACGGTGGCGCTTTATGACCAGATCCGCAGCCATCCGGAGCGCGACTGGGTTCCGCGCGTCAAGATATTCGGCGGCAAGGCTGCATCAAGCTATCACAACGCCAAGCTCATCATAAAATTGGCGAATGATATCGCCCGGCGGGTGAATTCAGATCCCTCGGTGGGCGGCCTGCTGAAGGTGGTGTTCGTGCCGAACTACAACGTATCGCTGGCCGAACGGATCATCCCGGCGGCGGACCTATCCGAGCAAATCTCCACCGCCGGCATGGAGGCATCCGGCACAGGCAACATGAAGTTCGCTCTCAATGGCGCGCTGACCATCGGCACGCTCGATGGCGCCAACATCGAGATCAAGGACCATGTGGGTGACGAAAATATCGTCATCTTCGGCCTCACCGCCGAGGAGGTCGCGGCAAAGCGAGCCGACGGATACATCCCGCGCGAAGTGATCGAAGGTTCGCGGGAGCTTCACCAGGCGGTTGAAGCAATCGCTTCGGGCGTGTTCTCTCCAGACGATCCGCATCGCTACACGGAGCTTATGAGCGGCCTCTACGACCACGATTGGTTTATGGTCGCTGCCGACTTTGACAGCTACGCCGCCGCCCAGCGCAGTGTTGATGTACGGTGGGAAAACCAGAAAGGCTGGCGCGAGGCCGCAATCAGGAATATCGCCAACGTAGGATGGTTCTCATCCGACCGCACCATCGGCGAGTATGCGAGGGATATCTGGAAGGTTTTGTGAAGCCACCTGAAACCGCAATTGCAGCACTTCTGGATGGAACACATTCCGATCCCTTCTCGCTATTGGGCATCCATGACGGGCCAAGCGGAGCATACGCTCGCGCCGTCCTGCCCGGAGCCGATACAGCCGAGGCACACGACCTTTCGGGCAAGAAACTCGGCAAGCTGAAGCGAGTCGATGATCGGGGGCTGTTCGAAGGCAAGGTAAAGGGCAGCCCGCAGCCGGTGAAATACCGCTGCACGGCGGGCGGCAGCGAATGGTGGGTGACGGACCCCTACACCTTCGGCCCGGTGCTTGGCCCCATCGACGACCTGCTGATTGCGCAGGGAACGCACTTCCGCCTGTTCGACAAGATGGGCGCTCATTGCATCGAGCATGAAGGCGCAGAGGGCGTGCACTTTGCCGTCTGGGCACCCAACGCGCAGCATGTCTGCCTTGTGGGTGATTTCAACGACTGGGATCACCGCCGCCATCCGATGCGCAAGCGACAGGACATTGGGGTTTGGGAGATATTCATCCCGGAAATCGGTGCAGGGCGCGCCTACAAATACCGGATCACCGGACCGGACGGCCAAGTCCAGCCCCTCAAGGCCGATCCCTTTGCCTTCGCATCAGAACTGCGACCCAAGACCGCATCTATCACCGCAGACACGGTGAAACCCGACTGGGGCGATGAAGCGCACCGTGCCCACTGGGCCAGCGTCGACCCCCGCCGTCAGCCCATCTCGATCTACGAAGTCCACCCCGGATCATGGCGGCGTGACGAAAACGGCTGGTTCCTGGCTTGGGACGAGATGGCTGAAAAGCTCATTCCCTATGCCGCCGACATGGGCTTTACCCACATCGAATTCCTGCCGGTGTCGGAGCATCCCTACGACCCGAGTTGGGGCTATCAAACAACGGGCCTCTATGCTCCCTCGGCTCGCTTCGGTGACACGCAGGGCTTTGCTCGTTTCGTTGACGGTGCCCACCGCGCCGGCCTTGGCGTGCTGATCGACTGGGTTCCCGCCCACTTCCCCACCGACGAGCACGGCCTCGCCCATTTCGATGGCACGGCGCTCTACGAACACGAAGACCCCCGGCTTGGCTTCCACCCGGACTGGAACACGGCGATCTACAACTTCGGACGGCGGGAGGTGTCGTCCTTCCTAGTCAACAACGCGCTGTTCTGGGCGGAGCGCTATCATGTCGATGGGCTGCGCGTAGATGCAGTCGCATCGATGCTCTACCGCGATTACTCCCGCGAACCCGGCGAGTGGATCCCCAACAAGGAAGGCGGGCGCGAAAACTGGGAAGCGGTGGAATTCCTCCGCGCCATGAACAAGGCGCTGTACGGCAGCCATTCCGGCATCATGACGATTGCCGAAGAGTCCACCTCATGGCCGGGTGTCACGCTCCCAGCGCACGAAAACGGCCTCGGCTTCGGGTTCAAGTGGAACATGGGCTTCATGCACGACACGCTGAAGTACATGGCCCGTGATCCGATCCACCGCAGCCATCACCACGACGAGATCACCTTCGGCCTGATGTACGCCTTCGCCGAAAATTTTGTCCTGCCGCTGAGCCATGACGAAGTGGTTCACGGCAAAGGGTCGCTGCTTGGCAAGATGAGCGGCGACGACTGGCAGAAGTTCGCCAACCTGCGCGCCTACTACACGCTAATGTGGGGCTATCCCGGCAAGAAGCTGCTGTTCATGGGCCAGGAGTTCGCCCAACGCCGCGAATGGAGCGAAGAGCGCGCGCTCGACTGGGACCTGCTCGATGCGCCGGCACACGAAGGCGTGCAGCGGCTCGTGCGCGATCTCAACCGGCTCTACCGCGAAAAGCCTGCGCTCCACGCCCGCGATTGTGAGGAGGAAGGGTTTCGCTGGCTTATCGTCGATGATGCGCAGAACTCGGTCTTTGCCTGGCGCCGGCACGCTCCCGACGCAAGACCAATTGCGGTCATCAGCAACATGACGCCCGCTTTTCACAGCCACTACCGCATTCCCCTGCCCCACGACGGTATTTGGCATGAAGTGCTTAATAGTGATGCTGAATCTTATGGCGGCAGTGGTAAAGGTAACCTTGGAACGATCCATTCGGCGGGCGGCGGCGCAAACATCGTTCTGCCGCCACTTTCAACCCTGATGCTGGAGTACGAAGGCTGATCGAAAAAACGGAGAAAACGGGATGAGGGACTCTACCGGACGACCGCTGGCACGCGATGCGATGGCCTATGTCCTTGCGGGTGGACGCGGTAGTCGCCTGAACGAACTGACCGACAATCGCTGCAAACCTGCGGTCTATTTCGGCGGCATGTCGCGCATTGTCGACTTTGCCCTGTCAAACGCGATCAATTCCGGCATCCGTCGCATCGGCGTGGCGACGCAGTACAAGGCGCACTCGCTGATCCGCCACATGCAGCGTGCCTGGAACTTCATGCGCCCGGAGCGCAACGAAAGCTTCGACATTCTGCCCGCATCGCAGCGCATCGATGAGTATCACTGGTACGAAGGCACCGCTGACGCCGTGTACCAGAACATCGACATCATCGCCGCGCATGACCCGAAATACATGGTCATCCTGGCGGGCGATCACATCTACAAGATGGACTACGAGTTGATGCTGCGCCAGCACGTCAACTCTGGCGCGGACGTGACCGTGGGCTGCATGGTCGTACCCCGCAAGGACGCGACCGGCTTTGGCGTCATGGCCGTGGACAAGAACGACGTAATCACATCCTTCGTTGAAAAGCCGAAAGACCCGCCCGGCATTCCAGGGGATCCTGAAAACTCGCTCGCATCAATGGGAATCTACGTCTTCGAGACCAAGTTCCTGTTCGAGCAGCTTCGCCGCGATGTCGAAACGCCCGGCTCCACGCGGGACTTCGGCGGCGATATCATCCCCTATATCGTCAAGCACGGCAAAGCCGTCGCCCACCGCTTCACGAACAGCTGCATCCGGGCGGCCGAGGAGATTGAGGAATACTGGCGCGACGTGGGCACGCTGGACGCCTATTTCGAGGCGAACCTTGACCTGACCGACACGGTGCCGCGCCTCAACATGTACGATCGCGACTGGCCAATCTGGACCGACCAGATCGTCGCCGCCCCGGCCAAGTTCGTGCACGATCAGGAAGGACGGCGGGGCATGGCCATATCCTCGCTGAT
>JBEVKC010000050.1:0-16147 GCA_040509895.1 Novosphingobium sp. | reverse complement strand
GTGGCATGGCGCGACGTGTTCGGCGAAGAGCTGGAGATCGACTGATGAGCAAGCATGCGGAAGTTGGCGATGCCCTGCCCGAGATTGCGCTGGAGACGTCCGACGGCGGCACGGTCAAGCCGTCGGATTTCATCGGCAGGAAGCTCGTGCTGTTCTTCTATCCGAAGGACGACACGCCCGGCTGCACCACCGAGAGCAAGGATTTCTCCGCGCTGGCGAGCGCGTTCGACCAGGCCGGCGTGGCGCTGCTAGGGGTCAGCAAGGACCCGCCTAAGAAGCATCTCAGGTTCATCGAGAAGCACGCGCTGACCGTGCCGCTTGCTAGCGACGCCGAAGCGGGCGGGCTGTCCGACGCGCTCGGCATCTGGACCGAAAAGCAGAATTACGGCCGCACCTACCTGGGCATGGTCCGCACCACCTACCTCGTCGGCACGGACGGACGGATCGCCCGGGTGTGGGATAAGGTAAAGGTAAAGGGCCACGCCGAAGAGGTGCTGGCCGCTGCCAAGGCACTGTAAGTCTGCAAGCGTGACTCAACTAACGTGACCCAGGTCTCAGTTGCCTCCGCCATCCGCGCGGCGCTGCTCACCGCTGATCCGCGCACCAAGGCCATGGCGGCGCGCAAGGTCGCGCGTGACTGGCGGCTGGGGCAGCTGGCCCCGGCGTTCGACGTTCCAATGCCCGATCGACCGGCGAGGCCCGCGCATCCCGAACTGCTCCCGCCAAACCGCATGCCAAAGCGCGGCAAGGCCGGTTCGGAACGGTCGCGCATCGCCCTGTGGCACGCGCTTGCTCATATCGAATTCGTGGCCATCGACCTGGCGCTGGACATGGCGGGGCGATTCGGCGCGGAGATGGACGAAACGTTCGTCGGCGATTTCCTGTCGGTAGCAGCCGATGAAGCGATGCACTTTGCCGTTCTGGCACGGAAGCTGGAATCGCTTGGCAGCCACTACGGCGCCCTCCCCGCGCATGACGGGCTTTGGGACGCCGCGCATGAGACTAGGGGTGACGTGCTAGCGCGGCTCGCGGTCGTACCGATGGTGCTGGAGGCGCGCGGGCTGGACGTCACTCCGGCAATGTTGGAGCGGGTGCGCGGGGCGGGCGATTTGTCCGGGGCAAGAATTCTCGAACGAATCCTTGACGATGAAATCCGCCACGTCGCCATCGGAACAAGGCATTTCATCGCAAGTTGCGAAAAGGACCCGGAATCGCCGGAATCCCGGTGGAAATCGTTGGTAAAATCTTACTTTCGAGGGGCGCTTAAGCCTCCATTCAACGACTCGGCGCGCCGCTCAGCCGGTTTACCGCGCGAATGGTACGCGTTGCTTGCTTTGTAAACTTTTTGCCCGGACAACCCCAACACCAGAGACGGCGGGGGGTTCCGACGATCTCATGAAAAATTTTTCGGTTCGCTCGCTGCGGCTCATGTCGTGCGAAAAAAAGGTGAGATTGTAGTGGGTCGTATCAGCTCATTTGCACGGAGCATCCTACCCGCGGTAGCGGTGATGGTTGCGCTCACGGGTGCAAGCCCGGCTTTCGCCAATAGCAGCGCGACCGCCGATATCGCCGCCCCGCTCCGCGCCGCACAGGCCGCAAAGCCTTCCCCGCTTGGCAATAGTGACGAAGAATTCCGTCAGCTCTTCGCCGGTTGGCAAAAGCTGGACAAACCGCAGCCATTGATCCAGCCCCTCGTTTCCCAGCCCAAGAACAAGATTTCCGCTTCCGGTCCCGTGTCGATTCCCTCTCGCCATCCGATCGAGGGTCTCCGCCTGACCAGCACCTTTGGCATGCGCAATCACCCGGTGCTGGGCGGCCGCCGCCAGCACGCCGGTGTCGATCTGGCCGCTCCGGTCGGCACGCCGATCTATGCAACTGCCGATGGCACCGTCAGCAAGGCAGAATGGTTTTCCGGCTATGGCCTGTTCGTTTCGCTTGAACACGGCGCCGACATCCAGACCCGTTACGGCCACATGTCACGGCTGAACGTCAGCAACGGCCAGCAGGTCCGCAAGGGTGACATCATCGGTTACGTCGGCTCGACCGGTCGTTCGACCGGCCCGCACCTGCATTACGAAGTCCGCATCGCCGGCCAGGCCGTGAACCCGCTTCCCTATATGCAGGCGGATGAGTTCAACCAGCCTGCGCAGCGCTCCATCCCGCAGCCGGCCTCTCCGGCCCTGCAGGTTGCTATTGCCAACCAATCTGGCAAGTAAGAGATAGACCTTCCGAACCGGGCGGAAACAAGCCTGGGCGGATCTGCATCATTTGGAGAGGATGCGGGGAAAAGGGCGGCTCAAGGCCGCCTTTTTCTTTGCCTGGATGCTACGCGTGCCGCGATCCCAGAAAGATCAGCGCCGCGCCTGTCAGGCAGATAGACCCGCCTATCACATCCCACCGATAGGGCTTTGCACCCTCGATCAGCCATAGCCAAAGGACACTCGCGGCAATGTAGATACCGCCATAGGCCGCATAGGCCCGCCCGGCGCGTTCGGCCTCAACCAGTGTCAGGAGCCACGCGAACAGCGCCAGCGACGCCATACCGGGAATCAGCCAGAGGGCCGACCTGTCCAACCGCAACCATGCCCAGAAAGCAAAGCATCCAGCGATTTCAGCCAGCGCGGCGCCGGCATAGACAAACCAGGTCAGAGCGTTTCCATCGGCTGGACACCCTGCCCCGCAAGCAACCGCACCGCCATTGCCCGCACTTCGTCCGCCATGTCGGGCCGGGCCAACGCGATGGCCAGGGTCGCTTCGACAAAACCGATCTTGGAACCGCAATCGAAGCGGTTGCCGTTGAAGGTAAGTGCATGGAAGGGCTGGGTGCCGATCATCCGCGCCATCGCGTCGGTAAGCTGGATTTCACCGCCCGCGCCGGTCTCCTGCTTTTCCAGGACGCGCATCACTTCGGGCTGCAATATATAGCGGCCTGAGATGATCAGGTTGGACGGCGCGGCTTCAACCGTAGGCTTTTCCACCAACCCCTTCACCTCGGTCAGGGCGCCCTGACGCAGGCCAGGGTCGATCACGCCGTAGCTGGACACTTCATCCTGCGGCACTTCCAGCACGCTGATGATGTTGCCGCCAACTTCGTTGTAAGCATCGACCATCTGCTTCATGCAGCCCGGCGCCCCGATCATCAGTTCATCCGGCAGGAAGATGGCAAAGGGTTCGTCGCCAACGATGGCGCGGGCGCACCATATCGCATGGCCAAGCCCCATAGGCATCTGCTGGCGCACAGCCACAAGGTTGCCGGGATCGAGCCGCGTCGGCTCAAGTATGTCGAGCGCCCACTGCTTACCCTCAAGCGCCGCAGTAAGTTCCGCCGCGACATCAAAATGGTCAATCAGCGCGGTCTTGCCTCGCCCGGTCACGAAGATCATCTGTTCGATCCCCGCCTCGCGCGCTTCATCGACGGCGTACTGGATCAGCGGACGGTCGATAACCGGCAGCATCTCCTTGGGAATGGCCTTGGTCGCGGGAAGAAAACGAGTGCCGCGTCCCGCAACGGGGAAGACGGCTTTGCGGATCGGTTTGTGCCGTGTCATCGCCCTGTTTTTTGCAGCTGCGAACCCAATGGTCAAGGCGGGCAAATTCAGTACCCGTTCTGATTCCGACACTCCTTGCCCAGCCCGCGATTCCGGCTAAACGCAGCACATGGACAAGATTATCATCCGCGGCGGCAAGCGCCTTTCCGGCTCCATTCCCGTATCGGGAGCCAAGAACTCGGCATTGACGCTGCTGCCTTGCGCCCTGCTCACCGATGAGCCGCTGACTCTGCGCAACCTGCCGAGGCTGGCCGATATCGACGGCTTCCAGCACCTGATGAACCAGTTCGGCGTGTCGACCAGCATCGCCGGTTCACGTCCCGGAGATTTCGGCCGTGTGATGACGCTGGAGGCGACGCGAATCACCAGCACGGTCGCGCCATATGACCTCGTGCGCAAGATGCGCGCGTCAATCCTGGTGCTTGGCCCGTTGCTGGCCCGCATGGGTGAGGCGACCGTCTCGCTGCCCGGCGGCTGCGCCATCGGCAACCGCCCCATCGACCTGCACCTGAAGGTGCTTGAGGCGCTGGGCGCGGAGATCGAGCTGACCGCTGGCTATGTCCGCGCTATCGCTCCTGATGGCGGCCTGCCCGGTGGGCGCTATACCTTCCCCGTGGTCTCCGTCGGTGCGACCGAAAATGCCCTGATGGCGGCCGCGATCGCCAGCGGAACGAGCGTGCTGCACAACGCCGCGCGCGAGCCTGAGATTGTCGACCTGTGCAAACTGCTGGTGGCGATGGGCGCCCACATAGAGGGCATCGGCACTTCCGACATCACCATCCACGGCGTAACGCGGCTGCACGGCGCCACCTATCGCGTGATGTCTGACCGTATCGAAGCTGGCTCTTACGCTTGTGCCGCAGCGATCACCGGCGGGGATGTGCTGCTGAAGCACGCCCATATCGACGAGATGGAAGCAACCGTTCAGGCCCTGCGCGACGCTGGCGTGCACGTAGAGGCAAAGGACGGGGGCGTATACGTCGCCGCCGACGGTCCGCTGCGGGCAATCACCCTTTCGACCGCGCCCTACCCCGGTTTCGCGACCGACATGCAGGCGCAGCTCATGGCGCTGCTCTGCCGTGCCGAAGGCGCCAGCGTGCTGACTGAGACGATTTTCGAGAACCGCTACATGCATGTGCCCGAACTCAACCGCATGAGCGCGCATATCGAGACCAAAGGTCGCACGGCGGTCGTTCACGGCGTGCCCAAGCTGACCGGTGCGGAAGTGATGGCGACAGACCTGCGCGCATCGATGAGCCTTGTCATCGCCGGCCTTGCCGCCGAGGGCGAAACGCAGGTCCACCGCCTCTACCACCTAGACCGCGGTTATGAGCGGCTTGAGGAAAAGCTTGCGCTCTTGGGCGCCGAGATAGAGCGCGTCGGCGGCGATTGATCTCTTGCAAGACGCGGTAACTGCGCTAAATTTCCAGGCGCGGGGAAAGGCAACCTCCCGTTTGCCCGTTTTCGGGCAAGGCGTTTTTTCGGGCAAGGCGTTCCCGCCCAAGCGTTGCGGCTTTAAAATCAGGCGGTGCTCCCGCCTGAGGGAACGCGCATGGAAGCTGACCGCAACATACCGACTTATTCCGAACTGCTGCGCACATTTACCCGCATCGGCTTTTTGAGCTTTGGCGGGCCGGCAGGGCAGATCGCGCTGATGCAGCATGAGATCGTTGATGAGCGCCGCTGGGTGGACCAGGGTGCTTTCCTGCGCGCGCTCAACCTGTGTCACCTGCTGCCGGGGCCAGAGGCGCAGCAACTGGCGACATGGATCGGCTGGCGCCTGCACGGAATAAAGGGCGGACTGTCTGCAGGTCTGCTGTTCGTCATCCCCGGCGCCGTGGTGATGCTTGGCCTGTCGCTGCTCTACGTCATGGCAGCGGGTTTGACGTGGTTCGCCGCCCTGTTCCTGGGCATCAAGGCAGCGGTGCTGGCAATAGTAGCACAGGCGCTGATCCGCATTGGATCGCGGGCGCTGGGAACACGGTTCAAGCTGGCGCTGGCAGGCCTGTCCTTTGTGGCGATAGCGGTGTTCGACGCTCCATTCCCGTTGGTCATCCTGCTGGCGGCTCTCATCGGCGCGGTGGCAGGAAAGGTCCGGCCGGACTGGCTGGGTGCGCACGGCCATTTGGCAAACACCGCGGCGCATGCGCCAAAGAAGCGACTTGCTGTCGAAACACTTGTAACGGTCATCACGTGGCTATTCGTGTGGCTGGCGCCGATGGCCCTGATCGGCATGACGCTGGGCACAGATCACACGCTGTGGGAAATCGGCGCCTTCTTCTCCCGGTTGGCCGTGGTGACTTTTGGCGGGGCCTATGCCGTGCTGGCCTATATGGCGCAGGCCGCGGTCGAGAACTTCGGCTGGCTTTCCGCGGGAGAGATGGCCGACGGGCTGGGCCTGGCAGAGACAACCCCGGGCCCGCTGATCATGGTCACGCAATTCGTCGGCTTCCTTGCCGCGTGGCGTAGTCCGGAGCCGTTCTCGCCGCTATTGGCCGGCGCCATCGGCGCGGGCCTGACGACGTGGGTGACCTTCGCGCCATGCTTTCTCTGGATCTTCGCCTGCGCGCCGTGGATGGACAGGCTGGAGCGGATGCCGGCGCTTCAGGCGGCATTGGCAGCAATAACTGCCGCTGTCGTGGGCGTAGTGGCACAGCTTGCCGCATGGTTCGCGGCCCACGTGTTGTTCCTGCGGCCGGAAGCTGGTCCGCTCGGCCTTCCCGACCTTGCCAGCTTTGACTGGCGGGCAGGCGTGATCGCAATCGCGGCGGCAATCCTGCTGTTCCGGCTGAAGCGCGGCGTGCTGGAGGTGCTGGCTGTCTCAGCCATCGCCGGGTTGTTGCTCGGCCAGATATGAAGCCAGCCATAGCCGGATTGCGCCTGCGAGACCCGGCGGTGTCGCGGCAGTAATGCGCTCTGCATCGATGCGGGCAACCAGCGCGTTGATCGGCAGGCCCTCGCGCGCCGAGGCCTGCTTCAGCAGATCCCAGAACAGCGGCTCAAGGCTGATCGACGTCTTGTGCCCGGCGATCTCTACCGAGCGCTTCACCGGCGGATGATAAGGAGCCCTCATCCCCTCTCCATAGCCGGAGAGGGGATGGGAGGCACCTCAATCAGTACATATGTTGCCCGCCGTTGATTGACAGCGTCGATCCCGTGATGAAGGCCCCATCCTCACAGGCGAGAAAAGACACTGCGCGCGCGATTTCCTCGGCATGGCCAAGACGGCCAACCGGAATCTTGGCGACGATCTTTTCCAGTACGGGGGCGGGCACGGCGGCTACCATCTCCGTATCGATATAGCCCGGAGCGATGGCGTTAACCGTCACGCCGAACTTGGCGCCTTCCTGTGCCAGTGCCTTGGTAAAGCCATGTATGCCTGACTTCGCAGCGGCATAGTTCACCTGGCCGTACTGACCGGCCTGGCCGTTGATCGAACCGATATTGATTATCCGGCCCCAGCCGCGATCACGCATGCCGGGGAAGGTTGCCTTGGCCATGTTGAAGCAGCCGCCAAGGTTGATCCGCATGACCTCGTTCCAGTCATCGAAGGTCATCTTGTGGAGCGTGCCGTCGCGCGTAATGCCGGCGTTGTTGACGACAATGTCGATCGGGCCGACTTCCGCCTCAACCTTGGCACAACCCGCAAGGCAGGCTTCGTGGTCGCCGACGTCCCACTTGTAGGCGGGAATTCCGGTTGCGGCGGTGAATTGCGCGGCCTTGGCATCATTGCCGCCGTAATTGGCGACCACATTCGCGCCTAATTCCCTCAGTGCAAGACTGATCGCTTCACCAATACCTCTAGTTCCACCAGTAACTATCGCAACGCGCGCCATACACACCTTTCTATCCGGAAGTCTCCGGACCAGTTGTAGTAAACGGATTCAGTATTGTAAGATGTTCCGCAGTAGCGGCAGAGCAACTCGGCTTAGAAACGGTACTGGGTACCGACATAAACCGCCTGATTGTCCTGCTTGCCGTCGGTGAGAGGGCGAAGGCGTTCCAGATCTTGCGAATAGCGCACACCTGCCGTCACATCGAGATTGCGCGATACCCGCAGGCTGCCGCCAAGATCCACCGTGTCCTCGCTTTCGACGAATGTCCTCGGGGCACGTCCCGAAGTCGGCTTTTCATCCAGCGCGATGCGCGGCGTAAATCGAGAATTGGGATTCTTTGCGGCCTGGCCTGCACGGAAGCTGGCAAGATCCGGCATTTCGATCTTCTGGATTTCCACTGGCGCAACCAGCGTCTGCGCGAAATTCTGGTAGCCGCGCGAAACGCCAAGGCTGAAGGCGGTTGGCGCGATGTGAAGCGTCGTGGCGCCCGTTGCCACCGCCGTCGGCACCTTGCCGCGAACCGTGATAGTCCGGGCGGTCTGTGGATCGACGCGGACCGCGACCGTCACTGAACGATCAGGCCGTGTCGGCGTGCCCGCGGGTGTAAAGCGGAAGGGATGGCCCTGGACCAGCGACCGCGGCGCGGATGCACTGGCTAGCTGTGCATCCTGGGGAGACGAATTGTAGGTGCCGATGTCCTTGCGCACTTCAGCCTTCGCCGGCGGGCCTTCGAAGCGGCTGGAAAATGCGAGGACCGCGCTGGGAAGGGCGAGCACGCTGACCGCACCGGCAAGCATCACGCCGGTTGCCATGCCGCTTTTCCTGGTGCCCCGGACGCCCATGCGTCGCATACTCCCCTTATTGCTTCGCGTGTTGGTTGCCAAAATAGCGGCACGACTCGCAGTTTTGATCTTAACACAGTCTGACGCCGTCGGCATCCGATGGTTGCTGTCTGTGACACTGTGGTTACAGGTTCAGGACGAGTTCACCGAAAGAATCCTCTGGGAGCATCGGGGCCAACCACTTGCCGCCGTTGCGACGGCGGCTATAGAGGCCAACACACACAAACCCTCATGGGTCCGCACGGGCCTGCACGGGCGCGGCAATATACGGGACCTGGAACGACACATGACTGGCAGCATCGACACCGGCAAATCCACTCTCCAGCTGCTGGCCCGCGCCGGGATCGCTGCGGCCATTGCCCTTTCGCTCTCCGCCTGCAGCAGCAGCGGCGGTGACGGCAGGACGGAAAAGGCCCTCGCTGCCTCGCAAGTGACGTCCATCGGCGTGAACAGCTATCTCTGGCGCGCCAGCCTTGATGCGCTATCGTTCATGCCGCTGCTGCAGGCTGACAGCGCGGGCGGCGTGATCGTCACCGACTGGTACATCAATCCCAGCAACCCGGGTGAGCGGGTGAAGGTTTCCGTCACGATCCTTGACCAGGATCTGCGCGCAGACGCCCTGCGCGTCGTCGCGAGCCGCCAAGTCTCCCAGACCGGAAACTGGGTCGATGCCCCGGTTCAGGCCGCTACCGTGCAGAAACTTGAGGATATTATCCTGACCAAGGCGCGCGCCCTGCGCCAGGGCGCCTACGCCAACTGACATTACGCCCCGCGACGGGGCCTAGGGGAATTGCATGACTGAGCGTTTCGATCCGTCCACCGCGGACGGTCGCTGGCAACGCATTTGGGATGAGCGCCAGTGCTTCCGGGCTAACGACAGCAGGGCCGAGGCAGAGGGCAAGCCGCGCAGCTATGTGCTGGAGATGTTCCCATACCCCTCGGGGCGCATCCACATCGGCCACGTTCGCAACTACACGATGGGCGACGTGCTGGCCCGCTACAAGCGGATGCAGGGCCACGAGGTATTGCACCCGATGGGCTGGGACGCGTTCGGCATGCCCGCAGAAAACGCCGCCATGGAAAAGGGCGTACACCCCGGCGGCTGGACCCGCGACAATATCGCCAACATGAAGGCCCAGCTGAAGCGCCTTGGCTTCGCGCTCGACTGGAGCCGCGAACTGGCGACCTGCGAGCCGGACTACTACGGCCACGAACAGGCGCTGTTCGTCGATCTTTATGAAGCGGGCCTCGTCTATCGCAAGGAAAGCGCCGTCAATTGGGACCCCGTCGACCAGACGGTGCTTGCCAACGAACAGGTGATCGACGGACGTGGCTGGCGTTCCGGCGCGCTGGTCGAAAAGCGCAAGCTTTCGCAGTGGTTCCTCAAGATTACCGACTTTGCCGAAGAACTGCTGGACGGGCTAGGCAAGCTTGAGAACTGGCCCGAAAAGGTTCGCCTGATGCAGGAAAACTGGATCGGCAAGAGCCAGGGCCTGCAGTGCCACTTCGCAGGCGCCAACTTCGATGAGACGATCGAGGTCTATACCACCCGCCCCGACACGATCTTCGGTGCGAGCTTCGTCGCCGTCGCCGCCGATCACCCGATTGCACAGGCTGTCGCTGCGACCTCTTCCGAGGCGCAGGCCTTTGTCGAATTGTGCCGTGCGGGAGGTACTACGGCGGCCGAACTGGAAACGGCGGAGAAGCTGGGCTTCGACACCGGCCTTCGCGTCAAGCATCCGCTGATGCCGGGCAAGGAACTGCCCGTCTGGATCGCCAACTTCGTCCTGATGGACTATGGCACCGGCGCGATCATGGCCGTGCCGGGCCATGACCAGCGCGACTTCGAATTTGCCACCAAGTACAACCTGCCGATCATCCGCGTCGTCGCCGCTTCGGCAGAGGATGCCGACAAGCCTTTCAACGGCGAGGCAGAGGCCGGCGAGGGCATATGCATCAATTCCGGCTTCATCGATGGCCTGCCGGTGCCCGAGGCGAAGGCCAAGGTCATCGCCCGTGCCGAAGCTGATGGCTGGGGCGAGGGCAAGACCGTCTGGCGCCTGCGCGACTGGGGCGTTTCGCGCCAGCGTTACTGGGGCACGCCGATCCCCTTCATCCACTGCGACAGCTGCGACATCGTGCCGGTCCCCAAGGACCAGCTGCCGGTCGTGCTGCCCGAGGACGTGGATTTCTCCATCCCCGGCAACCCGCTGGTGCGCCACCCGTCGTGGAAGTGTGTCGATTGCCCGAAGTGCGGCAAACCTGCACAGCGCGAGACCGACACGCTCGATACTTTCGTCGATAGTTCCTGGTATTTCCTGCGCTTTGCCAGCCAGCCTGCAGACAAGCCCTTCGACCCCGAAGAGATCGCCCGCTGGCTGCCGGTCGAGCAATATATCGGCGGCATCGAACATGCGATCCTGCACCTGCTCTACGCCCGCTTCTGGACCCGCGCACTGAAGCGCATCGGCATGATCGATGTGGCCGAACCCTTTGCAAGCCTGTTCACTCAAGGCATGGTGACGCATGAGACCTATTCGCGCGTCGATCCCGCGAACGGCCAGCCAGTGTTCTTCAGCCCCGGTGAGGTCGATCGCTCTACCGACGCTGCAACCCTTCGCGCAGATGGCGCTCCGGTGGAAATCGGCCGTGTCATCAAGATGTCCAAGTCTAAGAAGAACGTCGTCGACCCGGACGAGATCGTGGCCACCCACGGCGCCGACGCCATTCGCTGGTTCATGCTGTCCGACAGTCCGCCGGAACGCGATTTGCCATGGTCCGAAGCCGGTATCGAGGGCTGCTCGCGCTTTGTGCAGCGGCTGTGGCGTCTGTTCGCCCAGTTCGATGCCGCGGCCACCGGCGAGGACAAGGCGCTGGATCGCAAGCGCGACCAGACCGTCGCCGCCGTCGCCGAGGATATCGAGGCGCTGAGCTTCAACAAGGCCGTGGCGCGCATCTATGAGCTGACTTCGGCGGTGGAAAAGGCAGCACCTTCGGCCAGTCGCTCCGCTGCGATCCGCACCGTGCTGCTGCTCGTTGCGCCGATGATGCCGCACCTTGCCGAAGAAGCATGGGCGACTGTCGGTGAGGGCTTGGTGGCAGATGCCGCATGGCCTGCCTTCGATCCCGCCCTGCTGGTCGAGGATGAAGTAACCATCGCGGTGCAGGTCAAGGGCAAGCTGCGCGACACGCTGACCGTGGCCAAGGGCACCGCTCGCGAGGAACTTGAGGCGCTTGCCCTCGCCAGCGAGAAAGTGCAGCGTGCGCTGGATGGTGCCGAAGTGAGGAAGATTGTCGTCGTGCCCGACCGGCTGGTGAACCTGGTAGCGTGAGGAAAAGGGCCGCCCTGCTACCTGCGCTGCTGTTGCTACTCGCCGGATGCGGGCTGCAGCCGGTCTATTCGGGCGGCACGGCTAGCCCCGTCGCACAGGGCCTCGCCCAGGTTGAGGTCGCTCCCATCGAAGGCCGCGCCGGATGGCTGGTTCGTAACGCGCTGGTTGACCGGATGAGCATCGCAAAGTCGAGCGCAGCCCCGGTCTATCGCCTTGACGTGCGGCTGGATGACCGGCTCGAAGCGCTGGGCGTGCTGTCCAATGACGAAATCAGCCGGGAACGACGGACGCTGCGCGCACGCTACCAGCTTGTCGATATTGCAAGCGGAGAGATCGTCTTTGACGCCACGGCCGCTTCCGACGCAGGTATCGACGTGGTCTCCAGCGAATATGCCGTGATCGCCGCAGAGCAGACGGCGCTGGAAAACCTGTCACGCGACATTGCCGACCGTATCGTCACCGCCCTGGCCCAGCGCATCCAGGCGACTTCGTGAAGGCGACG
Organism: Novosphingobium sp.; assembly: GCA_040509895.1. Taxonomy (GTDB): domain Bacteria; phylum Pseudomonadota; class Alphaproteobacteria; order Sphingomonadales; family Sphingomonadaceae; genus Novosphingobium. Next base: position 4,087 of record JBEVKC010000050.1, on the reverse strand, counting down.
CAAAAGGACTTTGCCACTGTCGCCCAGAGGGTCATCGGCAAGGCGCGTATCTACTTCTTCTGCGGCCCCGATGAAGCGGGAGCCCACGGCGCGGCAGCACGTATCGTCTCCATGCTTTCCGATCCGGGTGAGCGGATCGAACTGAGTGGTGCGGACCTGCGACGCGATCCGGTCCGCTTGGGTGACGAGGCGCGCTCAAACTCCCTGTTCGGCGGCGCACGCCACATATATGTCCGCGCCCAGGGCGACGAAGCGCACGACGCCGTCGAAGTGCTGCTGTCCGGAGATGTCGAGCCCTGCCCAGTGCTGATTGTCGCCAACAGCGCCACAGACAAGTCACGCACCGCCAAGCTCCTCGCCAATCGTGACGACGCGCTTGTGGCCATGTTCTATCCGCCCGACCTCAAGTCAGTGACGGATTCAGTGCGCGGCATGGCCAATGCCGCCGGACTGCGAATGGGCGGCGACCTGGCCGAGCGTATCGCCCGCGGCGCTGTCCTGGATACGCGGCTGGCCCAGTCGGAAATAACCAAGCTGGCGCTCTATCTGGATGCCGCGCCCGAAAGCCCGCGCACAGCCGATGCCGCCGCGCTGGACGCAATCGGCGCCCAGACAGAGGAGGATGGCTTTGCCACCCTCGTCAACGTGGTCCTCTCAGGGGAGGCGCGCCGCCTGCCGCAGGAACTCCACCGCATGCGCGAATTGGGCCTGAACCCGGTAGGCGTGCTGCTGGCTTTTGAGCGGCGCGCCGCCCAGCTTGCCCAGCTTGCGGCGAAGCTGGGCCCGCGGGGAGACGTTACCGCGCTGATCGAATCCGAAGCTGCCGCCCGCCGGATCTTCTGGAAGGACAAGCGCGATATTGGCGAACAGCTTCGCCGCTGGCGCGGGCGTAGGCTGGAGCGATTGGTGGACAAGCTTGTCCAGCTTCATCGTGCGCTGCTGACTAACAGCCAGCAGGCTGAGCTGCTGCTGGCACAGGGGCTGGCCGACATCACGCGAGTGGCGGCAGCCCGTAACCAAGGCTGAAGCGCGCTATCAAGTGTGCTGTTTTGTACACAATCCGGAGTTTTCCGCAGTTGCCTTGCCGATTTGCGCCCGGCTGTCGCAAAGCACTTGCATTAAGTATCGCCGGTAAGCAGTTGAAGCTGAGGAACGGGGCGAGTTGGGCCGTGTCTGCGTCGAACTGAATGTCAGGCCATTAACCCAATTCTTACCTGCGGTCGCACAGGGCGCTTGGACTTATGAACGCACCGGCAACAATTGTGGCGGCACCTGGCAACTGGCCTCCGCAGCTGTTCGCAACTCCGCTTATGCCTTCGCTGGAGAGGCGCCGGGTGCAGTGCTACCTTGCGCTGCTGATTGCTGACGTGCTGGTGCTGTTTCTCGCTTTTGCCGCAGCCGGATATCTCTATCTAGAAAATTACGGTGTGGGGCAGGGGCTGCTTTTCGCGCAACTGCTGCTGCCGGTCTTCCTTACTTTTGCGCTCTACAACGGGGCCTATTCCGTCCGGACACTGAGGGACGCGTTTTCAGGCTGCAAGCGCGCCCTGATGGCGCTGGTGATCTCTATTGCTGCCGTCCAGTTCATTGCTTTCTACGCCAAGGCCAAGGAAAGTTTCTCGCGCGTTATTGTCACCGGAGGCCTCGCCCTTACTGCCGTGATGATCGTCTGGGTGCGGGTGCTGATGCGCAGCTACATCCGCTGGCGCTGCGGTGAAAACGTTGTCAACGAGCTGGTGATCGATGACGGCGGACCGCCGGTCAATCGCGTGGGCACGTGCCGCATATCTGCGAGCGACCTGGGCCTTTCGCCGTCACTCGATGATCCCCATGCGATCGAGCGGATTGGCCTTGACCTTCGCAATGCCGACCGCGTCATCGTAATCTGCCCGCCAGAGCGCCGCGCGGTCTGGGCGATGATCCTCGGGCGCCAATGTCGCGGGTTCGGTGATGGATGAAACCGTGGCCGAACTGGGCGCCATTGGCGCGTCCATTGCCGATGGGCAGGGCTGGCTTGCGGTGTCGTCTGGCCCGCTGGGCCTGCGTCAGCGTGCGGCGAAGCGGTCGTTCGATTTCCGTTATCGCACTGATCGCGCTGGCAGTCCTGTAACCGCTGCTTATCGTAATTGGGCTGGCGATCCTCATCGAAGATGGTCGCCCGGTGTTCTTCGTCCAGAAGCGGCTTGGGCGCGGCAATCGCTTCTTCACGATCTACAAGTTCCGTAGCATGGCCAACAGCCGCGCCGATGCTGATGGAATCTTATCCGCCTCTCCTGACGATGACCGTGTCACGCGGGTGGGCCGCTTCATCCGCAACACCAGCCTGGATGAGCTGCCTCAGCTATTCAATGTCGTGCGGGGCAAGATGAGCCTTGTCGGCCCGCGTCCCCACGCCATCGGCTCGCTGGCCGGGGACAAGCCTTTCTGGGAAGTGGATGAGCGTTACTGGATCCGCCACGCCCTGAAACCCGGCATCACCGGCCTTGCCCAGGTACGCGGACTGCGCGGCGCCACGCAAGCGGAGCATGACCTGACCGGGCGCCTGAACGCCGATCTGGAATACCTGAGGGGCTGGTCGCTGTGGCGCGACGTCCGGATCATGGTAGCCACCCTTGGGGTCGTCGTTCACCAGCGGGCGTATTGAACTTGCGGATCCTGTTCGTTCACCAGAACATGCCCGCACAATATCGCCATTTGGCCCCAGCGCTCGCTGCTGCTGGTCATGAGGTGATATTTGTCACCCAGCGCACCGGCGTCAGCATGCCCGGCGTTCGCACCATTACCTATCCTCGCCCGCGCGTCGCCGATGAAAAAACCCACCACTACGTGCGGCTTTACGAGAACAGTGTCAGGGCGGGCCAGGAGGTGGCCCGCGTGCTGCTTGACCTGCAGCGGCAGGCGCTGACGCCCGATGTCATCGTGGCGCACCCGGGCTGGGGCGAGGTGCTTTTTGCCAAGGATATATTCCCGGACGTCCCGTTGCTGAATTACTGCGAGTTCTATTACAGCGGCCGCGGGGCGGACATCGGCTATTCGCAGGATGACCCGGCGACGCTCGACGCGATGCTGCGAGCACGGGCGCGCACCGCCCATCTGCTGCTCAGCCTGCAATGGTGCGACGCTGGCGTCAGCCCGACCCATTGGCAGAAGAGCACGCACCCCTATCCGCTGCGCGACAAGATCGAGGTCATTTTCGACGGCATCGATACCAATGCGGTGAGGCCCGATACGCGTGCCGGGTTCGAACTACCCGGCGGCCGCGTGCTGACCCGGGAGGATGAGGTGCTGACCTATGTCGCCCGCAACCTGGAACCTTATCGCGGCTTCCCCTCGTTCATTCGCGCCCTGCCCCGCATCCTTGAGGCGCGGCCGAACGCGACCGTAGTCGTGGTTGGGGGCGATGAATGCAGCTACGGCAAACCCGCGCCGGATGGAAAAAGCTGGCGCGAGCACATGCTGGCCGAAGTCCCGCTGGACCTGTCGCGCGTCCATTTCACCGGCAAGCTGCCTTATGATCGCTACCTCAGCCTGCTGCAGGTGTCCTCGCTGCACACCTACCTGACAGTGCCTTTCGTCCTGTCGTGGTCATGCATGGAGGCGATGTCGGCGGGCTGCCTGATGCTCGGATCAGCCACCCCGCCGGTCGAGGAAGCGATCGCCCACGGCGAAAACGGCTGGCTGTGCGACTTCAACGATCCCGCCGACATTGCCGACAAGGCTATAACGATGATGGCCGACCGCGCCTCGCTGCAGCACCTGGCGCAAAGGGCACGGGAGACGATGCTGGAGCGTTACGAACTTTCGGACTGCCTAGCCCACCAGAAGGCGAAAGTGCTGGCCCTGGCGGGCTGAACCTCAACTATCCCTGAAGGCGCGGGCGAGTTGGTCGCGCAGGGGTTTGGTGAGGTATGAGAGCATGGAGCGGGAGCGTGTTTCGATGTGGACTTCGGCGGTCATGCCGCTGCGCAGGGTGAGGTTCTCTGCCTCCAGCGCCTTTTGGTCGATGGCGACGCGCACGGTGTAGAAAGGGGTGTTGCTGTCGGCAACCTCGCTGCGGTCGGTGGCGACATAGGTCACGCGCCCGGCG
>JBEVKC010000049.1:0-9535 GCA_040509895.1 Novosphingobium sp. | reverse complement strand
CCCCATGATTTCATGGCCGCGCTGCATGAAAAGCAGCCGCCGGTCTATTACGACGTCAGTCCATACGGGAACGCCTGGCAGGTAACGAAGCATGAGGATGCGCTATTCGTGCTGCGCCATCCCGAGATCTTCTCGAACGAAGGCGCCACGCCCTTCCCGCGCGATCCGAACGACTACTTCTACTTCATCCCGATCGAGATCGACCCGCCGCAACATCGCAAGTATCGCAACATTGTCGATCCGCTGCTGTCGCCGCAAGGCGTGCTCAAGCTGGAAGACAAGATCCGCAAGCTCACCAATGAACTGATCGACGAATTCATCGCCAAGGGTGAGTGCGAGTTCACGACGGACTTCGGCCGCCCTCTGCCGGTGTCGGTGTTCCTCGACATCATGGGCCTACCGCAGGACATGCGCAATACATTCGTCGAATGGGCGGTGGACCTGCTGCACGCGACCGATCGCGAAACGATGGGCCGCGCCTTCGTCAACATCCAGAACTACATCAAGCAAGCGATTGCCGAGAAGAAGGCGAACCCAGACGATGCCGTGGTCAGCCGCATCGCCCACGCCGCTCCCGATGGCGTGCCGCTGTCGGACAAGGAAGTGTTCGGCTTCGTCGTCTTCCTGTTCATCGCGGGCCTCGACACGGTGTTCGCCACCTTCAACAACATCTGGCTGTGGCTGGCAGAGAACCCGGAAAAGCGCCGCGAAATCATCGAGCGGCCGCAGGATATCGACAAGGTGGTGGAAGAACTGCTCCGCCGCTGGTCAGTGACATTCTCGGGCCGCGTGCTGGCGCAGGACTATGAAATGCGCGGCGTGCAGATGAAGAAGGACGACCGGATCACCTGCATCCTGCCGGCCTGCAACTTCGACCCCGAAGTCTTCCCGAACCCGAAGGAGGTCGATTTCGACCGCCCGCGCAAGACGGTTCTGGCCTTCACTGTAGGCGTTCACAGCTGCATGGGCGCGCACCTTGCTCGCCTTGAAACCAAGATCGCGCTGCAGGAATGGCTGAAGCGCATTCCAGAGTTCGAGGCGAAGGCAGGCTTCGAACCCGAGTACCGCCCCGGCGGCGTGGTCGGGCCGGAATTCGTTCCGCTCGTCTGGAAGGTCTGATCGCCATCAAGTAAATCGCAGGGGCGCTCTGAAAGGAGCGCCCCTTTCACATGGGGGCGGCAAATGCCACTCTGGCGCAAACAAACGTCTGAGAGGATTCGCCCACATGGTTGCCATGCCGCTCGCCCACGTCAGTTGGGCGATTGCCGATAAAGCCGATCGCCCGGCTTGCGATGCCTTTTTCCTGGACGTGTTCGGGGCGCAGACCGCGTTCGAAATGCTTGTCACGCCAGAAACGGCAGAGATGGGCCTCGACCGCGAAGAGCGGTTGATGATGATTGGCGACACGATGATCATCCCCATCGCCGCCGCCGGAAAGGGCGCGGAGCCGGGCAACCCCATCGGTGAGATGCTGCGCCGCAGTTCCGCACCCAACCGCTGGCTGGGCGTAGCGTTGAAAGTGGCGGACCTGCCCTCCGCCGACGCATGGCTGCAAGCGCGTGGTTTCAAGCTGCACTACGACCCCGGCATGGAAGCGCATTACTTCCTCATCGGCCGTGGCCAGGCAATGGGCATGCGTATCGAAGTGCTGGTGCAGGACCTGCCCGGCGACCCGCGCCGTGATCCGGAATGGACTCCAGCATACTGGCGCGAGAAGCATCCGCTGGGCATCGAGGGGCTGCAGTCGATTGGCCTGTCTGCCCCGTCGCTGGATGAAGCACGTGAGCTGTTCGCCGGAAGGTTCGAATGGCCCGAAGTCGCCATCCGCGTCCTTCCCGGTGACGATGCCGACTGCGCCGCCTTTGACATGGGCGACGCAGTGCTGGAGGCGATGATCCCGCACGGCGGTGAAACTCCCCTCGCCAAGCACCTGGCCGAGACCAAGGGCATCTACTGCATCACCTTTAGGGTACGCTCCGCCGAAGCAGCCGCCGAATACTTGCGCAGCAAAGGGCTGGAACTGGTGGGTGACGTTGCCGACCGCTTCGCGATAAAGCCAGAGCAGGCGCATGGACGGTTGATCTATTTCACCGACAAGACGCCTGAGGGTTATCCTGCGGTGGGATCCAAACTGGACAGGCCGGGAGTGTTTTCGGGCTGAGAAGCTATCTAATGAAAATCCCGCGACTTGGGCAAAATCCGCACATTCCTCGGATGCCCATGTCGCGGCGGATGCGCATCGCCGTCCACCCGCACCGGGCCCGGAGTAGCCGGACCGCCCTCCGCCAGCTGCGTCAGCATCGCCGTCGCATCGATGACGCGGCTCGCCATCAGGTGGACGACATTCTCCTTGCTCCGCTGAATTTCGCCTTCGATCACCGCCAGCCGCGAGGCCATCACCGCCCGGCGCTGTTTCTCGAAGTCACTCGCCCATAGCAGTGCGTTGACGATGCCAGTCTCATCCTCGATCGTGATGAAGATGGCCTTGCCGGTACCGGGCCGCTGACGAACCAGCACTACCCCCGCCGCGCGGACGCGGGTGCCATCTTTCGCGGCATTGATCTGCGCACAACTCAGCACGCCTTTCGCGGCAAGCCGGCTGCGCAAGAACTGCATCGGATGGCCTTTGAGCGACATTCGGTGCGTCTGGTAATCGGCCACCACCTCTTCGCTGAGTGGCATCAGTGGCAGATCGGCATCGGGTTCCTCAGCCAGTTCGGGTGCATCCGCAGCAGCGAAAAGTGGAAGCTGGACGGGTGGCAGGCGGCGCACTTCCCAGCCAGCCTGACGCCGCCCCTGCCCCATCGATCTCAGCGCATCGGCATCGGCCAGCAACTGCAGACCCCGCACTGGCAGGCCGGATCGAGTGGCGAGATCTTCCATGCCGGTGAATGGACGGGATGTTCGCACCTCATCCAGCGTTTTTGCCCAAGCCTCGCGAAAACCACCGATCTGCCGCAGGCCAAGCCGCAGCACTCGCTCACCCTCCAGCGTGCAATCCCAAGTGCTGGCATTCACATCGATGCCGCGCACCTCCACGCCATGCTCCTGCGCATCGCGGACAAGCTGCGCCGGGGCGTAGAAACCCATCGGCTGGCTGTTGAGCAGCGCGCAGGTGAACACCGCCGGATAGTGGCACTTCAGCCATGACGAGACATAGGCCAGCCATGCAAAAGCCTGCGCATGGCTTTCCGGAAAGCCATATTCGCCAAAGCCTTTGATTTGACTGAAACAACGCTCCGCGAAGTCACGTGGATAGCCTCGCTGGACCATCCCCTCGATCAGCTTTTCCTCATAACGAGGCATCGTGCCATTTCTGCGGAAAGTCGCCATGGCCCGACGCAGCCCATCGGCCTCAGCGGGAGTAAAGCCGGCAGCGGTGATGGCCAGCTTCATCGCCTGTTCCTGAAAGAGCGGCACGCCCAGCGTCTTGCCCAGCACTTCTCGCAGTTCACCCGGATCATGCGGCGGAGCGGGGGCCGGAAACTCTGGTTCTTCCTCATTATTGCGTCGCCGGAGATAAGGGTGAACCATGCCGCCCTGGATCGGGCCCGGCCGCACGATCGCCACCTGAATGACAAGGTCATAGAGGCACTTGGGTTTCATCCGCGGCAGCATGCTGATCTGTGCGCGACTTTCGACCTGAAAGGCGCCGATGCTGTCGCCTTTCTGCAGCATCTTGTAGACGGGGCCTTCTTCCTTACCCTCTTTCTCATCCTCATGCGGGATGTCTCGGAGGATATAATCGCCCAGCCCATGCAGGCGCATCAGGTCAAAGCTCTTGCGGATTGCAGTCAGCATGCCGAGCGCCAGCACATCCACCTTCATCAACCCCAGCGCGTCGATGTCGTCCTTGTCCCATTCGATAAAAGTGCGGTCGGGCATCGCTCCATTGTGGATCGGCACCAGTTCATCCAGCCGCCCCTCGGTCAGCACGAAACCACCGACATGCTGGGAAAGATGGCGCGGGAATTCGAGCAGCCGGCCGACCATGTCATGCAGCCGTTCAAGTTCCGGGTTGCCCGGCTCGAACCCGGCCTCTGCCAGACGGCTTTCAGGCAATTCGTTGCCGCCCCAGCTTCCCCAGACCGTGCCCGAAAGCCTTGCGGTAACGTCCTCGGACATGCCGAGCGCTTTGCCAACTTCGCGAAGCGCGCTGCGCTGGCGGTAGTGGATGACAGTCGCTGCAATCCCGGCGCGTTCTCGACCATATCGCTCGTAGATGTGCTGGATTACTTCCTCGCGGCGCTCATGCTCGAAGTCGACGTCGATGTCGGGTGGCTCGTCGCGTTTCTCGGAAAGGAAGCGGGAGAAGAGCAGCTTCTGCTCCACCGTGTCGATCGGCGTAATACCAAGGAAATAACAGACGAGAGAATTCGCCGCGCTACCCCGCCCCTGACAGAGGATTGGCGGATCAAGGTCGCGCGCGAAGTGCACCACTTCATGAACTGTGAGGAAGTAATAGGCGTATTTCCGCTTTCGTATGAGGCGGAATTCCTCATCCAGGATGGTGCGGTAGGTTGCGGGAATGCCTTGCGGGAAATGCTGCTTGGCGCCTTCCATAACCAGATGTTCGAGCCATTCTTGTGGGTCCCAGCCCTCTGGCACGGGCTCATGTGGATATTCGTATTTCAGGTCATCGAGAGTGAAGCCGATGCAGGCGAAAAAGGCCTGCGTCGCCGCCAGCGCTTCCGGGCAGGCACGGAACAGACGAGCCATTTCGGCCGGCGGTTTCAGGTAGCGTTCCGCATTCGCCTCAAGCAAACGGCCTGCGTTACGGATCGTTTTACCCTCACGGATGCAGGTGAGGACATCGTGGAGGGGCCGGGCATCCGGCATGGCGTAAAGTGCATCTCCAGTGGCGATCAGCGGGATGCCCACCTCATCTGCCAGTGCCTGCCGCTTGACTAGTTCACGCGCATCCTTGCCTCCGCGCGGCATAGCAGCGGCGAGCCAAAGGTGCGGGGTTACTTGACGCAACTGGCGCAGGAGAGTGGCGTCGCCGTCCATGGCGATCAACGCCAGATCCTCGCAGTGGTTGAGGAGATCATCGAGGCTGAGTTCGCACTCGCCTTTCGTCGCGCGCCGGTTTCCCAGCGTCAGTAACCGGGTCAGCCGCCCCCAACCATGGCGTGTTCGCGGATAGGCCACGATGTCCGGCGTATCATCGGCAAAGACCAGCCGTGCGCCAACGATCAGGCGAAAGCCGCTGCCTGGCCCGCCCACATCCCGCCACGCGACATGGGCGCGGACCACGCCTGCCACGGTGTTGCGGTCGGCAATGCCGATACCGGTCATTCCCAGGGCCGCCGCCCGCGCTACCATCTCGGCCGGATGAGAGGCACCGCGCAGGAAGCTGTAATTGGTTGCGGCGACGGATTCAGCATAGGCCGTCATGAGAACAGCCCATGGATGTACCAGCGCGGGCCCTGCTGTTCTTCGAACAGGCCGTGGCGGAACACCCAATAGCGACGACCCTGCTCATCCTCGACCCGGTAATAGTCGCGCGTCAGGCCGCCTGCGCCAAAGTGATGGCCGTCCATCTTGCGCCACCATTCGGCAGCAATCCGCTCCGGCCCCTCGGCCAGCCGAATGTCGCGCAATTCACCCCGCCAGCGGAAGCGCCTGGGGGGACCATCCGGGACTTCGGCCATAGCCTCTATCGGTTGCGGCGGAGTAAAAAGGTAGAGTGGCCTTGGTAGTCGGGGTGCAGGCCATGCCTCTTTCCCCGGTGGCCCGGCAGGGATGAGGCCCTGCGCAATTTCGGGAATATGCGTGTCGCGCGGACGCAGGCGCAGCACGCGATTGCTTCCCAGCCGCGTGCCCAGCCGGTCGATCAGCTCACTGACGCTGTCCTCCATCGCGCTATCATCGCCTTCAAGCCCGGCCTGCCGGGGCTTCAGCGGTTCGGCGCGAGGGACGGCGAGCCGGATGGCATCGAAACCGAAACCCGGATCAAGTGGATCGGACAGGGTCTCGATCCTTTCGCGCAGCAGCCGCATCACCACCGCCGGATCGCGCACCGGCAGACCGGTTTCGACCGCCAGCCGCCGCTTCGCACCATCGCTACGCTCAAGCTGCACAACGAAGCGTCGACCACCCTGCTGGCGTTGTTCAAGTTGCTGTGCGGCCTGGCGCAGCATATCCTCGATCACTTCCAACGCATCGTCAGTGCGGATGAGCGGCTCTGCAAAACGCGCCTCGACGCGAACCGGCGGCAGGGAGCGGCGCGGGACGATGGGGCTGTCGGTGTCGCCCATGACCTGCCGCAGACGCAGGGATGCTGTCTTGCCGAAACGCGCCTCCAGCACTTTCAGCGGCCGTTTTTCCAGCTCGCCCAGAGTAGTAAGGCCTGCCCGGCGCAAGGCCAGCAGCGCGTCAGGTTCCAGTTCCAGCGCAGCGACCGGCAGATGACGTAAAGCTGCCGCCTCATCCCCATTACCGAAGGGATCGCCAAACCGCGCCAATGCCCGTGCCGAGACGGAACTGCTGCCAAACGCATGATGCGTGGAAAGGCCTGTCGCCGCCACGGCTTGCCGGGCAAGCACCTCCTCCCCACCGAACAGGTGGGCACAGCCGGTTGTGTCCAGCACCAAGCCGTCAGGCGGATCGAGCGCCACCATCGGCGTGAAGCGCACCATCTCTGCCGCCAGACGGTCCAGCAGGCGCGCATCGGCCTCCGGGTCGCAGGGTTGCACCGCCAGCGCCGGATAGCGGGCCCGGGCGTCGGCTAGTGTCATGCCTACGCAAAGGCCCAACTTCTGCGCCTGCACGTCAACCGCCGCCAGCCGCGTGGCATTGCCCGCGCGGATGGTTAGGACCAATGGTTCATCAGGCTGCCCGGCTGCGGCCTCCCTCCTCTCCCGTTCGCAGGAAAGGTAGGGGAACCACAGTGCCAAGCATCGCCGTTTCGCGGAAACCGCCATGTTCGGCATCCCATTCCAGTCGCCAGCGTATGCCCGCAGGGCCACCGCGCTGGCGCAACAATTCGGCTTCGATCACCGGCATGCCCGGTGCCTGACCCGACCATGCAATTGAAGGCGCGCTGACTATTTCCCAGCGCGTCTGGGCAGAGCTTGGCCGCTGATCTGCCTCACCCCGCAGCAACAGCACCGGCAGCTGCGATCGTTCCGCCGCAAGGCTGAGGCGGCGGCTGGCGGTAAGGTCATATTCGGCAAACCTGCCCCAGGTCTCCAGCAGCACCCCGGCGATGCCCGGACAGCGAGCGCTCTCAAGCCCCGCGCGTAGCAGTTCCAGCGCATTGGTAGCCTGAACAATCACCAGCCGCCCCGGCTCTATCCCTAGTCCGGCAAGGCCATCGCCATAGGGCAGCGCGCGGAACCCACCCTGCTCTGCGATCCGCAGCGAAAGGATTGTCCCCGCCCTGTCCCGCGCGATGCTGGAAAGGGCGAAGGCCGATGCCGCCGCCCAGTCATCCCGCCGGGCATGGATCTCATGCAGATAGCCTGCCTGAAGCAGCGGCCGTTTTTCCAGACGCGAAGCATCGCGAGGCGGTGCGCCCAGTTCAAGGATATTCCCATTCATGCGAATCACTCAATGTTCGCTATATGTTCTCATGCCTCCCCGCATGAGTCCACCGCAAATGGGATTATTCCGGATCCAGTGCGGTCTTCCTGCCCTGTCGGCACCGGCTGGGCAGCCGGAGGCGGGATGGTCACCGCAGGAGCCGCCGTGCTGGCAGCAGGGTCGCGAACCGCGCGATTTTTCCCGCCACCAAGAGTAACGCCGTCCACGGCACGCAAGGCGGGAACGATCACCGGGATCATGCCGTCGTTCTTGGTCCGCTGGTAATGCGCATCGGGATCGTAGACCGGCGCATCGGGAAACAGCCACGACTGCTCAAGCGCCCCCATTGCCGCCAACAGGCGGGCCTGGGCGATATAGGCATTGGCAGTGGCGGCATTATAGCTGCTGCGCGCGGAAAGCAGGTCACGCGCAAGTTGCAGCACGTCCAGCGTAGTGCGAAAACCTGCCTTCTCCTGCAGCAATGCGCCATCGAATGCGGCACGGGCCTGCTCGGCGCTCCGCCGCAGAGGATCTATCGCGGCGCTGGTCGCCACCCAGTCATTCCATGCTGAAGCCACCTCGAACCGGTTCTGGCGCAGTGCCGCATCGAGCAAACGCCAGTCGGCATCATTGGCTGCCTCGGCCTCCTGCGACCGCGCCCGCAACGCACCACTGGCAAAAACAGGAGCGGAAACCACGACCTCGCCCCGCAGCGTCGTCTGGCGCGGGTCGTCATGATAGGGAGAAATCGTGCCGTAATCCGCCCTGCCCCGCAGGTCGAAACGCGGCAGCATGTCAGCCCGCGCACCGTCGCGCGCTGCGCGCGAAATACGTTCCGGCGCATAGGCGGCAGCAAGTACCGGACTGTTTGAATCAGCATAGGCATAGGCCTCTTCCAGCGAGGCCACGGGCATGGAAAGCGGATTGGGCGGCTGGAGATTGCCCGCCGGAGCGCCAATAGCCGCAAGGAAATTCGCTTCTGCGCTGGAAGCAGTCCGCCGTGCCAGCAACATTTGCGCACGTGCCTGCTCTACCCGGGTTTCCACCTGTTGCAGATCGCTGACCGTGACTTCGCGCTTTTCGAAACGAGCCTTGTTGTCAGACAGTTCACGCTCAAGCAGGGCAAGGTCATCCGCAACGACGCCAATGTCACTGCGGTCGCGCAGCAGACCTGCATAGGCGGCGATCGCGCCAAACAGCGTCTCCATTTCAGTGGTGCGCAGGGACGCCCGTTCAAAGGCTATCTCGGCGCCTGCCTGATGCTCGCCCGCGGCATTGCGGCCAAAGGTGTAGAGCGGCTGGTTGACGATGGCTGAAGCCGTGCTGGCCCAACCCGAACGGGCGGCCCAGCTTCCGGTGCTTAGTTCGACATTGTCACGCTGGTAGCCGTAGCTCGCTTCGGCCGAAATGCTGGGCCCCGAGGCAGCGCGAGCCTGAGGCATGCGGTAGTCCGCGCTGCGCACCCGGGCACGCTGGGCCAGCAGGTTGGGATGTGTCCAATAAGAGCGCTGAAGTGCATCGGTGAACAGGGTGACGGGCGCGGGCGGTGTCAGTTCTCCGGCATCAGCGGGCGTGCCCTCGGGAAGGCCGGGCATATAGCGCGGCGGCCCCGACGGCTCATCAAGAGCTGCCTTCGAACGGACACTGGCGGAGGGAATCACGACGGAGCTGGGGGGCACGCCGGGGGCGTCCTGCCCGTTCACGGGCATCGCGGCCGAGGCCAGCAATGCGTAAGCAAACATCCTGTTGCCAATCATGGCACGCCCCAGTCCCACCTCAGCTATCCCTGAAGGCGCGGGCGAGTTGGTCGCGCAGGGGTTTGGTGAGGTATGAGAGCATGGAGCGGGAGCCTGTTTCGATGTGGACTTCGGCGGGCATGCCGCTGCGCAGGGTGAGGTTCTCTGCCTCCAGCGCCTTTTGGTCGATGGCGACGCGCACGGTGTAGAAAGGGGTGTTGCTGTCGGCAACCTCGCTGCGGTCGGTGGCGACATAGGTCACGCGCCCGGCG
>JBEVKC010000048.1:0-5580 GCA_040509895.1 Novosphingobium sp. | reverse complement strand
ACCAGCAGCCCTATTCGGGCAAGCTCCTGAACGCGACGATGAACCGCCACGCCGAAAGCGAGGGCCGCGCCTATGTCGGCATCGAAATTCGGCAGGACCAGATCGCCGACGAGGCAGGACAGGCGCTGTGGGCAGAGCGGCTTCATCGGGCCTGCAATTCCGTTGCCATCGCACTAGCTTGACCCGGTGAGCCGGGGGGAGGAAACTCCCTTCCCATGAGCCATTTGTCCGACCAGATACTGACCGTTGCCCAGATGCGAGCAGCTGAGGATGCCTTGATCGCAGCCGGCGACACGGTCGACACGCTGATGCAGCGCGCAGGGCGCGGGGCGGCTGAATGGGTCTGGCGCGTCGCGGCGCATCGGGCGGTCACGGTGCTCTGCGGTCCAGGCAACAACGGTGGCGACGGCTATGTCATTGCAGAAGCCTTGCGGGAGAAGGGTGGCTCCGTCGTGGTTGTTGCGGCTGCAGAGCCTAAGACCGACGCTGCCCGGAATGCGCGGTCGCTCTACAAGGGCGAAGTCCTCTCAGCCGACGCCGTGCCCGAAGGCGATGTGCTGGTCGATTGCCTTTTCGGCAGCGGATTGGCTCGTCCCTTGTCCGCGCCTCATGCTGCGTCCCTTGGGTTGCTTGCTGCCAATCACCGTCATGCCATTGCGATCGACGTGCCGAGCGGAGTGCAGTCCGATACCGGTATGATGCTGGGCGATGGCCTGCCGGTCTTTGATCTGACAATCGCCTTGGGTGCGTGGAAGTTTGCCCATTTCCTTATGCCTGCGTCTGCAACGATGGGGGCACTGCGGCTGGTCGATATCGGCGTCTCATCCGTCGATGGCGCGGCGCATCTACTGACGCGGCCCGCGCTTTTCGCGCCTGCCGCTGACAGCCACAAGTATCGCCGCGGCCTGCTTGCCGTGGTCGGCGGGGCAATGCCGGGGGCAAGTGTGCTGGCGGCGCAAGCCGCACAGGGGGCTGGGGCTGGTTATGTGAAGCTGCTGGTGGAGCATGGCGAAGCAGTTCCGGCGGATATCGTGACGGATCGCTCGCTGCTATCCGAGGCCATGGGAGACGGCCGAATATCTGCCGCATTGGTCGGACCCGGGCTGGGCCGCACGGCGGAATCGCGCGAGCGTCTTGCAACCGTGCTCGCCGCACAAATACCGGCAGTGCTTGACGCGGATGCTTTGGTGCTGCTGGGGAGCCGGATGTTATCCGAACACGCCTCACCGCTAGTCGCCACTCCGCACGATGGAGAGCTTGTCGCGCTGGAACGCGCCTTTGATTGTGAAGGGGCTGGCTCAAAGCCGGATCGCGCCGCCGCGCTGGCCAAGGCAAGCGGGATGGTCGTCGTCGCCAAAGGCCCCGACACGGTCATCGCCGCACCCGATGGACGCATGGCCTGTGCGCCGCGCGCCTCGAGCTGGCTGTCCACTGCCGGAACCGGAGACGTTCTGGCTGGCGCCATCGCCAGCCGCCTTGCCTGCGGTGACGATGCTTTCGCCGCCGCCTGCACGGGCGTCTGGTTGCATGGAGAGGCTGCGCGAAACTGCCAACCCGCATTCTCCGCCGGCCAGCTTGCCTCAGCCATACCCGCCGCGCTGGCCGCTTGCCTGTGAGCGCCGGGGAAGAAATCATCCGCATCGCCGCAAAGGGCGATGGCGTAACGGCATCGGGCCGATTTGCCTGGGGCGCGGCTCCGGGCGACCTGCTGCTGGAAGATGGCGAACTGACATGGGGGCCGCACCACGTCGAACCGCCGTGCCGCCATTTCGGGCGTTGCGGGGGCTGCCAGCTTCAGCAGCTTGACGAGGAATCGCTGATCCAATTCGTCGAGGCGCGCGTGGCCAACGCCTCAGCCTCGCAGGAACTGGGCGCGGAACGCTTTGCGCCGCCGCATCTTTCGCCGCCCGGAAGCCGACGCCGCGCATCGCTGCGCGCCGAGAGTTCGAGCGGCCGCATCGTTATCGGCTATCGTGAGGCGAAGTCGCACCGTCTGGTGGAACTGGCCGAGTGCCCGGTGCTGGTGCCGGAACTTTTTGCGATCCTTGCGCCGCTGCGCAAACTGCTGATCGCGGTAGGCAAGCAGGCCGATCAGGGGAAAGGTCGGGGTCGCAAGCCTGCCAGCAAGAGCGCCATGCCGCGCCTTGCCGTCGACATTGAACTCGCGATGACAGAGCAGGGCGTCGACCTTGGCATCAAGGGGCTGTCGGTCGAAGGACTAGCCGCCAACGAAGCCATGCGCGACTTTGCGCAGGAGCATGGTCTCGCACGGTTCACACTCGATCAGGGCTATGGCCCGGAAGCGCTGTGGGAGCCTGAGCCGGTGACAGTATCGCTTGCCGGGGTGAGCGTTCCCTTTCCGCCCGGCGCGTTTCTTCAGGCGACTATTGATGGCGAACTGGCGCTAACCGGCGCGGCGAGGGGGTGGTTGGCGGGGGCAGCGACCGTGGCTGACCTTTTCGCCGGTCTTGGCACTTTCTCATTCGCACTGGCGGGGCCGCAGACCAAAGTTCTGGCGGTGGAAGCCGCGCGCGACGCGCATATGGCCTGCAAGTCGGCCGCGGGGCGGGCCTTGTTGCCGATCCACGCCATGCACCGCGACCTGTTCCGCAATCCGCTGCAAGCTGACGAACTGGACCGCTTCGATGCCGTTGTTCTGGACCCGCCGCGCGCCGGGGCACGCGATCAGGTCGAACTGCTTGCGACAAGCACAGTGGCGCGAATCGTCTATATCAGTTGCAACCCCTCAAGCTGGGCGCGTGATGCGGCGACGCTGATCGAGGCAGGTTATCGCCTTGTCGAAGTGCGCCCGGTTGGCCAGTTCCGCTGGTCAACCCATGTGGAACTGGCGAGCCTGTTTGTGCGGGAAGGTTAAAGCACGGCCATCGCCGCGCGCGCGACGAGCGCCATCAGGATCAGGCTGGAAAGCGCGAAGATCATGAAGCGCACGGTCACCTTGTTGACTGTCGCCTGCACGATCGAGTGCAGCACCCGCAGACCGACATAGGCCCAGGCGAGCTGCGCATTCAGCCCGTCGCCCGCGCCGACGATCGCCAGAACGATCGCCACGGCATAGAACACCGTCGGCGCTTCGTGCAGGTGATTGTAGTTGTGCGCTTTCCACTGCACCTGCGGCGGCAGGACGGCATCCAGCGACATGTCGGGATCGAGCACCAGATCGTCAGGATCGACCTTCGCCGCGCCCAGCGCCGGGATGCGCGTGGCATACATCCAGAACCACATCACCATGGTCCAGGCGGCCAGAGCTACCACCGGCTGCAGGATTGCCATTCCGATCATCGCCATTCCCCCTCAATTTGCTGAGCGCAGCCTAACGACGCCCGCGCATTGGGCAAGCGGCATCACACTGGCGCCGAAAGCACCTCGGCAAAGGCAGCTGCGTCGGTGTTTCCGCCGCTGAGGACTACCGCAGTCCGCCCGTCGATCTTCGCCTTGCCTGCCAGCACTGCCGCCAATGCTGCCGCACCGCCCGGTTCCACCACCAGCCTAAGCTGGTCAAATGCGAGGCGCTGCGCCGTGCGCACTTCCTCTGGCGTGACGACAAGGGCGAAGGGGCAACGCTCCTTCAGGATGGCGAAGTTTATGGGCCGCGTGGCCGTGGTCTGCAGCGCATCGCAGGCGGTTGGCGGCGGGTTGGGTCCGACGTCCCGGATTTCGCCGGCCTCAAGGCTCTTGCGCACATCGTCCCAGCCTTCGGGTTCCACCGGGACGATTTCCGCGTCGGGACAGGCGAGGGCCGCGCCAGCGCTCAGCCCGCCGCCGCCACATGGCACGACGATGCGAGTGGGCTCACCGCCCGCACGTTCGCGCATCTGGGCAGCGAGTTCGAATGCGGCAGTTCCCTGTCCTTCGATGATCCACGGGTCGGCGTAGGCATGGACGAGTATGGCGCCGGATTTCTCGCACAGCGCAGCGGCCACCTCATCGCGGTCCTCGTTGTAGCGGTCATAGGGCACGACCTGAGCACCCAGTGCCAACGTCCGCTCCAGCTTCACCCTTGGCGCGTCCCTCGGCATGACGATGGTCGCGGCAACGCCCAGCCGCTTTGCCGCCCATGCCACGCCCTGCGCATGGTTGCCGCTGGAAACGCCGACCACGCCGCGGGCCTTCTCCTCATCCGACATGTCGCTCAGCCGGTGCCACGCGCCCCTGATCTTGAAGGCCCCGATCGGCTGCAGGCATTCCGCCTTGCACCAGACTGTCACACCATCGACATCAAGTGGTAGCAAGGGCGTAGGCGGAAGGATGGCCGCGACTTTTGCCGCCGCTCGAGCCACGCCTTCGGCGGTTGGTGTGCGTTGCTGTTGTCCTGTCATGCAGGCAAACTATATGCGCAGCCTTGGTTCGGCAAAGGAGATGCGCTTTGAGCAAGGTTCTGGTTATCGGCGCAGGCGGCGTCGGCTCGGTAGCGGTCCATAAAATGGCCATGAATCCGCAGATTTTCAGCCACATCAGCCTGGCAAGCCGAACCAAGAGCAAATGCGATGCCATTGCCGAATCGGTAAAGCAGCGCACCGGCGTGACGATCGACACCTATGAGATCGACGCCGAGGAAGTGCCCGCGCTTACCCGCCTGATCCAGCAGATCGGGCCGAAGCTGGTCGTGAATCTTGCGCTGCCCTATCAGGACCTCGCCATCATGGACGCCTGCCTTGCCGCGGGTGCCGACTACATGGACACCGCCAACTACGAGCCGAAGAACGAGGCGAAGTTCGAATACCACTGGCAGTGGGCCTATCACGACCGCTTCAAGGAAAAGGGTTTGATGGCCCTGCTCGGCTCCGGTTTTGACCCCGGCGTCACCAGCGTTTTCACCATGTGGCTGAAGAAGCACAAGCTGAAGACCATCCGCACGCTCGACATCCTTGACTGCAACGGCGGCGACCACGGGCAGGCATTTGCCACCAACTTCAACCCGGAAATCAACATCCGCGAAGTGACGGCCCCGGCGCGCCACTGGGAGAACGGCCAGTTCGTCGAAACCCCGGCCATGTCGGTGAAGCAGAACTTCGACTTCGAAGGCGTTGGCCCCAAGAACATGTACCTCATGTACCATGAGGAACTGGAAAGCCTGGCGAAGTTCCTGCCCGAAATGGAGCGCGCCCGCTTCTGGATGACGTTCGGCGATGCCTATATCCAGCACCTCACCGTGCTGCAGAACGTCGGCATGACCCGCATCGATCCGGTGATGTATCAGGGCAAGGAGATCATCCCGCTGCAGTTCCTGAAGGCCGTGCTGCCCGAACCCGCATCGCTTGGCCCGACGACCAAGGGCAAGACCAACATCGGCAATATCGCCACGGGCGAGGCGCTCGACGGTTCGGGCGAGAAGACCTTCTACATCAACAATATCTGCGACCACGAAGATGCCTATGCCGAGACCGGCAACCAGGCCGTCAGCTACACCACCGGTGTTCCGGCGATGATCGGCGCGGCCATGATGCTGACCGGCGCATGGAAGGGTGAGGGCGTGTTCAACATGGAGCAGTTCGATCCCGATCCCTTCATGGACATGCTGAACCAGCACGGCCTGCCGTGGCAGGTGAAGGAACTGGCGGG
>JBEVKC010000047.1:0-17645 GCA_040509895.1 Novosphingobium sp. | reverse complement strand
CAGATACCGAATATGGCAGTCTCGCCAATGTCAGCAGCGCGACCTTTGCTAATACCGTGCCCGTTCTTGGAGTGCTGGTAGCGCTCAACGGCTATCTCGCCACTGCCACGGTCTCTGCGGGAACGCCCTATGGCACCGAAGCGTCGGGGCTGCGCCGTGCGAGCTCGGGCGAGTTTTTCCGCACGGACGCCTTCGTCCTGAGCAATGGATCAGGCGCCAATCGCTACCCGATCCGTGCCGCGACCGACGCCGGCGATGTAGCCCAGCCAATCACCGCCAATGAGGCGAAGGTATTGCTGGAGCAGGCCTTCACCATCATGGCCCGCGCCCGCGCGCAGATCCGCCAGCCGCTCGACAGCCAGGCGCAGGTCACAATCTCGCTCGTCGATACGCGCGGGCAGGTTCTCGGCATCGTCCGCTCGCCCGACGCTCCAGTGTTCGGCATCGACGTTTCGCTGCAGAAGGCACGCAGCGCGGCGTTCTTCTCCGGCCCCAATGCCGGCCCGAACCTGCTAACTGACCCGAGCGCCGAAGTGCGCGGCTTCGTTCCGGCAGCCCGCAGCTTCCTTGGCAATCCGGCTGCCTTCACCGGCACGGTCGCCTATTCGGCCCGCGGTTTCGGCCTGCTTCATCGCCCGTATTTCCCGGATGGCGAAGTAGGTCGGCCCAATGGTCCGTTTTCGCGCCCAATCACAAAATTCAACCCCTTTTCCACCGGGCTCCAATCGGCACTCATCATCCAGAACATCGCCGAGCACGTGAACTTCGTCGCCGGGGCCAGCGCCACCGACACTGCGCAGCGCTGCACCTTCATTCCCGACGCTGCACCCGGCCAGAACCGCCTGCAGAATGGCATCCAGATCTTTCCGGGCTCGGTGCCGCTCTATCGGGGAAGCACGTTCATCGGAGCGATCGGCGTATCGGGTGACGGCATCGACCAGGACGATATGATCGGCTTTCTTGGCGCCTACAATGCCAGCCAGACGGTCGGCGGTGTCGGCAATGCCCCAACCGGCATCCGTTCTGACAACGTCACGGTGCCGGTCGGCGGCAACAACGTGCGGCTGCGCTATGTCAGCTGTCCCTTCGCGCCGTTCCTCGACACCGCCCAGCAGAATGTCTGCCAGGGGTTGTAATGGCATTTTCCGCTCTCATCCTGCCCACCTTGCTGTCGCAAGCCGCGGCACCTCTAGCCGAGGTTCCTGCGCTTGAGGCCCCGCAGGTTGAGACGGAGACGCCGTCATCTCCGGATGAAGATGCCGAAGTACCAGAAGTCGATACCGGCGTTATCGAAGGCCGTCGTCGCCCGGGGTACGAGCCAGACCTGCCTGACCGGGCCGTGCAGGACAATCCCGGCGCTCTGCGCGCTCCGCCGCCAGAGGCCTTCCCCACCGACCAGATTCCGATTCCCGACCGCTGGCGGCTGATCGAATCCCTTGGTGTAGTGAAGGAACGCTGGTTCGATCCGTATAACCAGAACACCTACAAGGGTGATCGCCCGATCAACCGTGACAAGGTCAAGTGGCTGCCGATCAAAGGCGACGACTGGTTCTTCGCCGCCAACGTCGTGTCGGACACGGTGCTGGAGCCGCGCACCTTCCCGATCCCGGTGGGCGTGCAGACAACCTCTCGTCCGGGCAGCCTCGATGTATTCGGCAAAGACGCCAGCTTCGTCTTCTCGCAGACTTTCATTGCCGGTGCCGCGCTGATCAAGGGCAACACGGCCTTCAAGCCGCCCGAGATCGAATACCGCGTCACGCTAGCCTTCAACTACAACTACGTCGACGTGCCCGAACGGCGCGTGCTGTTTGTGCAGCCTTCCAAGCCGACGCATCGCTCCGACCATTTCCTCGGCGTGCAGGAAGCCTTTGTCGATTACCACCTGCGCAACACGTCGGACCGGTACGACTTCGATTCCGTCCGCGTAGGCATCCAGCCGTTCCAGGCGGATTTCCGCGGCTTCCTGTTCAACGACCAGCAGCTCGGCATCCGCTTCTTCGGCAACCGCGACAACAACCGGGTGCAGTACAACCTTGCTGCATTCTGGCGGCTGGAGAAGGACACCAACAGCGGCCTGAACAGCGTGGTCCAGCGTCCGCGCGACGATTTCCTGTTCCTTGCCAATATCTACCGGCAGGACTTCCTGATCCCCGCGCTGACCAGCCAATTCACCGTCGCCTACAACCGCAACCGCGAAGCGGGCGAGATCGAGATCGATGACAACGGCTTCCCCGTGCGCCCTGCCCTGCTCGGCACGCTACGGGGCCGTGACTATGATGTGGTCTATCTGGGCTACAATGCCGACGGCCGTATCGGACGCCTGAACCTGACAGCATCGGCCTATTATGCCTTCGGCGAAGACCGCGACAGCTTCTTCACCGGCAAGCAGGCCGATATCAGTGCCGGGTTCGGCGCAGCAGAACTCAGCTATGACAAGGACTGGATGCGCTTCCGCCTGTCCGGCCTCTATGCCACTGGCGACGGCAAGCCTTATGATAACAAGGAAGCCGGGTTCGACGCCGTTTTCGAGAACCCGATCTTCGCCGGGGCCGACACCAGTTACTGGATCCGGCAGTCCGTTCCCTTCGCCGGTGGCGGCCGCGTTATCGGCCTTACCGGGCGCAATGGCATCCTCAACTCTCTTCGTTCCTCCAAGGAGCAGGGCCAATCGAACTTTAACAACCCCGGCACCATGCTGCTGGGCGTTGGCGCGGATTTCGACCTCACACCGGAGTTCCGCCTATCAGGCAACGCCAATCACTTGTGGTTTGAGAACACCGCCACGCTGAAAGCGCTGCGCATGGAAGGGTCCATTCCCAACACCATCGGTTGGGACCTTTCCGCTGCGGCGATCTGGCGACCGAAGGCCACGCAGAACATCGTCGTCCGCCTTTCCGGCGCCACCCTGCTGCCCGGCAAGGGCTTCCGCGACCTTTTCGACAACACAGAGAACAATCGGGAATACTACTCGGTGCTCGCAAACGTGATCCTGAGCTACTGATGCGGCTGCTGCGCTCCCTTTTCCTGCTTGGCCTGATGCTGTTGGCACTGGCGGTCCCATCCAGCCGCACGCTGGCCAGTGACGCCGAAAAGCCGGTGAAGCGTGACTACTCGCTGGTCACCGCTCCTGCCGCTCCGGCCCAGCAGAGCGTGGCGGATGTCGAGGCGAAATCTGCAGGCTGTTACAGTTGCCATATCAAGACGGACGCGCCGACGATGCACGTGTCCCCCGCCGTCCAGCTTGGCTGCACTGACTGTCACGGCGGCAATGCGACAGTGATGGGCAAACCGGAACTCGGCTTCGACAATCCGGCTTATGTCGCCGCGCGGGAAAGGGCACATGTGCTGCCGCGCTTCCCCAATGCCTGGCACTATCCGTCATCCGCAAATCCGAAGCGCACTTACACACTGCTTAACCGGGAAGCCCCGGAATTCGTCCGCTTCGTCAATCCCGGCGACTACCGCGTGGCTCGCGAAAGCTGCGGCGCCTGCCACATGCCGGTGATCGAGGCTGCCGAGAGGTCGCTGATGGGAAGCGGCGCCATGTTGTGGGGCGGTGCCGCCTACAACAATGGCGTCGTACCCTATAAGAACTACCTATTCGGTGAGGCCTATACGCGCGACGGTCAGCCGGCGAAGATCGTCTCCCCCGGTTCTCCGCCCGGCAAGCTGACCGACCGCCAGAAAGCGCGCGGCGCACTGGCGGAGCTTTATCCCCTGCCCCGCTGGAACGTCATACCGCCGGGCGACATCTTCCGCGTGTTTGAACGCGGCGGACGCAACATCGCCACGCAATTTGCGGAAGTTGGGCTGCCCAATCCGACCGGCAGCATCCAGCGGCTGGAAGAACCGGGAAGGCCCGATCTCAAACAATCGAGCCGTGGGCCGGGCACCGGCCTGCGCGTCGCAATCCCTATCCTCAACGTCCACAAGACGCGCCTCAACGATCCGTTCACATGGTTCATGGGCACCAATGACCAGCCGGGCGACTACCGCCATTCGGGCTGCACCAGTTGCCATGTCATCTACGCCAATGATCGGGAACCGCGTCACAGCCTGACTTACGCGCAATTCGGACGCGACGGGCAGACGATTACGGTAGATCCAACCATCAACCGCAAAGTGGCCTCATCACACGGCGCGCTGAAGGGCGGCCACGATGACGCTCATGGCAGCGGCGTTGCGGAAGAAGGCGTGAAGGAAAGCGGCCACCCGCTGCAACACGTCTTCACGCGCTCGATCCCGACGTCGCAGTGCATGAACTGCCACATGCACCAGCCCAATATCTTCCTGAACAGCTACCTTGGCTACACGATGTGGGACTATGAGTCCGACGCGCCGAAGATGTGGCCGGAAAAGCAGAAGTACCCGACCGCCGCCGAAACCCATGCCGTGCTGGAACGCAATCCCGAAGGCGCGGCGCCGCGCGGCAAATGGGCGGACATCGATTTCCTGCGCAACGTATATGACGTGAATCCGGAGCTGAAGGACACGCAGTTCGCCGACTATCACGGCCACGGCTGGAACTTCCGCGCCATTTTCAAGCGCGACCGCGAGGGCAACCTGCTCGACAAGGATGGCAAGATCGTCTCGCCCGACGATCCTGAGAAGTTCCGCAAGGAGGGAGAAGGCAAGTTCGTGCCCGTCGGCACCAACCCCGGCAAGGCCGTCCACCTCATGGACATCCATGCCGAAAAGGGCATGCAGTGCGCCGACTGTCACTTCTCACAGGACAGCCATGGCAATGGCCTGATCTATGGAGAGGTCGCCAATGCGGTGGAGATCGGCTGCAAGGACTGCCATGGCACCGCCGATGCCTATCCAAACCTGCTGACGTCAGGCCCCGCTGCCCCGCCCAAGGGCAACAACCTTGCCCTGCTGCGTAACCCCGACGGCCAACGCCGCTTTGAATGGGGGGACGGCAGCATGGGGCGCCGAACGCTATACCAGCGATCCATCATCGATCCCAACCTCGTGTGGGAGGTGAAGCTGGTGAAGAACAGCGTCGATCCTACCTCACCGGAGTTCAACGCCAAGGCTGCGCGTTCCAAGCTGATGAGCCGGTCCGGCGCTGACGACGGCAGCTTCTCCTTCGGCCCCGGCGTGGCGCTAACCGACCGCGCGCACGGCGAAAAGGAAATGGCCTGCTTCACCTGCCACCTTTCGTGGACAACAAGCTGTGGCGGCTGCCACCTGCCAATCGAGGCCAACTGGAAAACCTCGATGCACCACTATGAGGGTGACGAAACGCGCAACTTCGCGACCTACAACCCGCAAGTCGCGCGTGACGAGATGTTCCAGCTTGGCAAGCACATGACGACCAAGGGCAACCAGGTCGCGCCGGTGCGCTCAACCTCGGCGCTGGTGCTGTCATCGACCAATGTGAACCGTGAACGTATCTACATCCAGCAGCCACCGATCAGCGGCATCGGCTTCTCGTCGCAGGCCTTCGCCCCGCACTTCCCGCATACCGTGCGGCTGACCGAGACCAAGACCTGCACCGACTGCCACCTGTCGGACAAGGACGACAACAACGCGATCATGGCGCAGCTATTCCTGCTGGGAACCAACTACGTCAATTTCGTCGGCCTCAACGCCTGGACCGGGCTTGAGGGCGGGTTTGAGGCCGTACGCGTGACCGAATGGGATGAGCCGCAGGCGGTGATCGGTTCCTACCTGCAACGATTTGCCTATCCCGACTACTGGAAGATGCACGTCGAGCAGAACGGCCGCGAACTGAAGAATTGGACACGCGGCAAGACCTTCGCCGCCAATGCCTCGGGCGAGACCCATCCCATCGAGGAATTCCGCAACGTCGTGCAGGGCACGCGTGATCGGGTAGGCTGCCTGCAGATGCGCGGCGAATACATGTTCGTGGCCGAAGGGCACGGCGGCTTCCGGGTCTATGATATCGCGTCTGTCGCCAACAAGGGTTTCTCTGACCCTATCGTGTCGGCACCATTCTCAGCCTTGGGGCAGAAGTCCGGCGTGGGTTCGAAGAACGCCACCTGCATGGCTCTCGCTACAAACCAGCCGATTGCCCCGACGCGCAGCACGCCCGAACTGCGCAAGATCAACCAGGAACAGCCCTTCCTGCCGATCTACAGCTACGCGGCGATCACCGACAGCGTTGAGGGCCTGATCCTCGTCAACATCGACACATTTGCCGATGGCGAATTCCGCAACAACGACCTGAAGCGTGCTGTCACCTGGAACCCTGATGGCGTGCTGAAAGGCGCCCGGCACATCGTGCTGGCGGGCGAAGTCGCCTATATTACCGCCGACCGAGGATTGGTCGTCGTCGACCTGCATGATCCCCTCAATCCAAAGCTGGCCGCAGTGCGCGAATTGTCCGATGCGCGTGCCAGTGCCGTGCAGTTCCGCTACCTGTGGGTGACGGACCGTGAGGGCCTCAAGCTGTTCGACGTAACGAACCTTCTGAACCCGACAGCGGTGCCGTCGGGAACTGTGCCGCTGGCCGATGCGCGCCGCGTCTACCTTGCCCGCACCTACGCCTATGTGGCGGCCAAACAGGACGGACTGGTCATCGTGAACATCACCCGGCCCAACATGCCACAGATCTACCAGAAGGTGACGTTCGACGGGCAACTGAACGATGCCGAGGACGTGATTGTAGGCAGCACGAACGCTTCACTCTTCGCCTATGTGGCCGACGGGCGGAACGGCCTGAAAGTGGTGCAGCTTACTTCGCCGGACAGCCAACCGAACTTCTACGGCTTCTCGCCCGCCCCAAAGCCGGAGCTGATCGCATGGGCGAGGACGCGTTCACCGGCCCTGTCGCTCTCCAAGGGCCTCGACCGCGACCGGGCGGTGGATGAAACAGGTGGCCAGATGGCAGTGTTTGGCCGCCTCGGCTCACGCCCGTTCACCCGCCAGGAAATGGAGCGGCTGTTCCTCAACGCCAATGGGGTGCCGTTCAAGGTCAGCGATGAGGTCGACATGAAAGCGTGGAAAGCGGCGCGGTAGTCAAACGGCCCGCGGCCTATTCCCGCCAATCCCGCATCCCGAGCCACTCCTTGACCTGCGCCATGTGATCGTTCCAATCCGGCGAGCGAAAGGCAACCAGACGGCGGCGCTGGGCTTCGTGCTCAGGAGTGGCATCAAGGTAATCTTTGATGGCGCGCAGCCACGCTGCCTCGTCATTCGGATCAAGGAACAGCGGTATTTCGTCCGTGATCTCACGATACACCGCAAGGTCGCTTGCGATCACAGGCGTGCCGCGAGCCATAGCTTCAAGCACGGGGAGGCCATATCCCTCGACATGGCTGGGCATCAGCACTGCTCGCGCATGATCTATAAGCGCCGCCAGTTCCGCATCCCTGCAGCCGCTGAGTTCTACAATCTTGCCGTGTTCGTGCTGGCCGCGATCGAGGAGGGCGAAAGTCTCCTCCGCCTCCCAGCCCCGCTGTCCGACCAGCACCAGGTCAGGCGTACCGGGCCCCAGTTCTGTGCGCAGCTTCGTCCAGGTACGGAGGAGCAGAATATGGTTTTTGCGTGCCTCGATCGTCCCGATGCACAGGAAATAAGGTGACGGCCACGGCGAGGCATCGGCGCGACCAGCGGCCAGTTTTTCTATACCAAGATGCGCCACCACCACCTCGGGCATCGGCAGGCCTTCCTGCCCGGCAAAATCTGCCAAGTCCGCCCCCGTAGCATGCGAATTGACGATTACCGCGTGGGCGCTGCGCAAAGCGTTGCGCATCCGGGTCGCGTGCTTCTCATGCTCGTTGGGGCGGCAGTATTCCGGATGCGTAAGCGGAATCAGGTCATGGATCAGATACACGGCCTTCAAACCATGACTCGCAATCCAGTCACCCAACCCGGGCGCATTCAGGCCGGTATGCCCCACATTGAGGTAGACGCGTCCGAAGAAGTCAGGTGATCGCACCACGGAAGCAGGAATGGTACGTGCAAGCACAGCCGCCAGCCGCGTCCTTCTTAGGCGCGTTGCGCCGCCCATCAGCACTCGGAATAAAGCGTCGCTGCCCTGCGGCCCCAGAACTACGCGCCGCTCACCCCATTGCAGCATTGCCAGCGAATCGCTCGCAAATTCCTGAAGGTATGCAAGGCAAACACGGTCAATCCCGGTCGGCAGCCGGCGGCGCCACATCCGCCAGACCAGTCGGCTCGCATCGAATACGAAAGGACGTTGAAAGCTATCTGACAAGGGATCTGGCAATTGGTGGTTCAATCAGCTGCCCGCCGCATCCGGAGCACAGCGACTATGAATGGGTGGACCGGCCTGGCAAGTCGCCCGCCGCTGCAACCGGGGCAAGCGTTTTGCTACGGCGCACACGCTTCGACGGTGGCGCTTGTACTGGCGTCAACAGTCGCTCCACACTGTTTTCGATCAATATGCGGGTCGCGGACTCGCTCGCCAGCCCGCCCCGTACGAGGCACTGGTTATGAAGCACCTGCTTGAATGCCTCATAGAGCGTCATGTCGGGCGACTGGGGATTCGACCAGAAGCCGTCCAGCGAGCCTTGATGGGTGATGCCTGGTACGTCGTAGACAGCATCGCCCAGCACGATGACCGGTGTGCCAGCTGAAAGGGCCAGCGTTCCCGATGTGCTGTTAACGCAAACCATTCCCGTCGAGTTCTCGCACAGATCCTGCAGGAACCCGCCATCGATATGCTGCACTCTACCTTTCAGGCCGTGATGGGCACTGCGCCGGCGGATATGGCGCCGCCAATTCCGGAAACCCACGTCAAGCGGATGCTCCTTGACCAGCAGGATGGCGTCGGGTGGGGCATGCCGGGCAAAACTGGTCAGCACATATTCTAGCGCCATCGCCATGGAGAGGAACGGCGAATGCGAGCGAATCTGAAAATCCCCTGACAGTTGCAGGGGGAACAGGAAATACCGCTTACCTTCGAGCAATTTGAGCGTCGCCTCAGCCTGCTTGGCGCGGCGGCGGCGAAGTGCAAAGCGCCGAACCCAGCCGACACCCTCGGCAAGAAGCGATCCATGCCGATGGGTTTGGTAGAATGGGTAACGCAGTCGGCCCGTGATCACGCTGTGATAGTGCCAATAGCTGTCACGCGCCCGGCGGCTGAACGAAGCCGTGATGGAGGGCATGTCGGGAAGCGGTGGAAGGTTTGCAGCAGCGGCGAGAACCGCTTCCGGATTGCGATCGAACGGTGAGTAGCCGTTTACGCCATCACGCTCCAACGTCATCCAATCGGGACGGATGTACCCTTCCTCAAACACGTAAATGCCGATGCCGCGCAACCTGGCCAGACGCGCCGCGCGCATGTGAACTGGCCGACAGTCGCCAAACAGCACGACGTCGGTAATGCCATGCTCCTGCACATAACGGTCAAAGTGCAACGGCCAGTCACGCATCAGGCCACGGTAATCGCTGGCCCCGGTCGGCCAGTCACGGCGATCTCCGCCCGACAAATTGATGCGGTGCACCTTGGCGCCGCGTTTCTTCAATTCGGCGCCAAGTTCCCGAAAGAAAGGGCCCGGTGGTCCCTGCAGAAAAAGGAAGCGGCGTTCAGGAGCAGCCAGCACTACCGATCCCTCCGCCAAGTTGCCATGCTCGCCAGCCGGTTGATTCGGCCTTGGATTTCCCTGAGCCTGACAAGGTGTGATCGCACAACTGCGTCACCATCTGCAATGCGTTGTACCAGAATTTCAGGCTCACAAGGAAGACGTGTAACCGGGTCGAGATATCGTGGATACAGGATAAGTGTGGCCGCAACCAATTCATCGATATTGCGCTTGCGAGATCGCCGAGGCGGTACGGGGCCTAGATCACGCGTCAGCCCCCATCCGGCGTAGAAGGGCACTCCGTGCGTTGTTACGTCACATCCACGCAATAGCGCCTCAAATCCTGCGAGCGAGGTCAGCACATGCACGCCCTCGACGCTGTCCAAAAGGGCAGCGATTGACGATGTGCGATCGATTTCGTCCGCGTACTCCAAGGCGTGAGCATCGGGGACGCGCCCCTTGCGATGGCCTGCCTCGACATCCGGGTGCGGCTTGAACACGATCCATGCGTCAGGCTCGGCCTCCCTTGCCCGGCGCAACAGTTCAAGGTTCCCAAGCCCGCCACCGCCGCGCAGCACCGAACGATCGTCCTCAACCTGGCCGGTGACGAGCACGCGCCGTCGCCCGCCGGGTTCTGCCTCGGATATCTTGCGTCCCTCATCCTGCCCATATTTGCTGATGCCCTTCGCTACGAGCCACTGGCGCAGCGCCGCAGCGCGGGACAGAGTGCCCTCGTCGATATCTGCATCCTGCAGGATTGTTTCGAGCATGCTGGGCTGTGCCGGATCGAAATGTGGCCCAGCCTTATCCACAACTATGGACAGCGGCGGGACGCAGTTTGCTCCCAGCCCTGTCGAGCGGATCATGCCATCCTCGATTTCGCCCACGCGCACGCCCCTTGCCTCAAGAGCGGAAAGTCGAGCGCTATCGGAGCGGGCTACCCAGGCCAGCACCTGATCGCCCGCGCCGGGACCGGATTTGGCGCCTGCTTCCCTATCCCCGGATCCGTGGCGAACCGCCCCTGTTCCATCCCACAGCAGAACATCGGCAGTGATGCGCTTCCACCGCGCGACACCGTAGACGGACGCAACTTCCCGGTTGGCATCGATCAGGGTGCGCCAGCGGCCCAACATTTCGATTGCCCTGATGGGCTCCATCAACTCTCCGTCAAAGGGATCTCGATAGGACCATGCTGAGCATAATTCGCGTTGCACAACTTCATCAACGCGGTCCGCAACGGCAAGATCCGCGAAGCGACCGCTGCCGACTACCTTGAGATCGGTCCCAACGAGCGCGGCAATCAACGCCGCTTCGTCATCTGCGTCGGCGATGACGAGCGAGGCTTGTGTGCAAACGTTCCAAGGGTCGGCGTCGGCCGGTATCCACGGCAGCCCCCTCGCCCCGCCGAACTTTCCGCGGACTACAGCACGTTCGATCAGTCCGCTGCTGCGTGCCTCGGCAAGGACCACTACTGCCGCCGCCGGACTGGAAGGACAGAGGACCACGTCGCAGCCGACAGGAAGCGCGGACGCCGCGCCCCAGTAGCTTCCGCCCACGCGCCATTGCCGCAAGCTTTCCGCGAGTTGCGCTCCGTCGCAATCCGGGCGGGTCGCGCCGGTGACTGCCAGCGGCCCTGCCCGGTGACCGGGAAACGGAGGTATGCGCAAAAATGGAACGGTCGTCACGCAGGCACGCCCGCGAGGCATGGGGTTACTTGCAATTCTCGCATCACCCCTCGGCCCATAGGCAGTCCAAACTCCACAATCGCCAAGACCAGCGCGGCAATTGCCCGCTCATGGCTTTGCGGCAGAGAAAACACGGTGTTGGGTCGTGTCGTAGCGCAGTGACGTATAGGGAACCTGAAAATAGTCTAGGACCGTGTAAGCCGCCTTGCCGATCCTTGAATTCGACCGGCCAAACAGGATTTCGCTCAGGTTCAGGCCAATACCCACGAACACGTGCTGCTTGGGTGTAATCCCCGCCTCCCGATCCTCGATCAGGAAGTCAGACGCATAGTACCCAACCTGGAAATCGAGGTAGCGGAACGGCGTGTCGTGCAGTTCCTTAAATCCCGCCCCCTTTAGCGAAAGCATATAGCGTTGCTGCGCATAGTGGGGTTTGCCACGGATGCTGTATATGTTGCTGTCCGGCATGATCTCGATCTTGAATGCCACTTTCTCCCTTACACCTGGCACAGTATTGCGCAGGATCGAAAATGCCGCCCCCAAAGTGTTCATGGTGACGTCCTGCATCGAATATCCGCTATCGGTTTCAATGCCATCGGATAGTTCGTTGAAGGCCATCAGGACTGATGCGAGGACACCCGCAGTCAACGCGTCCCCCTCCGAAGCCGCAGTCTTCCGGTGAAGCTGTGCGTGCAAGGCTTCCGCGATCACGTAGGTGTCGAAAGCGTGCGTAAGCTTGTCGACACCGACGTTCGAAGTGTTGGTGCTAAACCAGCCTTCATTATTGAAATGAAAGTCCGTGGTTTCCCGGAACAGCTTCTTGCCGCTCTGCACGCTGAAGTAGGCGAAAAGCAGCGCCATTTCCGGCCATACTTTGCCAGCCTGGTTAAAGAAGCCCCTTGTCTTCGCCTGGTCGCGAGGCACGTGGTCGGCCCAACCAATCGGCACACCCGCAAATCTCGCCGGACGGGGTTGAGGTGGACCAAGAATGTCGCTCGAACTGGCATTCGCCGAATCTTCGGCAATCGCAGTATCAATGGCCGGCGCGCCGGCACCCGCCTCGTTCTCAGCAGCCTGAAAATCGGCAAGATCCCATGTCGCGGGGGTAGCCCGCGCATTGAAGCATCCCGCCCGCGTGAGACGGTCGTCAAAACAAACAGGGGATTCGGAAGAATACCCATACGCCGTCGCAGGCGTGGGCATGGCCACGAGGTCAAACGAGCCGTCGAAGGTGTTCGCCGCCGGTACCGATGCGCCTGCAACCACGTCGTCATCTACAGCCTCAGCCCAAGCGGGTGTTGCAATCAATGCAGCGGCAGCGAGAAGGACCGTCCGGTACCGAAATCCATTCCTGATCATTTTAACGTTATTACCTTGCGAACAGAGTTGTGAGCGCAACCGAAGGCCCCATGGAAAAGCAGTTGCAAGTTCACTCCTGATGGTTGAATTGCACCACATCCTGAAATTTGCTGCCCGTTCATATGAATGTTCTCAATCCGGTCAAGCTGATCCTTTCCACGCCTATTTGGCTCCTCCAACTGGCAACCTCCGCCAAGAGCTTTCTCGACAACCCGTTTTTGGGCTCGCGTCGGCTGAACGGCTGGGGTCTGCACCGGGGGAGAGTCCTGTTGGCAGGGGCCCTATGCAGCTGGAGACGGCGGAGGCTGGCAAGCCGTGTCAGAGAGGATTGGCGCACTGCCTTCGATCGCGACGGCTTCGTCGCCATCATGGATGTCGTACCGCCAGAACAATTCACATCCCTGCGCCGCGCCATTCTCGAATATCAGGGACCAGCCCGCGAAATGCGTCAGGGCGACGCGATCACACGCCGACTGGCGATCGATCCGACCATGCTCAAGGCCATACCGCAATTGCGCCTGCTTCTGGCTAGGGACGATTTGACTGCGCTTTTCCACTATGTTGCCAGCTATCGCATCCAGCCCCTGCATTATGTGCAAACTATCGTCACGCACGACCCAGATGACAGCGGCGATCCCCAGGAATCGCTCCACGCCGATGCCTTCCACTCGTCACTAAAAGCATGGCTGTTCCTGAATCCGGTTGAGCAGGACGAGGCGCCGTTCCGCTTCGTACCCGGATCGCACAGGCTGACGCCGGCGCGCGTTGACTGGGAATACCGCCGCAGCCTTGCCGACCCGCACATGATTGATCGCCTGTCCGCCAGGGGTTCACCCCGCGTGTCGCCAGCGGAGCTTAAGGAAATGGGGCTGCCCGAGGCTGAAGCACTCGCAGTGCCCGCCAACACCCTTGTTGTTGCCGACACACTGGGATTCCATGCTCGCGGCGCATCAATGCGACCTATCGAGCGTGTCGAGATTTGGTCATACGCACGTCGGAACCCTTTCCTCCCGTGGCTGGGGGGCGATTTCCTCAGCATGCCCGGCCTAGCGGAACGCAGAGTTGGGTGGCTGTGGGCGCTGCGCGACCGATTTGCCGACCGCTTTGGACAGCCTTGGCGCAGCGTAGGAGTGCGCGGCCCAGCCGAATTTCGCGAATAACCGACACCCGCAATCCTCTTGGCTATCCACACATTGTTTCACATTGTTGCATTTACGCGACAAGTGCAGGTTCTTTTCCGACGAGTGCCCGTGTTGCGGATGCGCTGGGATTTACAACCCTGTCAGCGCCTCCTAAAGACTTGATGTGGGCCTAGTCGTAGGAAACCGCTACAGAATCTGTTGTAAACACAGCTCGCATCAAAAGCCTCACCACCCGATTTCGAGGCAGTGGGAATTATGGGTCCAGGGGTTTGAAGTTGGCGTCATCAGTTGTTCTTAAGGCCGTCGAATCCGCCGATGGCGTTCTTGCGCGAGCGCGAGAAGTTATCGATACGGAAGCTCGAACTCTAGATCGCCTGGCGGAATCGTTAGGCAATACTTTTGTTGCGGCTTGTGAAATGTTATGTGCGGCGCAGGCACGTATAGTTGTCGCTGGCATCGGAAAATCAGGCCACATCGCCCGAAAAATTGCGGCCACGCTGGCGGCGACGGGCTCTCCTGCCATCTATCTCCATCCGGGAGAGGCTGCACACGGCGACCTTGGCATGGTTGTCGAAGGTGACGTCGTGCTTGCCCTTTCCAATTCAGGCGACACTGCCGAATTGCACGTACTTTACGATCATGCAGAAAGCCGCGGCATCCAGGTGGTCGGCATCACGTCGAGGCGGGGTTCCCTGGTGGCGCGCCGGTCCGACATCTGCATTCTGGTCCCGCCCGCGCGCGAGGCCTGTCCGGTAAATGTTGCGCCCACGAGTTCAACGACGCAGCAACTGGCGCTCGGTGATGCCATTGCCATGGTGCTGATGGACATGCGGGGCTTCTCGCGCGAAAGCATGAAAGCCTTGCATCCGGGCGGCGCAATCGGCCTTCGCCTCCGCTCGGTGGGCGAACTCATGCATGGACCAGACAAGCTACCGCTGGTCCCGCTTGACCTGCCGATGGAAAGTGTCATTTCGCAGATGACGTCCATGGGCTTTGGGATAGCGGGCGTGGTTGACAGCGAGGGACGCCTTGCAGGCATCATCACGGATGGCGACCTGCGCCGCCATATCAAGGTCCTGGACAAGGTCACCGCCCAGGATGTGATGACCTCCAAGCCCAAGGTGTTGCAAGCAGCCATGGCAGCGGAGGACGCCCTGAGGTTCATCAATGATGCGCAAATAACATGCGCCTTTGTCGTGAACGAGGATGAGCCCCACTGTTCGGTGGTAGATGGCGGCCTGACTTCCACGGGAAGACAGATTCCCATCGGCATTGTCCACATGCACGATTTCCTGCGGCTCGGGCTTTCTTGAGGGCATAGGACGTTATGGCTGCGGCCAGCTTTGCGATCATAATACCCGCCCGCTATGCATCATCTCGCTATCCCGGAAAGCCGCTGGTTCAACTGGTTGGCGCGACTGGTGAATCGCGCAGCCTGATCCGTCGCACTTGGGACTGCGCCATGAGCGTAGAAGGCGCGGTGGGCGTTTGGGTCGCCACGGACGATGCCCGTATTGCGGGGGAAGTGGAATCATTCGGCGGAAATGTCGTTATGACATCGCAGGACTGTGCAAACGGCACCGAACGATGCGCTGAGGCCATCGCCAAGCTTGGCCCCGTAGCAGACGTTGTCGTCAATTTGCAGGGTGACGCGCCCCTTTCACCGGCTTGGGTGCTTCCGCAACTGGTGGAACGCCTTGCCGCCGATCCGGAAGCGATAGCGGCGACCCCGGCGGTTCGCGCCTCGGCTTCCATTTACGAACATCTCGTCAATGATCAGGCCAATGGACGCGTTGGCGGGACAACAGTCGTATTGGACCGGCGGGAGCGTGCCTTGTATTTCTCCAAGGTCGTGCTGCCATACATTCCTGCCGGGACCGAGACTCTTCCGGTGCGCCTGCACCTCGGACTCTATGCATATCGCACGTCCGCGCTTGAATTGTACGCGGCGGCTTCGCCATCGGAGCTTGAAAGGCTGGAAGGTCTGGAGCAGCTTCGCTTCCTGGATCTCGGCCTGCCTGTCTCCGTCGTGTCACTGAATCCTCTCGACTGGGATGCAATCGAGCTGAACAATCCGGGCGACAAGCCGGTAATCGAACAAATCCTGAAGGCGCGCTCCATTGCCTGATCCGGGCCAAGTGAGCATTGCTGCCGGGTCGCCAGCAGGCATCCACCATGCGCAACCCGGAAAGGTGGGCCGCAAAGTCGAACAGACGCGTCAGACATGGCGGGCCGGATGTGTCTGGACGGCACTATGCGTCCACGTCGAAGCCTCGATCCGGCAGCCAGGCGAATATTTCGCAGCGATATGGTGGAGGCTCGTGGGCAAGCGCCTGCGTTCGCGTGCCCGGCTTGCTCCACTGATCGGCTCATCCGGTTGGGCATACGACCTGTGGCTTTGCCGCCAGGCAGTTCGCATGCCAGCTGCTCAGGCTCCGGCAGCAACTGCAAAGCCACGCCTGCTTGTTGTAGCAATTGTCGAGTCCTTGAACGACCCGGTCGCGCTTGACGCCACCCTCCGCAGCCTGAAAGCTGAACATGTGCAGACGATAGTCCTTGGCAACATGCACGTTGAGGGCGCGAAAGTAGTGCCATCCCTTACGGAAGCTTGGGCATCGATCGCATGGGAAGAGAACCCCTGGGTCATGCCTCTTGCCGCTGGCGACGTTCTCGAATCCGGTGCTGTTGCCCTCTACGAGGCCGCACTTGTGCAGTCACCGGCTGCCCTCGCCTATGCCGACGATGACCTGATGGACAGCAAGGGCCGGCGCCGCACACCGCACTTCAAGCCAGACTGGAATGGCGAGCTCTTCCGGCACTACGATTATGTTTCCGGTACCGCCATCATGCGGGCGGACCGCGACGACTTCCCGCTCCTGCTTGGTAGGCATGATTGGGTGCGTGTACTGGTCGAAAAGGCCGGCCGCGGAGCGGCGCCGGTCCACGTGCGTGAGGTTCTGCACCATCGGCGCGAGCGCCCTCAGCCAAATTGGCCGGCGCGTCCGGGCAAGCTGGAAGGCCATTTCCCATCGGTGAGCGTCATTGTTCCCACGCGTAACCGGGCGGACCTTCTCGAGACCTGCCTTAATGGGCTCGATGCGACGAATTACCC
This sequence comes from Novosphingobium sp., assembly GCA_040509895.1. Lineage (GTDB taxonomy): Bacteria > Pseudomonadota > Alphaproteobacteria > Sphingomonadales > Sphingomonadaceae > Novosphingobium. Next base: position 829 of record JBEVKC010000047.1, on the reverse strand, counting down.
CGATCTCGAGATCATCGTTGTCGACAACGACAGCGATGATCCGGCTGCCCTCGCCTATCTGGACTCGCTTGACCCAGCGCGCTTTCGCGTGTTGCGCCATGAAGGACCGTTCAATTTCTCCTCAATCAACAATCGCGCGGCAGCAATAGCCCGTGGACAGGTGCTTTGCCTGCTCAACAACGATGTTGAAATGCTTGAACCCGACTGGCTAGACATCATGGTTCAGCAATCCCTACGCGACGACGTAGGTGCAGTCGGAGCGCAGTTGCTATATCCTGACGGGCGGATTCAACATGCTGGAGTGGTGCTGGGAGTTGTAGGTGGGGCAGCTCATGCCCATCGCCTTCTTTCACCGGAGGCAGAGGGGTATTTCTGGCGGCATAATCTACCCCAATACGTGTCGGCCGTGACTGCGGCCTGCCTTGTTGTCCAGCGAGATCGCTTCGAGGCCGTCGGCGGCTTTAACGAGGAAAGTTTCGCGGTTGCATTCAACGATGTCGATCTGTGCCTGCGCCTGAACCAGAGGGGCTGGCAATCATTTTACGAACCGCGTGCGCAGCTCGTGCATCATGAGTCAGTCTCGCGGGGCTTTGACCGGGACCGCATTGCGGCAGAACGTTTTGCGGGCGAGCTGGAGGCACTCAGGCGCAATTGGAGTACAGACGCAATAATCGATCCATTCCATCATCCCAACCTGAGCCCGTACAGCGAGCGTTTTGTGGTAAACCTGTAATGGCAACGGCGAACTTTAATTCCACAGTGAATGGAACCTTTGGCGAAGGTACGAGGCTCGCCTTGCCTCAAATAACATTGTGCGCCGTCACTTCGG
>JBEVKC010000046.1:0-18627 GCA_040509895.1 Novosphingobium sp. | reverse complement strand
TCTTGATCGATTCGAGGATTTCTTCGACCGAAGGTTCCCCAGACTGGTTCATCGGACCACCCCTGTCCTGTCCCGCCCCGTCATGCGGCGGGGCCGATTCACTGTGCGGGAATGTCACTTCCCTGCGTGGGCGTGTCAACGGTTCGCGTCGCTTGCGGCGTCGGATCGGGATCGTCGTCAAAGTCGAAGATCTTCCCGCGGACCCGTTCATAGTTCGTCTCCGGATCGTAAAGCACGCCGCCGTCTAGATTCAGGTCCTTGGCTTCGGCGCGGCCCATGGCGGCCAGCAAGGTGAAGCCGGCGACATAGGCGGTGCGACGCGCGTTCACCAGGCGGACACTGGCGTCCAGCAGTTCCTGCTCGGCGTTCAAGACGTCAAGGATCGTGCGGTTGCCCACGCTGTTCTCGGCGCGAACACCCTCAAGGCTGAGCTCGGCGGCCGACACGGCCGTTTGGGTGGAGGCGATTACCTCGTTCGCTGCAACCCAGGTCGAATAGGCGGCGCGGGCCTGCGCGATGACGTCACGCTCGATCGCGATCTCGGTTTCCTGTGCGGCCGAGGCGAACGCCTGTGCCTGGCGGCGCAGCGCCGCGGGGCGGCCGCCCTGGATAATAGGTATCGTTGCGCGCACGCCGGCCGTCGCACCAGTGGTTGTCTGGTCGATACCCGCGCCGAGCGTGGGGGGAAGCGAATTGAAATAGTCGGTATAGGTGCCGCCGGTGAAGACTTCCAACCGGGGCAGGCGAGTCGATCCGGCTACTTCGATGTCATAGCCCGCAGCCTTGGTGCGTTCGCGTGCGGCAAGGATGTCCGGATTGTTTTCGAGCGCAGTGGCAACCGCATCTTCCGGACTGGCGGGCAGTGCAGGCAGTGGCGGAGGCGGTGCGAGATTCGCGGGCGGCTTTCCCACAAGGGCAATGTAGCGTTCACGCGAAGCGACAAGCAGCGCCTCTGCTGTCCGGGTATCGCCGCGCGCGACTGCCAGGCGCGATTCCGATTGTGCAACGTCCGTGCGCGTCAGGTCGCCGATTTCGAAACGGTCGCTGGTTGCCTGGAGGTTTACTTCCAGCACCGAAACGTTCTTCCGGTTGAGCGCGACCACGGCCTCATTCGACACCACTTCGGTGTAGGCCGACACAACCTGGCTGAAGATGGAGGATTCGGTCGCCCGCAGGTCTGCCTGGCCCGCTTCGACGCGTATCTTGGCGGCCTTTACCGAATTCCTGACTGCCCCGCCGGAGTAAACCGGCACGCCAAGATCGGCCGAGCCGTTAAACGCGCGATCAGGATTGGTGAAGGAATTGCCCTGTTGCTTGAGTATCTCCGTATAGGTGCCCGTCGCATTGACGCTGGGAAGCCCGGCCGCGCGCTCAATCGGCACGTTCTCATCAACGGCGCGCTGGTTTGACCGGGCGGCAAGCAAGGTCGGGTTATAGTTATAGGCCTGCACCAGCGCGTCGCGGAGCTCGTCCGCAGACGCAGGAACGGCAAGCGTGCTCACCGCCGTGGCAAGCAGCAATCGGCAGGCCAGTCGCGCCATTCAGAAGCTCCAGCGCTTCGGCGCAGCAAATTCGGGGAGGACAGGAATGCCGATCTCGGCCAGCGGCAGTAGCGAGATTGCGCCAGCAGCCTTGCGGCCGGCAGCAAGGCGGGTCACCCCCCGCTCGACCACGCCGGTAACCAGCCTGCCGTCGTCTGCCAGCAGCTTTTCAATCGAGGCAGGCAGTTCCTCTGCCGCGCCGTCGATCACGATCAGCGAATATTCGCCAGCGCCGGACTTGCCGGCGGCATCTGCGGGAGCAACCGCGTCGAGCGAGCCGACCAGCGGTGCAAACAGTACGGCAAGATAGCCCTTGCCGTCACCCACCAGCAGCACCTTGTCAGCGGGCTTCGGTGCAGCCTCGGCCAGCATCATGCCGTGGACAACGGGGGACGCGAGAAAACGGCCTTCGCCCAGCGGAATGGCCCGGTCGATGTAGGCGGAGGTGCGCAGGCCTTCAGGAACGAAGTCCTCACGCGGGACGCGGGCCATGGCGGCAAGCACGAATGGCTCGTTCACGCCGCTGGTGCGCAACTGGCTGTCGATCATGGCGCGACGGGCTTCGGCAAAGCTGCCGGCGTCGGGCCGTTCCTCGGTCAATGTCATCAAATAAAATCCCTGAGACACCGTGGCGTATTGCACATGCAACACACCGGCGCAATTGGTTCGCTTCTTAGGACAAGCCTTTTCGTGCGCAAAGCACTTTGACGCATTGCGAGTCTCGCGACTATGGGGACCGCGAGAATGCGAGCAAGGGAATGCGCAAAATGGCCGACATGGTAACCATCCGCGAGGAGGACCTGATCGAGAGCGTCGCCGACGCACTGCAGTACATCAGCTATTACCACCCGATGGATTACATCCGCGCACTGGGTGAAGCCTATGAGGCCGAACAGGGCCCGGCGGCCAAGGACGCCATTGCGCAGATCCTGACCAACAGCCGCATGTGCGCCGAGGGTCACCGGCCGATTTGCCAGGATACCGGCATCGTCAATGTCTTCATCGAATGGGGGCAGGATTGCCGCCTCGAATCCTCGCGCTCACTACAGGATGTCGTCGATGACGGCGTGCGCCGCGCCTACAATCATCCGGAAAACAAGCTGCGCGCTTCGGTGCTTGCCGATCCCGCCTTCACCCGACGCAATACCAAGGACAACACCCCTTGCGTGCTCAGCGTCTCCATGGTCCCGGGCAACAAGATTTCGGTCGACGTCGCGGCCAAGGGCGGCGGCAGCGAGAACAAGTCGAAGTTCAAGATGATGAACCCCAGCGATTCGATCGTCGACTGGGTTGTCGAGATGCTGCCGCAGATGGGCGCCGGCTGGTGCCCGCCAGGCATGCTCGGCATTGGCATCGGCGGCACTGCCGAGCACTGCGTGAAGCTCGCCAAGCAGAGCCTGATGGAGCCCATCGATATGGGCCAGCTCAAGGCACGCGGGCCGCAGAACGACATCGAGGCACTTCGCATCGAAATCTTCGACAAGGTCAACGCGCTTGGCATCGGCGCGCAGGGCCTTGGCGGGCTTTCGACCATTCTTGACGTCAAGATCCTCGACTGGCCCTGCCACGCCGCGGGCAAGCCGGTGGCGATGATCCCGAACTGCGCAGCCACCCGCCACGCGCACTTCACCCTGGATGGCTCTGGTCCTTCCTACCTCGAGACGCCGAAGCTGTCCGAATGGCCGCAGGTCCACTGGACTCCCGACAAGGCGGCAAAGCGCGTCAACCTCGACATGTTGACGCCAGAAGAAGTGCAGGGATGGAAGCAGGGCGACCGCCTGCTGCTCAACGGCAAGATGCTCACTGGCCGTGACGCTGCGCACAAGCGCATCAAGGATATGCTGGCGAAGGGCGAGGCACTGCCCGTCGATTTCAAGGGCCGCGTGATCTACTACGTCGGCCCGGTCGATCCGGTACGAGACGAGGTTGTCGGCCCCGCTGGCCCCACCACCGCGACCCGCATGGACTCCTTTTCCGATATCATGCTCGACCTTGGCCTGCTTGCCAGCGTCGGCAAGTCCGAGCGCGGCCCCGCTGCGACCGAGAGTATTGCCAAGCATAAGTCGGCGTACCTGATGGCTGTCGGCGGCGCCGCGTACCTTGTCGCCCGCGCCATCAAGAAGGCCGAAGTCGTCGGCTTCGCGGACCTTGGCATGGAAGCGATCTACGAATTCACTGTCGAGGACATGCCGGTGACCGTTGCCGTCGATTCCGAGGGCAAGAACGTGCACCAGCTTGCGCCCAAGGTCTGGCAGGAAAAGATCGAGAAGGAACACCTGCTGGCGTAAGGGCGGCAGCATCCTTCGTTGCTGCGAGATTAGTTGAATGGGGGAGAGCGCCGCTCCGAGTCCCCCCAAACCCCTTCGACCAACGGCTCACCCTGTCCGACTAACCGTCTGGCGCTCTGCACTGCAGGCGTTATGACGTATCTGTGACTGATAACACTGTTTCCCGGGTTTCGCCGCGTCTCGTCATTGCCTCGATCGCGGGGGTTTGGCTTTGCTATTTCGTTCTGGTGACGATCCGGGCCTCCGTCGTCGGGTTTGAGTTCAGCTCTGCCATGCTGACGCGCCGACTTGGCGTGACGGCGGCCGCCATGGCCATAACCGCACTGTTGTGGCCCTTGCTCCGCCTGCTGGACCACCGGCCGCTATGGCTGCGCGCTTCCATCGTCATGGTCGCCGCGCTTCCGGCGGCGCTGGCGATTGCCGCGATCAACCAGTGGGCTTTTGCCGATATAGAGAACCAGGTCCTTGCCAAGATCGGCGAGAAGGAAGGTCTCAGCATTCGCCGTGACGAATCGGGCAATGTGTTGGTCGATATGCCTGACGGATCGCACGAGAAGGCCGAAACCGGGCCTGTCACGCTTGAGGAAATACTCACCGACGAGAACCGCTGGCGGCAGATTTCCGACGCGGCGCTGGGCCGTTATTTCGTCCTGCTGGCCTGGGCGGCGCTGTACCTTGCCTTGGGCTACGCAGCCCACGCCCGCACGGCGGAGAGGCGCGAGGGCGAATATCGGCGCGCGGCCAAGGCGCACGAACTGCGGTCGCTGCGATACCAGATCAATCCGCATTTCCTTTTCAACACTCTCAATTCGCTGTCGGCGCTGGTAATGACGGGCAAGACCCAGGCGGCGGAGCGCATGATCCAGACCTTGTCCACTTTCTACAGGCGCAGCCTTTCCGAAGAGCCGACCAGCGACCATTCGCTGGGCGAGGAGATCGAGCTGCAGAAGCTGTACCTTGATATTGAGGCTGTCCGTTTCCCCGACCGGCTGCGGACCGTGGTCGAAATACCCGATGAACTCGTCAATGCGCAGGTGCCGGGCATGATCCTGCAGCCGCTGGTCGAAAATTCGGTCAAATATGCAGTGGCAGCCAGCCGCCAGCCGGTAACGGTCAGCATTTCCGCACGTGAGGAGTTCGGCCGGCTTGAAATCATCGTTGCCGACGACGGCAAGGGTGGCGGAAAGCCCGGGACGGCTGGTTTCGGTATCGGGCTTTCCAACGTGCGGGACCGTCTGAAGGCGCGGTTCGGGGATCTGGCCAGTGTCGATTCGGGCGTGGTTCCGGGGGGCTATCGCACGGTCATCCGCCTGCCTCTCGCCACTTCGTCGGTGCTGACCCATGTCTGAGGAAATTGCTGGCCCGTTGCGCACGCTGGTCGTCGATGATGAGCCACTGGCCGTCGAACGTTTGCAGGTGATCTGCGCCGGACTGGAAGGGCTGACCGTTGTCGGCACCGCCAGCGATGGTGCCGCCGCGCTGCGGCTGGTGGAGGCGCTGATCCCCGATCTCATCCTGCTGGACATGACCATGCCGGAGCTGGACGGCCTCTCCGTCGCCCGCGCGCTTGCGCGGCAGAGCAATCCGCCTGCGCTGGTCTTTGTCACGGCGCATGACAGCTTTGCCGTCGAGGCATTCGATCTTGATGCCGTCGACTACGTTCTCAAGCCCGTATCGCCGGACCGGCTGGAACGGGCGATCCAGCGCGTTTCGGCGCGCCGCGGCGATCGCGTGCGTGAACCCAGCGAGTGGCTGAGCGAGTTCTGGGTACCGCACCGGTCCGAATTGCTGCGCATTGCCGCATCGGACGTCGATCGCATCGACGCAGAGCGCGACTATGTGCGGCTGCATGTCGGGGACCGGTCCTATCTTCTGCTGCAGACCGTTACCGGGCTGGAAGAACGGTTGGATCCCTCCATGTTCATCCGCCTGCACCGGTCCTGCATCCTACGGCGCGACCGCATCACCGGGCTGCGGCACGATGGCCTCGGCGTCTGGTCTGCAGAACTGGCCGACGGCAGTGCCGTCCGGATCGGCCGTACCTACCTCGCCCGCGCGAAGTCGATGGCCGGAAGGTAGAGTTCCGGAAAAACAAAAAAGAAAAGGCCCGGTTCGGGGGACTGTTCCGAACCGGGCCAGCAATCGGTCTTGGCGCCTGGCGCTTTGCCGATCGGCACGGCTAGCGGTCCGTGGGGGGAATCTTGCCGTGTCCCTTTCCGTTAGGGAAACCAATCTTGCTGGCAAATGTATAATCGACCGAAAGCGGCATTTGTCGACCGACGGTCAATCGCACCCGACGAAATGCATGGCTGGCCTAAGCCGCACCAGAGGCGTATTCGTTACAAGGACATGGCAATTCTGCTTACATTCTTGTTCGGCATCGGCAATTTCGCCTTGCACAAGGCAGTTCTGGAAAGCGGACACCCCGTGCTGCGGCAAATGCCGTGGATGTCCAACATGCGCGGTGGCCGCTTCAGCCTGGGGCTGGAGTTCATCGTGCTACTGGGGGCGATGCTGCTTGTAGGTCAGGGAGCGACCGGTTGGGCATGGGGTTATGCGGCCTATAGCCTGCTCAACGGGTTTTCGGCCTGGCTCATTCTCACGCATCGGCTTTAGATTCCGCTTCAGCTTTGCTGATTGGGGTACGGCACCGCGAGGTGGACCAGACACTAAAACCCGGGCCGGCGGGATATCCGCGGGCCCGGGCTCTGGGTCGCTGGGGAAGTTGGCTTAGCGACCTACGCTGCTGCCATAACCACGGGTGGCGAGGCGGGTTTCAACCTGCTTGCGCACACTGGCCATGCATTCATCCAGCCCGTCATTGCTGGCGATGCGGGTGCCGGTGCCCGGCTGGGTGCGGCAGGCCTTGCGGGCGGCGACATCGATACGCTTTGAAAGTTCGGCCTTGCCTGCATCGCTGGACAGGTCGAGGTCGGCGTATTCAAGCGCGGCGGTCTCGCCGGCAACCGCGACAGGAGCGAAGGAAACGGCTGCAGCGGCAAGGGCAGAAGCCGTAAGGGCGGAGAACAGGATCTTGGTCATGATCGGCATCCTTGCTGACAGGTCTCAATTTGAGGCCCGGCGGGGGTTCCAGTGGCCGGGCAGGACCTTCCTACGCCCGATGGATTCGGGCCGCGCGTGACGCTCGACCGGGCAGCCTGTTGTTCCGATGAGCAGCAACGACTGCCGACGAACGACAATTTCCGATCTGCGAACGACCTGTTCCGTAACGGAAGATTGCGCGGAAAATAGATTTCGCTTGCATGCAGCGCGATGATTCTGCTGGCGTGACCGGCATGAGCGGTCCTGTCACGATCTTCCATCTCAGCGACATCCACTTTGGACTGGTCGATCCCGTCGCGCTCGCCTGGGCAGAATCGAGCATCGCGCGCGAGAAGCCCGATGCCGTGGCGATCACCGGCGACCTGACCATGCGCGCCCGGCACCGGGAATTCGATGCTGCACGTGAATGGATATCGGGCCTGCTGCCACCGGTTACGGTGGAGGTGGGCAACCACGACATGCCCTACTTCAACCTGTGGGAACGGTTCACCGATCCCTACCGCCGGTTTCGCGGCATGGAATCGATGGTGGAGCGGGAGATCGATCTTCCCGGCCTCGCTCTCGTTCCTCTGAAAACCACGGCCCGCGCGCAGTGGCGTTTTCCCTGGTCGAACGGCTGGATTACCGAAGAAGCGCTGGGCCAGACGCTCGACGCGATCGATGCCCTGCCATCAGGGACGCACGTTCTGGTCACTGCCCATCATCCGCTTGTTGAGCGTGACCCGAACGGCAAGCTGCTCACCCGCCATGGCGAAATGGCGATGGCGGAACTTGCCGCGCGCGGGGTCATGGCCGTGCTGACCGGCCACATCCACGATCCGTTCGACATGGTGCACGAAACGTCGAAGGGCCCGCTACGGATGATCGGTGCGGGCACGCTGTCGCGGCGCATCCGCTCAACGCCGCCAAGCTTCAATGAACTGGTGATCGACGGCACCGATATCCGGGTGAAGGTGCGCAACCTTGAACATGTGCCCACCTCCGAAATGCAGATCGAGGTTATTCCCGAGGACGCTACGCCGCCTCGTCAGCCGGGAGAGCCGGTGGCTCCGGTGAACCGGGTTCCCGAGCAGGATCCGCCCGTCCACTGAGGGGACGCATTTCGTTAAGTGTGGATTCCATCCAGCGGCGCTGGACCCGGCGTTCGACGGCGCAGAACAGGGCGTCAAGGTCGTCGCGGTTGACGTCCAATACCTCGTCCCAATCTTCCAGCACGGCGTCGAGGTCGCCCGCTTCGTAACTGCCGAGCCAGCCTTCGGGCACCGGTTGGACGACGGGCTGGAGTTGGTGCGGCCACTGGTGGCCCGTCAGGTTGTTATAAAGCCACGCCATGCCGGTCAGTGCGACGACATTGAGGCCAAGCGGCAGCATCAGCGCCAGCCAGCCATGTTCGGCAACCATTGGACCGCATAGCACGGCCAGCAACGCGCATGCTCCCCCGGGCGGATGCAGGCAGCGGCACAGGCTCATGACAGCGATGGCGCCGCCCACCGCCAGCGGGGCGCCAAGGGCGGTAACGGGAATGAAGTGCCAGACCATAAGGCCGACAAGCGCGGACAATATATCGCCGCCGAATACGGACCATGGTTGGGCCAGCGGGCTCGCCGGCAGGGCAAATACAAGAACTGCCGATGCGCCGATGGGGGCGACCAGCCAAGGCAGGCTGGGGTCGTCCGCCCCCACGAAAATGCTGGCGATCAAGGCCGCCATCGCAATACCCAGCACGGCGCCAACCGCACCGCGCAACCATCCAAGGCGGCCCGTGGCGCGCTGCGCCGCGCGTGTCAGCCTGCGATAGGGCATCGATACGCTCCGAAAGACGGCCAGGGCAGATACAAAAAAGGGGGCCAGAAAGCTGACCCCCTCCTTTTGTCTGTTTGACCAGAAGGTCCCGATCAGCGCTTCGAGAACTGGAAGCTGCGACGGGCCTTGGCGCGGCCGTACTTCTTGCGCTCCACGACGCGGGGGTCGCGGGTGAGGAAGCCGGCAGCCTTGATGATGCTGCGCAGGGTGGGCTCATACTTGCTGAGCGCCTGCGAGATGCCGTGCTTCACGGCGCCTGCCTGGCCCGAAAGACCACCGCCCTTGACGGTGCAGATGACGTCGTACTGACCGGCGCGCTCAGCGATTTCGAACGGCTGGTTGATGACGAGGCGCAGAGTTGGACGTGCGAAATACACTTCCTGGTCGCGGCCATTGACGGTGATCTTGCCCGAGCCGGGCTTGATCCACACGCGGGCAACGGCGTCCTTGCGGCGGCCGGTGGCGTAGGAACGGCCCTGTGCGTCGATTTCCTTTTCGCGCAGCGGGGCTGCGGGACCAGTGCGGACAACAGGAGCCTCAGGTGCATCGGCGACGACGGCGTCGGCAAGGTTGCCGAGGTCGGCCAGATCGGTGACGGTGTTATCGGACATCAGGCGCCCACCTTGTTCTTGCGGTTGCGGCTGGCAACGTCGAGCAGCTCGGGCTGCGTGCCGCCATGCGGGTGTTCGGTACCGGCGTAGAGGTGCAGGGCGCGCATCTGGTCACGGCCCAGTGGACCGCGCGGGATCATGCGCTCAACCGCCTTTTCAAGGACGCGCTCGGGGAAGCGGCCGTCGAGGACCTTGTCCGCAGTCACTTCCTTGATGCCGCCAGCATAGCCGGTGTGCTTGTAATAGGTCTTCTGCTTCAGCTTGTTGCCGGTCAGACGAACCTTGCCAGCGTTGATGACGACGACATGGTCACCGCAATCGACGTGGGGGGTGAAGCTCGGCTTGTGCTTGCCGCGCAGGATATTGGCGATGATGACCGCGAGGCGGCCGACCACCAGGCCGTCGGCATCGATGAGATGCCACTTCTTTTCGACCTCGGCCGGCTTAATCGACCGGGTCTGCTTGCTGAGCGCCTTCATGGCTGGACAGTTCCCTTTGAAACATGCCGCCAGACCGTCTTCCGGACCGGCGGGATGCGGCCCAATGATGGAAAGGGCCTGGAAAGTCAAGTTTCCGGGCGGTTTTGCGTGGAGGTATAATAATACCGCTGAGCTGTTAGCTGATCTGGCATGGCCAAATTGGGCCGGTGCCGCACGCGCCATGAGGCGGACAACATCTCATTTCAGGTGAGCAATCGTCCATTCCTCGCGCGTTACCCGGCGGCTGCCGTCCATTTCGGTGACCACCGTACGCTCAAGCTCCGTAAGCACACCGGGCCCCGATTCGGTACGTGCGTTTATCTCGACCGTAATGTGGCCTTCGCCGCCATCGGGCAGGGTGAACTGCTGCCGTTCGACACGGCGTCCGGGTTCGGGCCGGAACAAGTCGCTTGGCCAAAGCGTACGAGCCGCCTTGTTCCTGATCTGGGCAATGAAGCCCTGTGCATGCGCGCGCTCAGCGCTGTCCAGCGCCGAGCCCTCGACTGCCCTGGATGCGATCGCTGCGGCATTCCCGGTAGCCTCGCCTGGCTGCGCGGCAGTGGTGGAAGCCACCAGCATGCCCTTGCGATCGAGCCGCATCGGGAAAAGGCCAGTATCGGGGCGCTTGCGCTCAATCTCTGCGAGGGCCTGCAGCGGCGGCGGGGCCTCTACTTCGCAACCGAGCAGTTCGCCGTCGACGCGGAAGCCGTCGCCGTCAGGCATGATTCGCACGGCATAGCTGCGACGCGCAATGACTTCCTTGCCATCGGCCAGCGGGCTGTGGAGCACGCGGGTCAGCACCAGCTGCGTCTCGGGCGGTGAGAAGGCGCCGGGCGTGGAAACGGCAGGCGGCGTCGCGGACAGCGCCGCCAGCGGCAGAGCCGCCGCCGTACCCGTCAGCCACGCAGCGACTTTCCGTTTCATCGCACCAGCCCTCCCAGCCACGCAGCAGTGGCTGGCAATGCGGCGTCGCACCGCCAGCCGAGAATCGCGGGCTCGTCATAGGGATGAAGCTCACCCAGCCGGGCAATGGCCTTGTCGAGCAGTGCCGCGTCGGTTTTCAGCAGCGCACCGGTTTCCCTCGATTCGCCGCGCTCACCATCCCAGATGAAGAGCGAACGCATTTCTGGCAACATGTTGGCGCAGGCGATCAACCCCTCATCAAGCAGGGTAGAGGCCACTGTCGCGGCGATGGCCGGGTCAGGAAACGGGCACCAGATGAGCGCCGGGCCGCCCGTCATGTGCGTGCCTGTCGTCCCAGCACGTGGGTGCCCCACACCGTCGCTGCCACCAGCAGCGCGCCGACAAGTTGGTGCGCCACGGCAAGCCACAGCGCGATCCCGGTCATGACCGTGGCGATGCCCAGCAGGATCTGGGTGCCGAACGCGGTGTGGATGGCGACGGTGGTCGGGCGGTGCGTGGCCCGGATGCGCCGCCCCAGCACGATCAGCAGCACAACAACTACCCATGCCCACCAGCGGTGGGTGAAGTGGATCAGGAACGGGTCATTGGCAAAGGCGTGGATCACGCCGCCCGACCAATCAACGCCATCAGGAAAGAAACTTCCCTGCATCAGCGGCCAGTCGCTTGCCACATGGCCCGCGCGCAGGCCCGCGACATAGGCGCCCATCAGAAGCTGGAAGAACAGTGCGACCAGCACCAGCGCGGCAAAGGGCGTCAGCCGGGATTTGCCCTCGCCCCGATCGAGCGCGCGCAGGTCAAGCGCGGTCCAGACAAGACCACCCAGTGTGACAAGCGCCACCAGCAGGTGGGCGGCAAGACGGAAGTGGCTCACCCGATCGAGCGCATCGGCATCGAGACCGGAACTCACCATCCACCAGCCCACGACACCTTGCAGACTGCCAAGCGCCAGAAGCGCAAGCAGCCGCGGCTTGTAGCCCGATGGAATCGCTCCGCGAATCCAGAACCACGCCAATGGCAGGGCAAAGGCCAGGCCGATCAGTCGTGCCAGCAGGCGGTGCACCCATTCCCAGAAATAGATGAACTTGTAGTCCGACAGCGTCATGCCGGCGGGGCCGTTGACGTCGGTGTATTGGGGAATGCGCTTGTAGCCGTCGAATTCCGCCTGCCATTGGGCTTCATTCAAGGGCGGGATGGTTCCCGTCACCGGCTTCCATTCGGTGATCGACAGCCCCGATTCGGTGAGCCGCGTGATCCCGCCCACGGCAACGATGGCGACAACCAACGCGGCGACAAGAAACAGCCAGCGCGCCAAGGCGGCCGGCTTGCCCAGCTTGTGTTGCGAACCCGTTATCGACCCTGTGGTGGCCATGTGCCGCTCCCTGCGCCGGGCAGTCGCAAAGCGCAAGTCGGGAAATGCATTCTTGAACCATGTTACAATATCACATATCAGCATCATCAATGCGTGACGCCATTCTCTCGATTCGCGACCGGCTGGACCGGGTCGGCATCATGCTTTCCGGGCTGTGCGCGGTGCATTGCGTGCTGGGAATCGTGCTGGTGTCGTTTCTTGGCCTTGGTGGCGGAGCCCTGCTTTCGCCGGACATTCACCGCTTCGGGTTGGTGCTGGCGATTATTGTCGGCATTGCGACCATCGGCCTTGGTGCGCTGCGCCACGGGGCACTTGGCCCACTGGCGATGGGCTCTGCCGGAATCGCTCTGATGGCATCGGCAATCGCCGTTGGGCATGGCCTTCCCGAAGCCGTGCTGACCATCTCCGGGGTGGCGCTTGTTGCCCTCGCCCATATGTGGAACTTGCGTCACGCGGCTTGAACGCTAAGTGCGGCTGCATGTCCGCTGATCTTTCCATCACCGTCAATGGCGAGCCGCGCCGCGCCCCCGCCGGCAGCACCATCGCTGACCTCGTCATCCAGCTTGAGCTTAACCCCGCCAAGGTAGCGGTAGAGCGCAATGGCGAAATCGCTCCGCGCTCGACGCTGGCCGAAGTCGCCCTCGGCGACGGTGACGTGCTTGAAATCGTGCATTTTGTCGGCGGCGGCCAGGGAGATACCAGCGTGAACGATGATACCTGGACCGTTGCGGGCCGCACCTTCAGTTCGCGGCTGATCGTCGGCACCGGCAAGTACAAGGACTTTGCCCAGAACGCTGCCGCGGTTGAGGCTTCGGGGGCCGAGATCGTCACCGTCGCGGTGCGCCGGGTGAACGTCAGCGATCCCAAGGCACCGATGCTGACCGACTTCATCGATCCGACGAAGATCACCTACCTGCCCAACACCGCAGGCTGTTTCACTGCCGAGGACGCGATCCGCACCCTGCGCTTGGCGCGCGAGGCTGGCGGCTGGGACCTGGTGAAGCTGGAGGTGCTGGGCGAGGCCCGCACGCTCTATCCCGACATGCGCGAGACGTTGAAGGCGACCGAAGTGCTGGCCAAGGAAGGCTTCCTGCCGATGGTTTACTGCGTCGACGATCCGATCGCGGCAAAGCAGCTTGAGGAAGCGGGCGCCGTGGCCGTCATGCCGCTGGGCGCGCCCATCGGATCAGGTCTGGGCATCCAGAATCGCGTAACGATCCGGCTGATTGTGGAAGGCGCAAATGTGCCCGTGCTGGTCGATGCAGGGGTCGGCACGGCATCGGACGCGGCAGTGGCGATGGAACTCGGCTGCGAGGGCGTGCTGATGAACACCGCCATCGCCGAGGCCAAGGACCCGCTCCGAATGGCGCGGGCGATGAAGCTGGCGGTTGAGGCCGGCCGCGATGCCTATCTGGCAGGGCGCATGGCGACGCGAAAGTATGCTGACCCCTCCAGCCCGCTCGCTGGGTTGATCTGAGGCTAACCTGGGCCGTGCAAACAAACGGATTTCTTGGTTAACTGCTTGCTAACAATATTCTGGTGAACTCCTGCATGACGGGCCTCGGCCCGAAACGGGGGATTACCGGGTATGGGCAATACCGGCACGGCGTCACTGGCGATCAATGAGCTGCGCGAATTCGCCAGCTTCACGTCTGGCGAGCAACGCTACATCAAGCGCGGCCTGGACATTGGGCTTGGCAGGCAGGACGCGTTTCGCCTGTGGGCGCGAGACGAGGCAGAGGCCGCGTCTATCCGCAGCCAATATGTTGCCTACCAGAACCTCAAATCGCTGCGTACCATGCGGCCTGAGGACGAGGGGCTGGGCGGCATCGATGATTTCATCGGCAAGCTGGTCCGCATGACAGCATTCGACCTTGGTCAGGGATGTATCGAAAGCTTTTCCTGCTACCGCTTCCTCTACGAGCGGCTTTTGGGCGCAGACGCGCGCCCGTGGTTCCCATCCGCATTCTGCGCAGCCGCTGCCCTGCCGCAGATCGAGCCGGAACGGCGCAAGCTGCTGCTGCAATCGATCAGTGAAGCCGCCGCAACAGCGCCGGGCTGGTCGACGCGCGAACCGTGCTTTTATCCGGAATGGGTGGACAAGGAGGCGGCTTGATATCCATCGAATCTAGCTGCCAGCGTTCATTCAAACTGCTTTCGCCCCCGACGCCCTGCCGCCTCTCAGCGCATATTCCTGCGTGCCGCGGTGTAGCACCTTGTCGCCTTCGACCACTGCGGTGTTGGCCCAGGTGAAGCCGGGCGGCAGGCTGGGGTAAAGCTGGTCGAAGTTGCGCCCTGCGGTCTGACGGAACAGCTCCTCGAAGCTTTCGATGACGAAATAGGTCGGCTGCAGGTCATCGATCACATAGTCGGTGCGCATCACCCGATCCACGTCCAGCATGATCCGGTTGGGTGATTGTCCCTCAATCGCAAAAACAGCCTCTGCCGGGCCCGACAATATGCCGGCGCCATAGGCTCGCAGACCGTCAGGCTCCTGTATCAGGCCGAATTCCACCGTGTACCAATAGAGCGCTCCCAGCGCTTTCAGCCGGTTGTGCCGCATCGCCTTCCATCCGGCCCGCCCATACTCCTGCATATACTCGGCGAAAGTTGGGTCGGTGAGCATCGGCACATGGCCGAAGACGTCATGGAAGACGTCCGGCTCCTCGATATAGTCGAAAGTCTCACGCGTGCGGATGAAGTTGCCTGCCGGAAAGCGCCGGTTGGCAAGGTGCCAGAAGAATACATGATCGGGGATCAGCATCGGCACCGGCACGACGCTCCAGCCGGTAAGCGCGCCGAGTTCGACCGATATCCGGTCAAAATCCGGAACCCCGCCATTGCCAAGGTGCAGTCGTTCAAGCCCCTTGAGGAAAGCTGTGGCCGCCCGACCCGGCAGGACTTCCATTTGCCTGGCGAAAAGCTCGTCCCAGATGGAATCTTCGTCAGAGGAATAGGTGTGCTGCGCCGGTTCAAGCCAATCTTCACCTACATGTCCCGGCTTTTTCAGCGGCGCCGTAAAGACTTGGTTCCCAAGTGCGGGAAGGCAGGTAAAGTCAGGTTCTAGAGTCGCGGTGCTGGACATGGTTTCTCTTGCAACTTCTAGCACCACAGTCATATTCCGGCAATTCGGCTGGGCAGTGACCACCGGAATGGTGGTGCCCACCCGAAGGGGAAAGGGCCAAGTGCGATGGGTAAGCTCAGCAAGAAGGAATACGAGGAGCTACTCCTCCCGATGCAGCAAGAGCTTGTTGCCATGGCCCGCTGGGTGATCGCCACCAACGCCCGCGTGGTGGTCGTGCTTGAAGGGCGCGACACGGCGGGAAAGGGCGGCGTGATCCGCGCCATCGCCGATCGGCTCAATCCGCGCAATTGCCGGGTCGTAGCCTTGCCGAAGGCAAGCGATGTCGAAAAGACGCAGTGGTATTTCCAGCGCTATATCCAGCACCTGCCCTCGGCTGGCGAGATCGTGCTGTTCGACCGCAGCTGGTACAACCGCGCCGGGGTAGAGCGGGTAATGGGATTTGCCACGGAAGAGGAAGTCGACAGCTTCCTCTATCAATGCCCTGCTTTCGAAAAGCTGCTTATCGATGATGGCGTTTTGCTCTTCAAATATTGGCTCTCCTGCGATCAGGAACAACAGGAGGAGCGCTTTCGCGAACGGCTGGAAGACCCGCTCAAGCGATGGAAACTCTCCCCTATCGATCTAAGCGCGCGGGAAAAGTATCACGACTATACAATGGCGCGTTCAGCCATGTTGGCGGCAACTCACAAACCCAGTGCGCCTTGGACCCTCGTGGATTTCAATGACCAGCGGGTTGGACGTCTGACGTTGATTCGCCACTTCCTGGACCGCATGCCCGATTCGTGGGTCGAGCCCCGCGAAATCGATTTGCCCCCGCTTTCGGTGAAGCTTGAGAAGGAAGAGTTCGGGGTTCTGAAGCCGATCAAGCCCTACAAGGCGTGACTCTTCCTTGACTTTGAAGTGAGTCTCCCCCAATGGCCGCGCCTTCGGGGCGGCGGCTATCTGCCGCTCCCGCTGTTTCATGGCCGCCGGGAACGGCGAATTAGAGTTTAGGATACGCTCATGGCGAAGCCCGCAACCGTCAAGATCCGGCTGGTCTCCACCGCCGATACCGGTTTCTTCTATGTCACCAAGAAGAATCCCAGGAACACGACCGAGAAGTTCACGTTCCGCAAGTACGACCCGGTCGTGCGCAAGCACGTCGAGTTCAAGGAAGCCAAGATCAAGTGAGGTTCAGTGCGCGTTCAACCCGGTCAAATTAACGGCGGCCGGATGAACCGCCCTAACTTTACGATCCGCGGCTTTTCGGGCCGCAAGCTTGCAGGCGCCGCCATGTGTGCGGCGCTTGTCATTTCTGCGCCTGCGGTGCTTCCGCTTGCCGCCACGCCAGCACAGGCACAAGCGCGGAGCGATCTCGACAACGCCGTAGCGGCTCTGCGCGGCATCACCACGCTCAAGGCGGACTTTACCCAGACGGATCGCAACGGCCAGCGGCTGAACGGCGTGCTGACGCTGAAGAACCCGGGCCGCATCCGCTTCCAGTACGCACCTGGCGTACCCTTGCTGATCGTGTCAGACGGGAAAGCGCTGACGATGATCGATTACGAGGTGCGGCAGGTCCAACGCTGGCCCATCGGCAACAGCCCGCTAGGCGCTCTGCTTGACCCCAAGCGCGACGTTTCCCGCTACGGAAAGCTGCAGCCGACAGGCGACCCCAATGTCGTCAGCATAGAGGTGCGGGACAAGGCACACCCCGAATATGGCGTCATCACCCTGATCTTTGTTCGCAACGCTTCGGCCCCCGGCGGGCTCGAACTGGTGAACTGGGTCGCGCTCGACTCGCAGAATCGGCGCACTACGATTCGACTCGCAAATCATCAATATGGCGTGGCCGTTCCGGAGAACGCGTTCCGGTACAATGATCCACGTGGATCATCTCGTCGATGAGGAACAACGTGTCACCGCAGGCTGTGCGCATGACGGGGTGAGCCGCTGCTGTTTTTTGCCGGCGTTCACTTGGCAGACAGCCGAAAACACCTACATTGGTTCTCGACAAGGCGGCCTGAGGCGGGTTTCCCCCCTGTTGCCCGCGCCTCCCCTTGGCTGCCCTGTCAAGCGTGACGAACGCTAAATGGAACCCTCGCCCCCCTGCCCCCGGGGCGGGGGTTTTCATTTATGCGCATTCCATATGGCATGGCACGATGCACCAGCTGCGTGACGGTAGTCACGATTGGTGCGTTTTGGGTGCATGGACCGTCGCCATGGGCGTTGCGCCTTGTGCGGCACCGGGCCGGTGCCGCCAACCAATCGTCAGGTTGGACAAGGAAGTCAGGCTGGAAAAGATTCGCCAAGCAACCTAAAGCCCCCGCATGGTCACTGTCGCTAGCTGGAACATCAACTCCGTCCGCCTTCGCATGCCGCTGGTAGAGCGTTTCCTTACAGAGCAGGCGCCGGATGTCCTGTGCCTGCAGGAAATCAAGACCGAGGAGAAATTCTTCCCGCACGAGGCATTCGAAAAGCTCGGCTACACACACCGCGTCGTCCACGGGCAGAAGGGCTACCACGGCGTCGCGACAGTCAGCCGCATCCCTTTTCGTGATTTCAGCAAGCACGACTGGCAGGACAACGGTGAGGCCCGTCACATCGGCGTCGAACTGCTGGGGCCGGGTCAGGGCGTCATTGTCGAAAACGTTTATATCCCTGCGGGCGGCGATATTCCCGATCGTGCGGTCAACCTGAAATTCGGCCAGAAGCTCGACTTCCTTGCCCGCATGACCCGCTGGGCTGACGAGCTTGACCGGCCGACCTTGTTGGTGGGTGACTTCAACATCGCCCCGCTCGAATGCGACGTCTATGACCACAAGGCGCTGCTTAAGGTGGTCAGCCACACCCCGCTTGAGGTGGAGACGCTCGGCAAGCTCACCGACGCGCATGGCTGGGTCGATCTTGGCCGCAAGCACATCCCCGCGCCGGAGCGCAACTGGACCTGGTGGTCCTATCGCACCTTCTGGCAAGAGAAGGATCGTGGGCGTCGGCTTGACCATATGTGGGCCTCGCCAGAGCTGGCACAGCAATCGGTCACGCACCGCTTCGTCGAGGAAACGCGGCGCTGGGAACAGCCGTCGGACCATGTGCCGCTGATGACCGAGTTCGCGCTCTGAGCGGAGACGCGCCCTCTCCCGAACGCCGCGTCGCACTGGCGCTCGATGCGCTGCGCCACGGCTGGCCGATCGCCTTTGACAGCGCCTTCACCCTTCTGCCCGCCGAAACCGGCCTTGGTGACGGCGTGCGGGCCGCGCGCATGCTGATCTCGTCGGCCCGCGCGGTGACGCTGAAGCTCGCCAACCAGCGCGAGGCGGCCGTGCCCGAAGCGCCGGTGCTGATCCGGGGCGCGGAACCGTTCGATCTTGCCCATGCCCGCGTGGTGGCCGACCCGGCGCTGGACCTGCTCCACCCGATGAAGGGGCCGTTTGCAGCCGATCACCTCGACCATGCCGATGCTGCCTCTGTGGCCATGGAACTGG
>JBEVKC010000045.1:0-19973 GCA_040509895.1 Novosphingobium sp. | reverse complement strand
TGGCACCGTGGAGTTCCATTCGCCGCCACGGAAACCCTTGGAGTAGCTGGCATAGACGTTGGTTCGCGGGGCGATTTCATAGCGGATCGAAGCTCGCGGCGTGAACTTGCTGTAACTTGAAGAACGCGCCGAGTTTGCCCAGGTCACGGGGTTGGAAAGTACAGTGCCAATGGTGCATCCGCGAGACGCGGCTGCAAGCGGGTCCGCGCAGAAGTTGATTATGTTGGCGGCAACGTCTTGTGTTTCCTTGGAATAGCGGCCGCCGACATTGACGCTCAACTCGTCAGTGAAATGATAGGTGGCATCGGCGAAGATCGCCCAGGCCTCCTTAGTTCTGCTGAAATCCTGTTCCTGGAACCTGCGATACGCTGAAAGCGGTGTGTAAGTCGTTGCCGGATTGGGAAACGTGAACGGCGTAAAGGATGCAGGTCCCAGGTAAGTGTCGTTTGCACGACCCGGCAAATAGGTGGTCTTGATGTTGTAGTAGTTGCCCCCCACCAGCAGATCGAGATTGTCGATCGCGTTGATGTTGAAATCTATCGATTGCTGCCATGTCCGGTCACGCACCACCGAATCGAGGTAGAGATCTGGAACATATGTGCCATTGGGATCATACACCGTTTCCGTTTCGCCCAGCGTGTAGCCGGTGATCGAACGAATTGTGCCGATGCCCGTATCCAGTTCGAGATTTAGATAGCCTTCATCCTGCGTTAGCTCGAAGACGAACGCATCACCCGCCGCTTCGCCAAGGCCTCTGGGACGCGAATCCCGGCCTGGCGCTGTGTATGAGTTGTTTACGTTTTCTATCGGCGTAAAGAACACGCCGCGCGGATCGCTTGAGCGCAGGTAGTTATAGCCCACGGTCGCGCGGAACGTATCCGTCAGGTCAAACTTGGCCTTCGCCCGGAATGAATCCTGCTTCAATCCCAGGAACCTGCCGTCGAACGTACCCGGCGAGGTCCTGCTGGCTTCCTTGTAATAGCCATCTGTGCGGCGGATCGTGCCTGCCAGGCTGATGCCGATCTTGTCCGCGACGGGGCCTGCGACATAGCCGCGAGCGCGCCGGTCATGAAAGCGGCCATAGGTTGCCTCGACATTGCCCTCCCATACGTCGCTGGGGTTGATCGTATCGATCAGGATCGCGCCGCCGGTGGCGTTGCGGCCATAGAGTGTGCCTTGCGGCCCCTTGAGGATCTGGATGTTCTCTACGTTGGGCAGTTCCGCCGTGAGCACGGCGGGCGATGTCTGGTAAAGACCGTCCACAAACAGGGCGACGTTGTTTTCATAAGAACCGGCATTGGTAGTGGTAATGCCGCGAATGGCCGGCTGCGCGACGATACCGCTGTTGTTCATCTGGAACCCGGTAGTCACGTTCGCCAGGTCGCGCACCGTATTGATGCCCAGTGAAGACAGCGTCTCCTGCTGGACCACCGCGACCGACATCGGCACGTCTTCCAGCGCCTCACTGCGGCGCTGGGCCGTGACGATGATCGAGGTTTCGTCAACGGTTGGCGCAGTGTCCTGCGCGAATGCCGGGGTCAGCGGAGAAGCCAGCGCGGTAGCGCCCAGCATAGCAGCCATCGCCATCCGGCGGCGGCTGAATCCTTCATTGTTGTATGTTTTCATTTTTCCCTCCCTGGTAAAATTTTTTATTAGCTTGAATTAAGTTTCCGCTAGGCGGGACAGTATCGCAGGCACATCCGCCTGACGGCGGTTTGTCTTGCCCGTAGTGGAAATGTTGCGCGTCGCCTGCCTCAACGGCGAGGCTGGTGCGGACGGCGGGACTCGAACCCGCACTGGGATACCCAAGCGGATTTTAAGTCCGCTGCGTCTACCATTCCGCCACGTCCGCGGGCGCTATGCCACGCGTTTGGCAGAATGGTTGAGACACAGCAACCGGTGCGCCATTTTTGCGGTCAGGAATTCAGGCGGGCGCGCATTTCCTTCCCGGGCTTGAAATAGGGAACCCGCTTGCCGGGGACGTCCACAGTCTCCCCAGTGCGGGGGTTGCGGCCTTTCCGCGCATCCCGGCCACGCGTCGAAAACGCGCCAAACCCTCGAAGTTCGACCCTGCCACCATCGGCAAGACGCGCGGCAATCTGGTCAAAGAAAGTATCCAGCGCACGCTCAACGTCACCGGCGCGAAGATCGGGATTTTCCCGGGCCAACGCCTGCAGCAGTTCAGATCGGATCATTGCATGCCTCTCCCGCTATGGAGCCAATATGCACCTGTATCGGTTTAAACTCTGTGTAAGCCCGAAGCAGATTGCCACGATGCAGTCTCTTATGCAACGGCAAAGGCACTGTTCAGGAACGTTTTCTCGCGGGAATCGGGTTTTCAACCCTCGGCGAGCAATTCTGCCGGTTCAATTCCCAGCCGCTGCATTCGAATGCGCAGTTGAGGCCATTCGTCGGCCAGAAAGCTCGCACGCTCACTGCGCCGCAACCGGTCGGCGGCACCAGTCGCGACAAACATGCCGACACCGCGCTGCACCTCCACCAAGCCATCAAGCTGGAACTGCTGATAGGCCTTTGCCACCGTCAGGGGATTGGCGCCCTGCTCTGCCGCGAACGCCCGCACGGATGGCAGCATGGTCCCTTCGGGGTAGGTGCCGTCGATGATGGCTGCCGCGATGATATCGCGCAGGCGCAGGTAGACCGGGCGATTGTTCTGAGTCATTACTGACTTACTGCCATAACACAGCGCATCGGGCAAGCGCCGGGTTGTGGGCATTCGGACACAGATGGCTGCAGATAGATTCATCTGAAACGATTTGCCCTTCACAGAATCGGCGCGAACGCTAGTCTGGGCGGCTATATTCCCGACAACCGGGTCGCGACGTCACGCGGCAGTCATGGCTGCCGCACAACAGGGATTGATGAATGAAGGATATGGCCAGCTGGAACGAGGGCGATTGGATTGCGGTCATCGCAATCATGGTCTTGGCAGCATTTCTCGCGATCGGGGCAAAGATCGCGACCCAGCGCGAGCCAGAGTTCGCGGGGCACCCCAAGGGCCTCTACATGCTGTTCTTCGCCGAAATGTGGGAGCGTTTCTCCTACTACGGCATGCGCGCCATCCTGATTTTCTACCTGACGCAGCACTGGCTGTTCAACGATTCCAAGTCGAACCTGATCTATGGAGCCTACACAAGCCTGGTCTACATCACGCCGGTACTGGGCGGCTATCTGGCCGACCGCTATCTGGGACAGCGCAAGGCGGTGCTTTTCGGCGGCATCCTGCTTGCGGCCGGACACAGCCTGATGGCGGTAGAGGGTGTTGGCGGGCAGGATGATCCGACGATCAACGTGTTCTGGGCCGCCCTCGCCTTCATAATTGTCGGTTCGGGCTTCCTCAAGGCGAACATCTCGGTGATGGTCGGCCAGCTCTACAAGCTTACCGACGTGCGCCGTGACGGTGCCTATACGATCTTCTACATGGGCATCAATGTCGGCGCGGCGCTCGGCACGATACTGGTTGCCTATCTCGGCCAGACAATTGGCTGGGGCTGGGGCTTTGGCCTTGCCGGCATCGGCATGCTTGCAGGCCTTGTGGTGTTCGTTCTGGGCAAAAGCGTGCTTCACGGCGCGGGCGAGATGCCTGCGCCACTGACGCGTTCGCGCGAATGGATGCTCTATGGCATCGGCCTCGCCTCGGTCGCGGTGATCTGGGCGCTGGTTCAGTATCAGGACGTGATCCAGGGCCTGCTAATGGTCTCCGGCATCGCCCTGCTGGGCTACGTGCTTTACGAGAGCTTCAAGCTGCCCAAGGAGCCGCGCGAGCGCATGTTCGCCATCCTGTTCCTGATCAGCCTCAACCCGATTTTCTGGGGCCTGTTCGAACAGGCGGGCGGATCGATGAACCTGTTCACTGACCGCTTCGTCGACCGCGGCGGTGTGCCTGCTGGCATCTTCCAGTCGATCAACCCGATCTACATCATCCTTTTCGCCCCGCTCTTCGCCGGGCTGTGGCAATGGCTGGGCAGGCGCGGGAAGGAACCTTCGGCACCGGCAAAGTTCGGCATTGCCCTGCTTCAGATGGGCTTCGCGAACCTCGCACTTGTCTGGGGCGCGGCGGCCATCGGGATTGAGGTAATGACGCCCGTATTTCTCATCTTCCTCTATTACCTGTTCGCGACCACTGCAGAGCTTTGCCTCTCCCCGGTCGGCCTGTCGGCAATGAACCGGCTGGCGCCGAAATACCTCGCCTCCCTCATCATGGGTGCGTGGTTCTACATGACCGCTGTGGGCAACTTCGTAGCCGGCAAGATCGGTGAGGCAACCGGCGGCCACGACGGCGTGATGACCAAGCAGGGGCTGCTCGATGTTTATGAGATGTTCGGCTGGATCGCGATCGGGGGCGGCGTCGTGGTGCTCGTACTGGCGCCAATCGTGAAACGCTGGATGCACCTCGACACCCTGGGTGACAGCGCCTCTCCTGCCGACGCGGCCAATGTGCCCGGCGGTTACGAGGGAGAGAACGTGGCAGGCGCAGCTCCGACCAAGGCCTGACAAGCGGCGAGAAAGTACCGCAATAACCGGTACTTTCTCACTGTTTACAACGGTCCGCCGCGTGCCGGGGGATCGCTACCGCTCTATGAGGAGCGGGTGGCTTGCCCCCGCCCGGCGATTGGTAGATCATTATTGGTGGGGGAGAGGAGGATGGATGAGCCCACAGCTCACCTCGCTTGTTGCCGCCAATATTGCCTTTGTCGGTGGTCACTTCGTTCTGTCGCACCCGTTTCGTGCAGGGTTGGTCGCCTCGCTTGGTGAGCGCGGCTTTCTTGCCGCCTATTCGGTAGTGCAGATCGCCGTCTTTGCATGGATCGTGATCGCCTTCCGTGCAGTCGGCGCCGGCGGAGCGCCATTGTGGAATGGCCAGTCCGACACCCTGTGGGTAATCGCCAGCCTGATGACGATCCTGGCGCTTGCGCTGCTGTTCGGCTCGTTACGAAGCAATCCGGCCTTGCCTGCCACGACGCCTGAGACGGTGGAAATCGCCAAGCCCTATGGTGCCTTTGCCATCACACGTCATCCGATGATGTGGGGCATCGCTATCTGGGCTTTTGCCCATATCCTTGTCGCCCCGACCGTACGGACGCTGATTACGGCGGGCAGCATGGCAGTGCTGGCGTTGCTTGGGGCGCACCTTCAGGATCGCAAGAAGGAGGTGCTGCTGGGCCAGGCGTGGAACGGCTGGGAATCCCGCACCACTTTCTCGCCACGCCTGCGGCACTTGGGCGCGCTGGGTTTCACCACATGGACGATGGCGGCAATAGCGTGGTTGCTGGCGACCTGGGCGCATATCCCGCTGGCATGGGTGCCGGCCGGGATCTGGCGTTGGGTGGGGTGAGGGGTTAGGCCCGCACTTCCGACACGCCGGTATCGTTCCAGCGCAGCGCCTTCAGCACAGTATCGACGATCTGCGGAGCATTGAGGCCCGCCAGATCGTACTGCTTGTCCGGGCTGTCATGATCCTGGAAAATATCTGGCAGGCGCATGGTGCGAATCTTGAGCCCGGCATCGGTCAGGCCCTCGTCGCTGGCCATGGTCAGGACATGGGCGCCAAGGCCGCCGATCGATCCTTCCTCCACCGTAACAATCACCTCGTGCGTCGCCATCAGCTTGCGGATCATCTCCTCATCTAGCGGCTTGGCAAAGCGCAGGTCGGCTACGGTAGTGGAAAGGCCTTTCGCCTCTAGCAGGTCGGCAGCCTTGAGCGCCTCCGCAAGGCGCGTGCCGAGAGAGAGCAAGGCAACCTTGCTGCCCTGCCGGACGATGCGCCCCTTGCCGATCTCCAGAAGCTCAGGGATTTCGGGCAGCGGAACGCCGGTTCCGTTGCCGCGCGGGTAACGGAAAGCGATTGGGCCGCTGTCGTGATGCGTGGCGGTGTGGACCATGTGCACCAGTTCCGCCTCATCCGCAGCGGCCATGACCACGAAATTGGGCAGGCTGGCGAGATAGGCAACGTCAAAGCTGCCCGCATGGGTCGCACCGTCCGCGCCGACTAGGCCTGCCCGGTCGATGGCAAAGCGCACCGGCAGGTTCTGGATGGCAACGTCATGCACAACCTGGTCATAGGCGCGCTGCAGGAAAGTTGAGTAAATCGCGCAGAACGGCCGCATCCCCTGCGCGGCAAGACCTGCTGCAAAGGTGACGGCGTGCTGCTCGGCAATGCCGACATCGAAGGCACGGTCGGGATAGGCTTCGGCAAATTTGTCGAGGCCCGTGCCCGATGGCATGGCCGCGGTAATGGCGCAGACCCTGTCGTCCCGCGCGGCCTCGGCCATCAAGGCCTTGGCGAAGACGCCGGTGTAGCTGGGCGGACCTGCCTTGGCCTTGACCTGCTCACCGGTGATGACGTCAAACTTCTGCACGCCATGGTATTTGTCGGCGCTGGCTTCTGCCGGGGCATAGCCCTTGCCCTTCTGCGTCACGACATGGATCAGGCACGGGCCCTCCGAAGCGTCGCGGACATTTTCCAGTACCGGGATCAGTTGGTCGAGGTTGTGACCATCGACCGGGCCGACATAGTAGAAGCCCAATTCCTCAAAAAGTGTTCCTCCCATTGCCATGCCGCGGGCGAATTCATCTGTCTTCTTGGCCGCGCGGTGCAGCGCCTCGGGCAGCTTGCGCGAGATGCGGCGAGCAAGATCGCGAATGCCGAGGAACTGGCGCGAGGATACCAGCTTCGCCAGATAGGCCGAAAGGCCGCCCACGGGCGGCGCGATCGACATGTCGTTATCGTTCAGGATGACGACCAGCCGGTTGCCTGCCTGCTTGGCGTTGTTCATCGCCTCATAGGCCATGCCTGCGCTCATCGCGCCATCGCCGATTACCGCAATGCCGCGGCCGGGCTTGTCGGCCAGCTTGTTCGCCACGGCAAAGCCCAAGGCTGCGGAGATCGAGGTGGAGCTGTGGGCGGCGCCGAACGGATCGTATTCGCTCTCGCTGCGCTTGGTGAATCCGGAAAGGCCGCCGCCCTGCCGCAGCGTGCGGATGCGGGAGCGCCTGCCGGTCAGGATCTTGTGCGGATAGGCCTGATGCCCAACGTCCCACACCAACCGATCCTCCGGCGTGTTGAAGACGTAGTGCAGCGCGACCGTCAACTCCACAACGCCAAGGCCCGAGCCAAGGTGCCCGCCGGTCTGGCCAACCGCAGAAATCATCTCCGTGCGCAGTTCGTCGGCAAGCTGGCGAAGCTGGCCGGGTTGCAGTTTGCGCAGGTCGTCGGGAGTATCGACGGTGTCGAGAAGGGGTGTTGCCGGGGTGGCTGTCATGCGGGCGCCATATACTCTTGACCAATTCCTGTCGATTGACCGGAAATTCCTCTACGCACTTCACCTTGCGCGGAATTGAACGGGAGAATCCGCATGACTTTGCCACAAATCCCCAGCCCGGTCAGCTATATCCTTACCCCCGACCGAATCAGGGCAAAACCGTTCTACGCAGGCGTGCTGGGCCTGAAGATCATTGCGGAAGACGACTTTGCCACCACCTTTGACCTTGGCGGCGGTGCGACGATGCGATTGACCGATCTGCCGGGTCACACCGGGATGGCCCACACCGTACTCGGCTGGAATGTGCCGGACATCCGCTCAGCGGCGAAAGGCCTGCGCGACAAGGGCGTCACCTTCACGGTTTACGAAGGCTTCGGGCAGGATGCTGACGGTATCTGGTCAGTGCCGGGCGGTGGTGCACAAGTGGCCTGGTTTCCGGACCCCGACGGCAATGTACTTAGCATTACCCAGTTCGGCTGAAAGTCAGGAGCACTCCGCGCAGTGACCGCGCAGTTCCACCACCGGGCGGACATCGGCGAATCCCGCCTGCTTCGCCGCTGAAACCAGCGAGCCGGTGAGCGTGTCGTCGTCGATGTGCACGGCCTTGCCGCAGCTGTCGCAGATCAGGAAGATGCAGTCGTGACGGCAGCCGGGATGGTTGTTGACGACATAGGCGTTGGCGCTTTCGATCCGGCGGGCAAGGTTGTTGCGCACGAACAGGTCAAGGATGCGATAGACGCTGTTCGCCGCAACGCGCTTGCCGCGCAGGCCCGATACTCTCTCGGCGATGTCATAGGCAGAAGCGGGGCGTTCCTGCGCCAGAAGCGCAGCAAAAACGTCGGCGCGCATGTCGGTCCACTGCTCGCCCCCATCGACAAGTGCGGTGCGCGCGGCAGAGACAAGTCCCTCGCCTGAATGTTCGCTGTGATTATGATGCCCGGACATAAGGCAGATATAGCGATTGTCAGCCCGGCGTGAAGCTTGCCTTGTACGCCTGCGGAAATAGCCGCTGCAGATTGCTGACCTTCTGGACGTCCCAGGCCAGAATATAGGGGTGGCGCGGGTTCTTCAGCATGAAGTCCTGGTGATAAGACTCTGCTGGATAGAAGCGCCGGTAGGCCTCAATTCGAGTGACGACAGGCCGCTTCCACAACCCCGATCCGCGCAGTTGGGCGAGATATGCGGTGGCTACGGTGCGCTGTTCGGGCGATAGCGGCACCAGCGCAGAACGGTATTGCGTGCCGGTATCCGGGCCCTGCCGATTGAGCTGGGTGGGGTCTGCAACCACCGAGAAGAAGATGCGCAGCAACTGGTCGTAGCGTACTTTGCCGGGATCGTAGGTAACGCGCACTGCCTCAGCATGGCCGGTATTGCCGCCGCTGACTTGCTCGTAGTCGGCCTTGGCACCGCCACCATGGAACCCGGAGACTGCGCTGGTTACGCCTTGAACGTGACTGAACACGCCCTCGACCCCCCAATAGCAGCCGCCAGCGAAGATCGCGTATTTGAGGCCTGCGGGCTCATTGGCCGCCCGTATCGCAGCAGGTGTATTTACTGCGCGTTCGCTGGCTGTTGCGGGTTGCTGGCAGGATGCGGCGATGGCCGCGAGAGGAAGGAGGAGGGCCTTCCGCCTCACTCGGCCGTCGCGGCGATCGCCGGCGTGACGACACTGCCGGAGAAGAGGCTGCCATTGTTGCCGACCGATGCGAATACCGCAACGGCACCCAGCGCGAAGCCGATGGCGAAGGAGCGATAGAAGTTGGGTTTGCGTACCATGACATTGATCCGGTTGAAATTTGATGTGGCCAACTCGCAGAAAACTGCTTGCCGTCCAGTGAACATCGCGTTCACCTTCGCATTTGCGCGGTGAAGTGGGCGGGATCTGCGGCGAATCGCATGGATCCGCCGCAACTTCGTCACATAATCGGAAAAGCGCGTCTCAGTGCCGGAAGTGGCGCATCCCGGTGAAGACCATCGCCAGGCCCTTTTCATCAGCTGCGGCAATCACTTCGTCGTCGCGGATCGAACCGCCCGGCTGGATGATTGCGGTAGCCCCGGCCTCAGCTGCTGCAAGCAGGCCGTCCGCGAACGGGAAGAACGCGTCGGAGGCAACGGCGCTGCCCACGGTGCGCGAGCTGGTCCAACCGAACTTCTCTGCCGCCTCGCCTGCCTTCATGGCAGCGATGCGCGAGGAATCGCGGCGGTTCATCTGGCCTGCGCCGATGCCGGCCGTAATGCCGTCCTTGGCATAGACGATGGCGTTGGACTTCACATGGCGGGCGACCGTCCAGGCGAAGAAGCAATCCTTTAGTTCCTGCTCGGTCGGCGCGCGCTTGGTGACGACCTTGAGGTCGGCGGGGGTGATTGCGCCGTTGTCGCGCGACTGAACCAGCAGACCGCCGGTAATCGGCTTGACCATCAGGCCATCACGGCGCGGATCGGGCAGGTCGCCGGTTAGCAGCAGGCGCAGGTTCTTCTTCTTGGCGAAGGCAGCGCGGGCAGCCTCGTCGGCGGCGGGTGCGACAACAACCTCGGTGAAGATCTGGCAGATCGCCTCTGCCGTCGGGCCGTCGAGCGGAGTGTTGACCGCGACGATGCCGCCAAAGGCCGATACGTCATCACACTGCAACGCGCCCTGCCATGCGCCGAGCAGGCTGGCACCCTGCGCTACGCCGCAAGGGTTAGCGTGCTTGACGATGACCACCGCTGGGGCTTGCCCCTTGAACTCGGCAACGAGTTCCAGCGCGGCGTCGGCGTCGTTGTAATTGTTGTACGAGAGCTCCTTGCCCTGCACCTGCTCTGCCTGCGCGATGCCGCGGATGTGCGGGCCAACGGGCGTGTAGAGCGCGGCGCGCTGGTGCGGGTTCTCGCCATAGCGCAGTTCGGCAGAGCGGCGGCCGCAGACGGCCAGCATTTCGGGGAAGGTTTCCTGCTGATCGGCGAAAGCGAACCACTGGCTGATCATCGAATCATAGGCAGCCGTCGCGGCAAAGGCGCGGGCGGCCATCAGCTTGCGGAAAGGCTGGCGGGTGGCCCCATTGGTTTCGGCCAGTTCAGCCAGAAGCCCGGTATAGTCCGCCGGATCGGTGACGATGGTGACATAAGCATGGTTCTTGGCCGCCGAACGCACCATTGACGGGCCGCCGATGTCGATGTTCTCGATGATCTCGTCGCGCTCCGCGCCCTTGGCCACGGTGGCTTCGAACGGGTAAAGGTTCACGACCACAAGGTCGATCGCGCCGATGGCGTGTTCTGCCATGGCTGCAGCGTGTTCCGGGTTGTCGCGCACGGCGAGCAGTCCGCCGTGGACCATCGGGTGCAGCGTCTTCACGCGGCCGTCCATCATTTCGGGGAAGCCGGTAAGGTCAGAGACGTCACGCACGGTCAGCCCCGCGTCGCGCAGTGCCTTGGCCGTGCCGCCAGTGGAGACAAGCTCTACACCACGGGCTGCCAGTTCACGGCCCAGATCCACGAGCCCTGCTTTGTCGGACACTGACAGCAGCGCCCGACGGATCGTCACATCGGTCATTTGAATTCTATCCCATTTTCTTCAGCAGCCAGGCGAAACTGCCGCCGCCGCGCGAAACCAGCCCTTGCAACACAAGCTGCTGTACCGCAACCGGCCTTCCCTGGCCATCGACCCAAAGGCTCTCTTCCAGCCCGATCTCGCCGCCGCCTGAGCGGAACTGCCAATAGGAACCGTCCGGCAGGGCAATGCCCGCGCCGGTCCGGTCCTCGGTAAGGCCAGCCTCGACACCGGGCCCAAGGTGGAACCGGATGGCATAGGCGACCTTGCCCCGCTTGCCCTTGCGACCCGAGGGCACCAGCAGGTCCTCGCCGCGCAGTTCTGTCCCATCGTCCCGCAGGATCAGGATGCGCCGGTGAATCAAGCCGTAACGCTGGGCATAGCCGTTGTGGCTCGCCTCCAGTCGCGTAGCGCCGGAATTGCGCTCACCCTCAAGCACGCGGCGGTCGATCTCAACTTCGGACACGCCGGCGCCAATGCGGCCATTGATGAGCACAGCCGTCGAATTGACGTCATCCAGCACAAGCGTCGAATGCGCGGCAGTTGCGCGCAGGCCCTGCTCGAAGCGAACCGGCAGAACGCCGCCCGCAGCCGCGGAACCGCCGCAATTGACGATCACCCGGTGTCCGGCGTGGCTCAGTTCGAAAGCCAGTGTCGACGCGCAGCCGTGGCGGGCAATGCGCGCCATAGGTGGCGGCGCGGCGTCAAACAGCAGCACGCTCTTCTGCGCGACGACGCGCTGGTAGCCCCATTGCCGCACATCGCGCAGTGGGCGTGTGCGCACGCCACTCGCCTTGATGAGCCGGGCAAGCTCCTCCTCGTCGATGGCCCACGAACCCTGCCAGCTGCCCAGCGAGCCGTCGCCGTGTATCAGCGCCAGTAGAGGCGGCACAAGAAGCGCAATCATGGTCTCCAGCGCTTCCGGCGCGTCCATGCGGAGCGCGCGGTAGCAGGCGCGCAGGCGCACCAGCAGTCCGATCGCCTCCATCTGGTCAATCGGGCTGCGTGACAGCACGCCGCCATCGCCGCCCACCAGATCGCCCAGCGCCCGGACCAGCCCGGCTTCGCCATAAAGGCGGCGGGGACGCCCTTCGGGCAGCAGCAGTCCAGCGGAAACGATGCCGCACCAGCCCGCGACTTGTCCAAGCTGGTCCTCGGCGCGGGTGACATTGCGGTCCAGCCAGCGTGCGGTCTCGCCAACGGTACGCAGCAGGCGGCCGCGAAGAGCACGGTCGTGTCCGGAAAGTGTCAGTGGGGCATGGATCAGCCAGTTCATCAGCCGCTGGCCGGTGTTGTCGACGCTCCATGCCGAGCCCTTGCCGGGACGGGAAGGCACCTTGCTGTTGGCGTCAAGCCAAAGCGAAATGATGCGCTCCGCCACGGGCACGCCCTGTTCACGCGGGCCCGCTGCTTCAAGTTCGGCAAGCCATGCGAAGGAATGGACCGATTTCTCGAACGGCGGCGTAAGACGCGCCGCACCGCCGAAATCGACCTGTGCGATCGGGGCCTTGGCGCCGTGAACCAGGAAGTGCCCTGCGCGAAGCGCGGTTCCGGCCACCTTACTGCCGGGGAGTGGATTCGCGACCGTCGCCAGTACGCGGGGCCTGGAGGCTTTACCAAGCGGTGACGTCAACAGCGAAGCAGGCACGCCCATTCGATAGGCCATGCGGATCAGCCGCTCGCCCGGGCCGACAGAAGGCGCAGTGAAATCGTTAAGGGCCAGCGCCCGGCCCGGCTCAACGATATCCTCAGATTGGCTGGTGGCGCGCGCGATTGCCGCCTCGCCCCCTGCCATTCCCCCCCCATTTTGCACGCTTACGTTCAACACGCCTTCGTCACCCGGTGCAGTCAGCGGTATCGCGGCAGCCGTCCCTGCGTTGTCGCTGTCGCTGAAAACGGCGGCATCGCGGGTGACGGCGTCGGTCATGGCTATCCAGTCTTTCCTGAGCCAGCACCCTTTTGGCCAGCCTCTTTCAGCGCAGCGATATTGGCGGCGTAGTGGTCTGGCCCGCCCTTGAAGCTGGCGGTGCCGGCAACAAGGACGTCTGCACCGGCGGAGGTGCACAGTCCGATGGTGTTGACGTCAACGCCGCCATCGACCTCAAGCCGGATGTCCCGGCCCGACTTGTCGATCATCTTGCGTACCGCTTCGATCTTGCGAAGCTGGCTGGAAATGAAGCTCTGCCCGCCAAAACCGGGGTTCACGCTCATCACCAGAACCAGGTCGATGTCGTCGATCAAATAGTCGAGCGCCTTGGCCGGGGTGGCCGGGTTGAGCGAGATACCCGCCTTCTTGCCCAAGCCCTTGATCGCCTGAACGGTGCGGTGGACGTGCGGGCCAGCCTCAGGGTGGACGGTGATGATGTCCGCCCCTGCCTCGGCAAAGGCCTGGATGTACGGATCGACGGGAGCGACCATCAGATGCACGTCGAATATCTTGGCGGTGTGGGGGCGCAGCGCCTTCACCACGGCGGGGCCGATGGTGATGTTCGGCACGAAATGCCCGTCCATGACGTCAACATGGATCCAGTCGGCGCCGGCGGCATCGATGGCGCGGACTTCCTCTCCCAGGCGGGAGAAGTCGGCAGAAAGAATAGAAGGTGAGATGAGCGGCGCAGCCATGGGGGTTTCCGGGCTCCTTTCAATGGCGATTAACCACTACATCTTGGGTGCGGCAAGCCACACACAGGCGTTTTCCACACGACAGGGCCGGAACCGGGCCGAATTCGGCGAATTGCACGGAAGAAACCCGACCGGACTCAATTCGGTCAAATTCAGCGACTATTCACGGGCCGAGCCGCAATTGCATTTTCACATGAGAAAAACGATTGCAGGGCCAGCGCATCGCCGCCTCTGGACCAATCCCCCAAAATCCCTCAGGAACAAGAACATGAACCTGCCGAGACGTATCCGCGCCGCGGTGATCACCATGACCGCCGTAGCGGGCATTACTGCCGCTGTGCCCGCCATGGCCCAGGCCGGCCCACCGGCTGGGTGCCAGGGCACGCCCAGCGCGACGTGGCTCAACGTCGTGGTAGAAGGCGTGCGCAACGGCAACGGCCTGATTGCCGTCACGCTCTACGCCGACGATTCGCGCAAGTTTCTGGCCAAGAAGGGTTCCATCAAGGTTTCGCGCTTCGATGCCGCCGCTCCGACGACGCGCACCTGCATCTTCGTGCCGCATCCGGGCGTATATGCCATTGCGGTTTATCATGACGAGGACGCGAGCCGGAAGGTTAACCGCAACGCCATCGGCATCCCGTCCGAAGGCTTTGGCTTTTCGAACAATCCTTCGACGGTGGCGGGCATTCCCGCTTTCCGCTCGGTAAGGCTGGACGTGCCGAAGGCCGGGCTGACTACGCGAATTAGAATTCGTTACCCGTAATCCGCCGGACATCGGCCAGATCCTGCGGCTTGTCGACATCGACTGCCGCCAGCCCATCCCGTGCGGCGACAGCATGAGCCTCTATCCCCACGCGCCGTCCCAACAGGGAAACCGCGCCGTCTGACGTCAGCCTGCCGGTGATGTACAGCCATAGCGGGCGAAGGCCGAAGCGGGCGGCGATCTTCCACGGGCGCTTGCGGTCTGCCTCGACGGCCTTCCACGCCTCGATGGCGTTGATGGCGCGCGGGCTGGCCATCAGGAAGATGTTACAGCCCGACCAGTCGCCGTCCGCCAGTCGCAGCCAGGTGCGGCGGCTTTCCGGCATGGCGCGCATCACAGCCTCACGCGAGGCGAGCAATACGGCTGCATCCGTCCCATCGGGCACGTCGGCGATGAATTCGCGCACCCATTCAGCGCGCAGCAGTGCGTGATCGGCAGTGGTGACAAGCAGCGGTGCGCCAAGATCGGCAAAAGCGGCTCCTACGCTGGCGCTGGGCCCGGCTTGCGGTGGCACCAGTTCGGTCCCCAGCGCTTCGGCCAGCGCCATGACCTGCGGGTCATTGGCGGCGACGGCAATGCGGGTGATCCCGGCCTCACGCAGGGCCTCTACCACGCGGGCCAGGATCGGCTTTCCGGCCACTCCGGCGAGCGCCTTGTGGGCGATGCCTTCGCTGGCGGCGACCGGATCGACAACGCCGGGACGCGATCCCGCGAGGATGAGGGCGGAAAGCTTCACTTTGCCGCGCGCCTTGATCGCCATACGCGCCACATCACGCCCGGCGCGGCCAGCACCGGGTGGCGTTCCCGCCACGGTGTGATTTCCACGGCAACGCCGGTGTGGCGCTCAACTTTCCACGCGGCATAGCGCGCTGCGCCGTCAAAAGTGGTCGAGGCGCGCACCAATCTCATCAGGTTGTAGGGCTTGCCCATCCGGCGGCGCTTGGCCCACCAGCGCTTGATGCGGCTGCGTTCTGCAGTCGGCATTTTGGCCGCAGCGCATCGCCCTCGTGATCGAACACTACCCCGCCAGCGTTCAGGGCAAGGGGTAGAAGCCCGGAAAAGTGATCCCGGTTGGCGGCAAGGATCGATTCTTCCCGCCCTGCTTTTTCGACGCGAAATTCAGCGGCATATGTCGCGCGGAATAAGCAGCGCCAATATTCTTCCGCAGGTGCCGCATCGGGGCCAAGCGCCACCGCCAGCCGCGCTGCCGTCATCGCCGCTCCGGCCACGGCATCGCGTGCTTCGATCACCGCTACCTCGTCCTGGCTCCATGCAAGGGCAGAGGGCTGGACGAAACGTGCCCAGATCGTTGTGTCTAGCAGTTCGCCGCTGGCCGCCGCGCGGAAAGTGGCCAGCGTCATCGTCGCCACCTTGGCCCGCAGTGTTACGCCTCCATGCTCCCACTCATGGTAGGAAACGCGCGGCCAGATACCGGTCTCCAACTTGCCGGGAAGCAGCACATAGAAGTCGAGCACGCCTTCCAGCGAACCTGTTCGCAGGTTCGAACCATAGAACAGCACCGCAAGCGCATTTGCCGCAGTGCCAAGGCGCGCGGCGAATGCGCGCACCTCATCGCCCACAGGCGCCGCAAGAGCGGCGGCGACACGCCCCAGCAATGTTTCGGTCATGGGACGACGAAGCGGAGCAGCGGCCCGTTCTGCAGGCGATAGCGGCCGGCAGGGAATTCCTCGCCATCAAGGATAAAGCTGCCGCCAAGGTCTGCGTCGACATCGTCGGCTGCGAAGCGGTGTATGCCGGAACGCTCAAGGAAACGGGCCGAAATTCCCAGCAGCACCACGGGAAGCAGCGCCATCAGCCAGCGCAAGGGCCAGTCCAGCACAAGCACTTTCATTCCCGCACTCGCATTGCGGCCAAACGGACGTATGCCGAAGGGGAAGTTCTCAAAGCTCGTTGCAGCGAAAAGGAAGCGCCGCCCGCGCTTGCCGAAGCGGGAATAGGGAAGTTCACTGCCGCTCTTCGGGTCGCGCAGGCGCATCGGGGTCAGGCTGCGCCATGGGTTGCCCGAACGGCCGAACATGCAAAGCATGATGCCCCAAAGCGTCGTCAGCATGACCGCAAGGCTGTTGAACGCACCCCAGCGATGTGCCTCTTGCCCCATCTGGGTGGCATGAGTGAAGACGCCGCCGCCGACGAAGAATCCCTGGACGCACCCTTCGCCGCCGTTGGCCGGGATCACCCGGATCGGTCTGCGCGTGACGCCAAAGCCCCGTGACGCGGCTTCAAGCGCTTCGGTCAGGGTCCAGTTCGTGGGCAGACCCAGATCGATGGCGAGGGCGTTGGTCTTGCCCTTGGGCAATACGATAAGGTCGGGCCAGTCATCGCCGAATATCGCGGCGCCGCAGGTAAGCACGTCACGCACCGTGCCATCGCCGCCATCGACCACGAGATAATCCACGTGACGACGGTCGAACAGGGCCAGTGCATCGACCAGCGATGCGCGGGTCTTGGGCGTTTCGGTAAGGATGTTGGAGCAATCGGCCAGCTCTGCCGCCTGACCTTTGTTACGGTGGCTGCGGGGATTGCGAATGATGCCGACGAGGGGAACTGCACGAACCTTGCGGGCGCGCGAATGCAGCCCCGGCGAGGCCTGTTGGCTGTTGCGGGTTACACCCGGCAGCTTCTCAAATTCGTAGATCGTTCCGTGCACTGCGACCTGCTCTTATACGTAAGTGGTCATTGATTCACCGGTTTTCAAATGACCGTAACGTGAATGTTACCATATTGTTGCAATAAGTCACTAAAGTGGCCGCGGTCCGCACAATTGCCAGAGGGCCGCCGGTCCATTACGGCCTGTGTCCATGGCCGACCACGCCCCTGACCTCACCCCAGCACTCACCGTCGAGACGATCGGCGACAATCCCACGCTCCTTTGGGGCATGACCATAGACGAACGGGTGCGCCGCATTGCTCGCGCAGCAGGTTTGGGAACAGAGAGCAAAACGGGCGATGGCCCGGTCCTGCTGGCAAATGCGGCCTTCGCTTTTGACCCGGCATGGCTGAAGCACCTCGCCGCCATGCCGGGCGCTATGCTGACGCATGGCGGAGTGCCGGCGATTGCCCATGCGCGCAATGCTGCTGAGGCGGAGGCGGTACGCGCCGCCATGCTGGCGCAAACCGGCGTGAACGATGCCGCGCTTGATGGGATTGCTTTCGAAGACGGCCCGACCGTTGAAAACAAGGCCCTGCGCAAGCGCGAAACGCCGTTCCTGATACCGCTGAGGCCGGACACCGTCCGCGCGCTGGAGCGGGCGAGCTATTTCGGCGCCTACAAGGGGGTGACCGATGTACTCACCAAGTATCTCTGGCCCGAATGGGCGCTGGTCCTGACACGCATCTGTGCGCGGTTTGGCATCACCCCGAACATGGTCACGGCCGTCGGCGCGATCCTTTGTGTTGCGGCAACCTTTGCCTTTGCAGAGGGGCGCTATTGGCTCGGCATGGCGCTGGGGCTGGGCTTCATGGTGCTCGATACCGTGGATGGCAAGCTGGCGCGCTGCACCATCACTTCTTCATCGTTGGGCAACATTGCCGATCACGGGATGGACCTTGTGCATCCGCCGTTCTGGTGGTGGTTCTGGGCGACCGGGCTGGCGCATTGGGGTCTCGCCTATGACACGGCCACCTTCTGGTGGGTGCAGGGCGCGATTCAGGGCGGTTACATCGTCCAGCGGCTGATCGAAGGCGCATTCATGCGGTTCTACGACGGCATGCACATTCACGTCTGGCGCCGCTTCGACAGCCAGTTCCGGCTCTGGACCGCGCGGCGCAACCCGAACATGGTAATCCTGTTCGTGTCGATGCTGTTCTCGCGTCCCGATCTTGGCCTGATTGCCGTGGCCTGGTGGACGGTGATTTCCTGCGCCGTCCATGCAGTCCGGCTGCTGCAGGCGATGGCGGTAAAGGCGGGCGGAAGGCCCATCACATCGTGGCTGGCGGAGGCCTGATATGAACGTGACGGTGGAAAAGTTCGGCTGGCCGGCCACCCTGGTGAAAGAGTTCGAGCATTGGGTCGTGCTGGCCCGTCCGGCGCAGCCAACTCTGGGAAGCCTGGTGCTGGCGGCAAAGTCTGACGTCACGGCCTTTGGTGACTTGCCAGCCGAGGCCCATGCCGAACTCAAGCAGGCATCTGCGGCAATTGAGGCGGCACTGTCAGGCGCCGTGGACTATGCCAGGCTCAACTACCTAATGCTGATGATGGTCGATCCGAACGTCCATTTCCACGTGATCCCTCGATATGAGGGTTCACGCGAATGGAACGGGCGAGAATTTGTCGACGTGGGCTGGCCTAAGGTGCCTGACCTTGGGCACGCCGTAGCGCTGGAAGGTGCGGAACTCGCTTCGCTGGTGGAGTGGCTCAAGGGCTACTTCTGACCTTTCTCACGCCCACGTATCGGTCAGCTTCGTCGCGATCTCGATATCGTTGAGGAAGTCGACCTCCGCCCAGCCCAGTCCCTCGATCGACACCGTGCCAACCTTGCCAGTGGGCGCGAGGCTGTCGATTACTTTCAGATACCAGTGCTGCACGCCTTCCGGGGTGCGCATGGCGGCGCGGACGGCATTTCGGAACATTGCCGCCCCTTCTCCGCGGAACGCGAGGAAGCCGATCGATTCCGCATTGCTTTCAGCCGCGGTCAGCGTCTTGCCGATATGCTGCAACTGGTCGCCTTCACGGTGGACCTTCATGTCATCGCTGTCATAGGCGTCCTTGACGTCAACGGTAACGGCGATGGGCCACCCGCTGTCCTGCTGCACGCGGCGGACGATTTCCTCTGACACCAGGGTATCGCCGTTGAGGATCAGGAAGTCCCCTTCCATCGCCTCCCGTGCGATCCAGCACGAACCAAGGTTGTCCGCCACCTTGTAGAAGGGATTGAAAACTGCCCTGACTTCGACCCGTGGGTCGCGAATGTTGTGGATCACTTCATCGACCAGGTCGGTCATGAAGCCGGTTACGACGTCGATCCGCTTCACCCCGCCGCGAGCGAGCATCTCGACCTGCCATTCCAGCAGTGAGCGTCCGGAGAAGTCGATAAGGCACTTCGGCCGTTCGGCGGTCAGTGGCAGCATGCGCGAGCCTTGGCCGGCGCTGAGCAGGATGGCGTGTTCGATCATGCTGCGGCGGTCTAAACGCTCTGCATCAATGTGAAAAGTGCTGGCCGCGAAGTTGCGCGGCGCGACTTTGTCGTCCAAACGTTGGATGTGTCCGCAGCCCGCGTCCGTCCCCAGCCCAAATCGCCGCTAGGGCGGATTTTTGCCAACACGGCGTGGCTGCTCGGAGGCAAGGGATTTGGCGCCGTTTGCGGCATCGCCTATCTTGCGATCCTGACCCGCACGCTGGGACTCAAGGACTTTGGCCACTTTTCGCTGATTTTCGCCACGGCGCAGGCGCTCGTCGCCGTCGCCGGGTTCCAGACGTGGCGGGTCGTCGTGCAGTATGGTGCGCAGCATGTGCACGAGAAGGACTGGGAAAAGTTCGGCCGGCTTGGCATGTTCGGCGGAATGCTGGACGCCGTTGGTGCCCTGTTCGGCTGCGTAGTCGCCTACGGCGTCATTTACGGCCTTCACACCCAGCTTGACCTCAACCCCCGCTATGTGGACGTCGCATTCTATTTCTCCTGCGCCATGGTGTGGGCACTTGTTTCGGCGCCGACGGGCATAGTTCGCGCCCTCCACCGTTTCGACCTTGCGATCTATGTAGAGGCGCTTGTCCCAATCGGCCGCCTGCTGGCCGCCTGCATCATCTGGTGGACCGGCCCCAGCG
>JBEVKC010000044.1:0-8641 GCA_040509895.1 Novosphingobium sp. | reverse complement strand
AAGGGCATCGCCAGCGCCGTCCGCAAGCCATGGATTGCCGCTGTGAACGGCTTCGCTCTCGGCGGCGGATGTGAACTCGCCATGATGGCCGACATGATCATCGCTTCGGAAAAGGCCAAGTTCGGCCAGCCCGAGATCAAACTGGCGGTTGCACCCGGCATGGGCGGCACCCAGCGCCTGACCCGCGCCATCGGCAAGGCGAAGGCTATGGACCTCTGCCTTACCGGCCGCATGATGGATGTGACCGAGGCGGAAAGCTCTGGCCTTGTCGCCCGCATTCTTCCGGCTGAAGGCTTCGTGGATGCCGTCGTCGCCATTGCCGCAGAGATCGCTTCGATGCCGCGCCTCGCCGTCCTGCTTAACAAGGAGATGGTCAACGTGGCTTTCGAGACGACGCTGGAACAGGGCCTGCTTTACGAGCGCCGGACATGGAGCATCCTTGCTGCAACCGAGGACAAGGTCGAAGGGATGAACGCTTTCGTCGAAAAGCGTCCGGCCGTCTGGAAGAACAGGTAAGCCATGGCCGCACCGCCAGTCTTTCCGCGCAAGGAAGATGCGCTGGCGATCCTCGACGAGGAGTTCGAACGTGTCGATCTGCCGACACCGTCCGGACTGACCATCGAAAAGCAGAAGCTGCCGGGTAGCCAGAAGCTGGCCTGGTGGCAGGCCAACGGGGCCGAGGCTGAAAACGGCGACACTTTGCGCAGCCTCGCCTGGCTGCGGACCTATTTTCGTATCACTGGCGGGCGTCCTTTGCCCGCCGGCGGTCTGAGGCTGCACAAGGACCGCGTGTGGATGGATAAGGCCGTCATCAGCACACTGGAGCGCGACGGTTTTCTGGCATTTGAACCGACAGGCCATTTCGAGCCGTCCTTTGTCGTAACCGAAAAGGGACGGCACTGGATCGCGACAGGGGAAGTACTGACATGAACATCGCTTTCATCGGTCTTGGCAACATGGGTGGCGGGATGGCCGCGAACCTGGTCAAGGCCGGGCATACGGTACGCGCCTTCGACCTGTCGGCCGAAGCGCTCACCCGCGCTAAGGAGCAGGGGGCCGAAATCTTCGACAACGTGCGCGATGCGGTTCAGGGCGTCGATGCGGTCGTGTCGATGCTGCCCAACGGCGCAATCGTCGAAAGCGTCTATGTCAGCGATGTGATCGGCCATGCGCCAACATCTGCGCTGCTTCTCGATTGCTCCACCATCGACGTTGCGACTGCGCGCAAGGTCGCGGAATCATCTGCCAGCGCCGGATATGTCATGGTCGATGCCCCGGTGTCAGGTGGTATCGCGGCGGCAAATGCCGGCACGCTGACCTTCATGGTCGGCGGCGAGGACGAAGCTTTTGCTCGCGCGCAGCCGATCCTCGCAGCGATGGGCAAGGCGGTGATCCATGCCGGTGCGATCGGGGCGGGGCAGGCTGCCAAGGTCTGCAACAACATGTTGCTCGGCATCCACATGATTGGCACCTGCGAGGCCTTTGCCATGGCGCAGCGCCTCGGCCTAGATCCGCAGAAGTTCTATGACATCGCCTCGGTCTCGTCCGGCCAGAATTGGTCGATGACCAGCTATTGTCCGGTCCCCGGCGTCGGTCCGCAGAGCCCTGCCGACAACGACTATCAGGGCGGCTTTGCCAGCGCGCTGATGCTGAAGGACCTGAAGCTGGCCATGGAGGCCGCGCGCACCGCCGGCAGTCAGGTGCCGATGGGTGAACGGGCCAAGGAACTGTACGAAGCCTTTGCCGAGGCCGGAAACGGCGGGCTGGATTTTTCGGCGATCATCAGGACGCTGTAGGGAACTGCCGGATCAGGCCTTGGCGCCGTAAGCCGGGATGGCAAGCCCCCAGTGGATTGCTGCGCCGCGCAAGACGAAGCAGGCGAGGGCGGCGCTGGTCCAAGTCAGGAGGCTGGGTAGTCCCAGTCCGGTCCCAATCGCGCAGAGTGTTGCTGACAGCGCCGCCGCCGTCACGTAAAGCTCTGGCCGCATCAGGATTGAAGGCTGGCCCGCCAGAACATCGCGGATGATCCCGCCCACACACCCCGTGATGATACCCATCAGGATCGAGGGCACAGGCGGGACGCCATAGGCCAGTGCCTTGGCCGTGCCCAATGTGGAATAGACGGCAAGGCCAACGGCGTCTGCCCAATCGAGCATGCGGCCTTCCCACCAGCGGTGCGGCGTGAACCAGGCTATGAGCGCGACGGCCATGCATACAGGCGCCACCCACGGGTCGCGTACCCAGAACACTGGCGCGCCGATCAGCAGGTCACGGACAGAGCCGCCGCCCACCCCGGTGACGAGCGCGAAAAATGCCAGCGTAACAAAGGTTTGTCGCAGTCGCGCGGCCAACAGCGCTCCGCTCAGCGCAAAGACGGCAATGCCGGCAAGGTCGAGCAGCGGGGGAAGGGCTGGGGCTACGACCGGCGGCATATGGACCGCATAGTGGTTTTTGCCCATTGCCGACAAGGCCATAACAGACAAGGATTGTGTCCCGGTGACCGGCAGGGCCGCTTCCGGCATCGTCCTCAACAGGGGAAAGTTCATGCTCCGCCACTTTGTTTTTCTCACTGTACTGGCCGCTATAGCTGCAGTCGCTTCCGCAGCTCCGCCCGCGCCGGCCCAACTCTCGGCGGCCGATCAGGCCGCAGCGTTCCGGGCCGCCGGGTTCGCGCTAAAGGGCAAGCAATGGCAAGCCTGCGGCGATCCCGGCACGATGAGCTACACGCCCGGTGCCATCGAACAGGTGAAAGACCTCAATGGTGACGGGCGGCCTGAGGCGGTCATTACCGAAGGCAGCACCTATTGCTTCGGCATGACGGGAACGGGCTATTCGCTGGTGAGCAAGGGCGCCGATGGCAAGTGGACGCTGATCGACCAGCAACAGGGCATCCCGGAATTCCTGACCACCAAAGGCGCTGCGAACTGGCCGGATATCCAGGTCGGCGGACCTGGCTTCTGCTTCCCCGTCGTGCGGTGGAACGGCAGGGAATATGTGCTCAACCGGCATGAGTACGAGGGTAAGCGCTGCACGCCTCCGCAGTGACGGTACGATAAGCAAAGGGCCGCTCGGATTGCTCCGGACGGCCCTCGCGTTTTCGAATGCCGTAGACGATCAGATGTGGATCGGCTTGCCTGTTACCGCCATCGCGGCTTCCTTGATCGCTTCCGAGTGCGTCGGGTGAGCGTGGCAGGTGTAGGCGATGTCCTCGCTGGTGGCGCCGAATTCCATGGCCTGCGCAGCCTGCGCGATCATAGTGCCTGCAACGGAGGCAATGCACCACACGCCCAACACGCGGTCGGTCTTCGCATCAGCGATCACCTTCACAAAGCCGTCGGGCTCTCGGTTGGTCTTGGCGCGGCTGTTGGCGAGCATCGGGAACTTGCCGACCTTCACCTCGTGGCCGGCTTCCTTAGCCGCTTCTTCGGTCAGGCCAACGCCTGCGATTTCGGGCATGGTGTAAACCACGCTTGGGATGACATCGTGGTTCACGATGCCGGTCTGGCCTGCGATGTTTTCGGCGACGGCAATGCCCTCGTCCTCGGCCTTGTGGGCGAGCATGGGGCCGGGGATGACATCGCCGATGGCCCACACGCCATCGATCTTGGTGCGGAAATCGTGATCCGTTTCAATCTGGCCGCGCTTGTTCAGCTCCAGCCCGATGTTGGCGAGGCCAAGTCCTTCGGTATTCGGGCGGCGCCCGATCGACACCAGTACGCAGTCGGCTTCCAGCGTTTCGGCGGCACCGCCCGCAGCCGGTTCCAGCGTCAGAGTAGCCTTCTTGCCCTTCACCGTGGCTGACGTGAACTTGGTGGAAAGCTTCAGTTCCATGCCCTGCTTCTTGAAAAGCTTGGCCGCTTCCTTGCGAACCTCGCCGTCCATGCCGGGCAGGAGCTGGTCGAGGAATTCAACAACCGTGACCTTTGCGCCAAGCCGGCGCCAGACCGAACCGAGCTCAAGCCCGATCACGCCGCCGCCGATCACGACCATGTTCTGCGGCACGCGGTCCAAGGCCAGCGCGCCAGTGGAATCGACGATCACGCCCTTGTCGTTATCGACTTCAACGCCGGGAAGCGGAGTGACGCTAGAACCGGTGGCGATGACGATGTTCTTTGCCGTTACGCTCTTGCCCGCCACATCAACCGTGTGGGCATCCTTGAACGTGGCAAAGCCTTTCAGCCAATCCACCTTGTTCTTCTTGAACAGGAACGCGATCCCGCCAGTCAGTTCCTTGACCGCCGTCGCCTTTTCGCCCTGGAGGACGGGGAGGTCGAGTTCCACCTTGCCGACCTTCACACCGAACTTGGCGAGCGTGCCATGTGCGGCTTCCTCGAACAGCTCCGAACCGTGCAGCAGCGCTTTCGACGGGATGCATCCGACGTTCAGGCAGGTGCCGCCCAGCGTCTCGCGCCCTTCGGCACAGGCGGTCTTCAGGCCCAACTGTGCGGCGCGGATCGCTGCGACATAACCACCCGGGCCGGAGCCGATAACGAGGACGTCGTAGTCGTACATGTCAGTTTCCTGTTCTGCCTGCGTGGCGTGGATCGAAATTGGTCGGAATGCGTATCGCGGTGAAAG
This sequence comes from Novosphingobium sp., assembly GCA_040509895.1. Lineage (GTDB taxonomy): Bacteria > Pseudomonadota > Alphaproteobacteria > Sphingomonadales > Sphingomonadaceae > Novosphingobium. Next base: position 4,063 of record JBEVKC010000044.1, on the reverse strand, counting down.
ACTTCACGAAGAATAGCAGAAACCGTTCCGCGTGCAGCCGCGCGTCTGAAAACAGGAGGTGCATCTGGCGTCGGCCCAGCATGCGCGAGCTATCGGCAAGTCGGTACGCCGACGGCAAATCCTGTGCCCGCCCCGCAGTTGCGAGGGGGAAGTGCATCAGCAGCCGGGCTCTGATGGAGCGGGGTAGCCAGTGGATGCCCGGAAGCAGCCAGTAATGCGGATCGATCGGAAACCAGTAGTTGGGCGTCTGCACGAAGTAACTGGTCGCCACGCGGCGTGTTTCGGCAGCGAAGCGCTCCATGTCGCGGGCCTGACCGACGTGCTCAATGACGGAATTCGAATGGCACAGGTCAAAACTGTCGTCAGGATAGGCGAGTGCGCATCCGTCCCCGACGGCATAGGCAAGCCTGTCGCTGCCATCCTGCCGAACACGAAGTTCCTCAGCCGAGCGGTTGAGGATGACGACGCGGGCGTTCTGCTGGTGCAGGAAGTCGAGCCCCAGCCGTTCCCAGTAGTCAGCCCGCCCGCCCACATCGAGTATCCTTAGTTCGGCACCCTTTCGCGGTGCGGCAGCTATCACCCTGCGAAGCAATGCGTTGCGCCGGGAGCGAAACCACTGCGACAGGCGCTGCTTCAACATCAGACTAGAGGTCGATCAGGATCCGGGTCGGGTCTTCAATCGCTTCCTTGATTATCTTCAGCGCCGTTACGGCCTCGCGCCCGTCGATCAGGCGGTGGTCATAGGACAGGGCGATGTACATCATCGGGCGGATCACGATCTGGCCGTCGCGCACAACCGGGCGGTCCTCGATGCGGTGGAGGCCCAGAACGGCGCTCTGTGGCGGGTTGATGATCGGGGTCGACATCAGCGAACCGAACACGCCGCCGTTGGAGATGGTGAAGGTGCCGCCCTTCAGGTCTTCCAGCTTCAGCGCGTTGTCGCGGGCACGCTTGCCGTATTCGGCAATGGCCTTTTCGATGCCCGCGAAGGACAGCTTGTCGGCATCGCGGACAACGGGAGTGACAAGACCGTTCGGGGCCGACACGGCGACGGAGATGTCGACGTAATCGTGATAGACGATCTCATCGCCTTCGATCTTGGCATTGACCGCCGGGATGTCCTTCAGCGCAAGGCAGGCGGCCTTGGCGAAGAAGCCCATGAAGCCAAGGCGCGTGCCGTGCTTCTTTTCGAACAGGTCGCGGTAACGGTCACGCGCGGCGATGACTTCGGTCATGTCGACATCGTTGAACGTCGTCAGGAGAGCGGCGGTTTCCTGTGCTTCCTTCAGGCGGCGGGCGATGGTCTGGCGCAGGCGCGTCATCTTGACGCGTTCCTCGCGGCGCTCACCCGTGGGTTGTGCTGAGGGCGCAGGCGCCGGGGCAGAAGTTGCCGGAGCCGGAGTTGCCTGCTTGGCTTGCGCTGCGGTTACCACGTCTTCCTTGGTAATGCGGCCGTCCTTGCCGGTGCCCTTTATCACTGCCGGATCAATGCCGTGTTCCAGGACCGCGCGGCGCACGGCGGGGGAAAGCACAGCGGCGTCGCCGCTTGCACCCTCGGGCGGCAGCGTATCGGAAGCGGGCGGCACTGGCTGTTCGGTACGCGCGGCCACAGGGGCGGCACCGGCGGCAGGCACGCCGTCCTCGATCGTGGCGATCAGGGCGCCGACGGCAACATTGTCGCCTTCCTTGGCAAGATGCGCGCCCATGACGCCGCCGACCGGAGCCATGACCTCGATCGCGACCTTGTCGGTCTCAAGGCTGGCAATCGGTTCGTCGAGCGCGACGGCCTCGCCGGGTTGCTTGAGCCACTGGCCGATGGTGGCTTCGGAAACTGACTCGCCGAGAGTGGGAACCTTGACTTCGCTGGACATCATCTACCTCAGGCCTGCTTGCGGCGACGGATTTCGGAACGGACGGACAGGCCAAGCGCATCGGCGACGAGCGCGGCCTGTTCGGCGGCGTGACGCTTGGCAAGGCCGGTTGCGGGCGATGCAGAAGCTGAACGGCCTGCATAGCGGGCACGTTCCACCTTGCGTTCAGCCTTTTTCAGCGTCTCTTCGAGCAAGGGCTCGACGAAGAACCATGAGCCGTTGTTCTTTGGCTCTTCCTGGCACCAGACAACCTCTTCCAGGTTGGCCATGCGGCCAAGACGAACCCCAAGCGGATCGCCGGGGAAGGGGTAGAGCTGCTCAAGCCGGACAATCTGCGTATCGGTAATGCCCGCCGCATCGCGCGCCTCGATCAGGTCATAGGCCACCTTGCCCGAGCAAAGCACCAGCCTGCGGGTGTCCTTGTCGCTGGGGGCGGAAGGATCGGAGAGGATGCGCATGAAGTGCCCATCGCCGATGAAGTCCTTGGCCGGCGACTTCGCCATCGGATGGCGCAACAGCGACTTGGGCGTCATGATGATCAGCGGCTTGCGGAAGGGGCGATGCATCTGCCGGCGCAGAACGTGGAAGTAGTTGGCCGGGGTAGTGATGTTGCACACCTGAATGTTATCCTGCGCGCAAAGCTGCAGAAAGCGTTCAAGCCGGGCTGATGAATGCTCGGGCCCCTGACCTTCGTACCCATGCGGCAACAGCATGACGAGACCGTTCGCGCGCAGCCACTTGGCCTCGGATGCCGCAATATACTGGTCGATCACGATCTGCGCGCCGTTGGCGAAATCGCCGAACTGCGCTTCCCACAGAACCAGCGTCTTGGGATCGGCACTGGCATAGCCGTATTCGAAGCCCAGCACGCCGTATTCGGAAAGCGGGCTGTCATAGACCTCGAAATGCCCGTGCGGGACGGTGGTGAGCGGAATGTATTTGTGCTCATCCGTCTGGTCGACCCAGACTGCATGACGCTGGCTGAATGTTCCGCGCCCGGAGTCCTGGCCCGACAGGCGGACGCTGTAACCTTCGGACACCAAGGAACCGTAAGCCAAGGCCTCCCCGGTTGCCCAGTCAAAGCCTTCGCCGGTCTTGAACATCTCGCGCTTGGCGTCGAGAACGCGGGCGAGGGTCTTGTGGATCGTCAAGTCATCCGGAACCGTAGTCAGCGTACGGCCAAGGCTGTCAAACAGCTTGTTCTCGATGCCGGTGGGGACGTTGCGGCGCGACGATTCCGGGTCAGCTGGCTTGCTGAACCCGCTCCAGCGGCCACCGAACCAGTCGGCTTCGTTCGGATTGTACGACTTCGCCGCGTCGAACTGCTCTTCCAGATAGCCGACAAAGCGGTCGGTTATGTCCGTGAGATAGCCCGCGTCGATCACGCCCTGCTGCGCCAGGCGCTGGGCATAGAGTTCGCTGACCTTGGGATGCTCGCGGATGCGGGCATACATCAGGGGCTGGGTGAAGCTCGGTTCGTCGCCCTCGTTGTGGCCGAAGCGGCGGTAGCACCACATGTCGATGACGATGTCGCGGCCGAACTTCTGGCGGTAGTCGATGGCCAGCTTGCAGACGAAGGTGACTGCTTCGGGATCGTCGCCGTTGACGTGAAGGATCGGCGCCTGGACGCCCTTGGCAACGTCGGAAGGGTATGGCGATGAGCGCGCGAACTGCGGGCTCGTCGTAAAGCCGATCTGGTTGTTAATGATGAAGTGGATGCAGCCGCCGGTGTTGTAGCCGCGGATGCCCGAGAAGCCGAGGCACTCCCAGACGATGCCCTGTCCAGCGAAGGCAGCATCGCCGTGGATCAGCACGGGCAGGACCTGCTTGTTCTTGCCGACGCCCAGGTCGCCGCGAATGGCCTGATAGGCGCGGACCTTGCCCAGCACGATCGGGTCGACCGTTTCCAGGTGGCTGGGGTTGGGCATCAGGCTCATGTGAACCTTGACGCCGTCAAACTCGCGGTCGGCCGAGGTGCCGAGGTGATACTTCACGTCGCCAGAGCCGCCGACATCTTCGGGGTTGGCCGTGCCGCCGGAGAATTCGTGGAAGATGACCTTGTAAGGCTTGGCCATCACGTTCGCGAGGACGTTCAGGCGGCCGCGGTGGGCCATGCCATAGACAATTTCCTTCACGCCCAACTGGCCGCCGTACTTGATCACAGCTTCGAGCGCCGGGATCATGGATTCGCC
>JBEVKC010000043.1:0-3036 GCA_040509895.1 Novosphingobium sp. | reverse complement strand
CGCAGCTTTCCCTTGTGCACGGCGGCCTTGGCCTGCAGCGCGGCAATATTGGCCGTCTGGTCTTCCTCAATAAAGTTGCCAGCCGCCTCTGCTTCCTTGCGGACGTCGTAAAGCTCTTCGTAGAGCGGGTCGTCCGTGGTCAGGACGTCGTGCTGGATATCCATCATGTCTATTGTCCTTGCGGAGCAGGCTCGCCGGCCGCGATGGCGATGGCCATGCGGGCTTCGGGAGTTTCTTTCGGCAGGCGTCGGGCGGTCAGCCACAGCAGCACAAAAGCGAAGGGCGCCAGCACAAGCAGGCTAAGCATGCCGGTAGTGAGCGAACCGGTCACGGTGCTGACCTTGCCTGCCCAGTAAGGGCCGGTGCCGGATGACACGACAATCGACACCAGCGAGAAACATGCTGCCGCCGACCCGCGCATGCGGGAGATGACAAGGTCCTGGACCATCGCCGCGATCCCGCCACTCCACAGCGACGAAACCACCGACAGGCAGAAGTAGAAGGCAAGGAAGCCCGTCACGCTTCGTGCAAACAGCATAAGCGGGATGACAATCACCGTGCCGATGAGGGTGATCGCCGTCATGCCAAGCGGTGCGCGCAAGTCACGCCGCTTCCAGCGGTCAGTCAGTACGCCGCCCAGTACCACTCCCAGAATTGCGCCAAGGGTGTGGATCAGGCCAAGCGATGTCCCGATCTCCGTGGGTGAAAGCTGGAAAGTCCGCATGGCATAGGGCGCGGTCCATGTGCTGACCGCGCCGCCGATGCAGGCGACAAGGGCAGTGGCGGAAATGCCCATGACATAGGTCGGGTCGCCCAATGTGAGCTTGAACAGCGGCTTGTCGCGCATGCTTTGCACCTGTCCCCAGGTAACCACGGCATAGGCTCCCAAGCCCAGAGCGGCCCACTGCGCAAAGTCGCCTGTCAGCATGACCAGAAGCGCGGCTCCGGCTGCAATAAGTGCCGCGAAGCCCAGATTGCGGATCATTCCGGTCATGCCGCCAAGTTGATAGGTGGTGAGGACGGTGAAGGGCGGAAGCGCCGCCGCAAACTCCCGGACGATAAACTTGCCGGCGCTTCCTTGTTCATGGATGACGCGCTTTGGCTCGCGGATGGCGAGCACCAGCAGGGCCAGCGGGATGCCGGGCAGACCGACGGCGAACAGGGCCGCTTGCCACGGGGCCACGCCGCAGGCGGCAGCAATGGGCACGGCAGCGCACGCAGTCGGCCAGTGCTCAAGGAACCAGCCGCCAATCACCAGTGCAGCCGCCGAGCCAAGGAACACGCCGGAAAGCAGCAAGCCCATCGCGAGCGCACGGCGCTGGGGAGGAAAAATGTCGGCGGCCAGCGACTGCGAACAAGGATTGGCGCTTGCCTCACCCACGCCGACGCCGATGCGTGCGACGGCCAGCATGGTGAACGTGCTTGCCGCGCCGCCCAGCGCCGTCATGCCGGACCATAGGAGCAGGCCGAATGCCATAACCTTCTTGCGGGGAAGGCGGTCGGCGATGCCGCCCATGGCGATGCCGACGATGGAGTAGAACACGGCAAAGGCGGTGCCCAGCAGGAAGCCCAGCTGGGCATCGTCGAGCTTCAGGTCGACCTTGATCGCCTGCGCCAGGATCGAGACGATGAAGCGGTCAAGGTAATTGAGCACATTGGCGAGCACCAGCACGCCCAGGGCGAACCATGCCGATTTCGGAATGGCCGCAGGCCGTGCTTCCGGGGTAACCCGGTCTTCAGCGAGTGTCGCCACGCATATCTCCCGACGCTTTATCTATCCCTGCCGCGCAAACGGCCCGCCTCAATCGAGGCGGTAGAGCCGCTTGGCGTTGTTGCAGATGATGTCGCGGATATCGTCTTCGGGAATGCCCGCAAAATCGCGCAGGATGATCTCGCGCGAATTGGGGAAGGTGGTTTCCGAATGCGGATAATCGGACGACCACATGATGTTTTTGCCGCCCGGAAGGTCGCGGTTGAGGATGCCGGTGCGGTCCTGAATGAACGAGCCCCACACGTTGTTGTCCATGTAGTAGGCAGGCGATTCCGTCAGCGGGCTTTCGGTCCAGTAGCGCTGCTTTTCCCATGTACGGGTGATGTATTCGGTGAACCAGGCGAACCAGCCCACGCCGGATTCGACGCTGGCGAGGCGCAGTTTGGGAAAGCGCTGAAACACCGCGTTGAAGATGAAGATGGCGATAGGCTCGGCCATGCTCAGCTTGCTCATCGGCATGTCGGCCAGGAAATACTGCTTCTCGCCAAAGCGCGGCACGCGGGCTCCAAGATGGAACGTGACGGCAAGGTCATGATCGCAGATCGCCGACCAGAGCTTGTCGAACTCCGGCTGCCAGTATTGCAGCTCGCCCTTGGGGTCGCCGGTGAGGGCGGAGACCTGCCCAGATTTCAACGCCTTTACGCCGGAAGAGGTGTTCCAGGCATCTGGGTTCTGCGGGAAGGCGGGAAGGTTGATCGCCTTGAAGCCCATCTTGGCAAGGCGCTTCACATGCTCGATCGTCTCGTCGATGTCGCGCATGGGAACATAGCCGATGGGGATCAGCCGGTTCGGCGCCACCGAGCAGAAATCCATCACCCAGCGGCTGTAGGCTTCGTAGCTGGCGATATAGAGATCGTTGTTGAACGAACCGAGCGGCCCGCCACCGAACAGGATCGCGGCGTCCATGCCATCGGTATCCATATCCGCAAGGCGAGTCGCCGGATCCCAGACCTTGCGCTGATCGGACAGGCGCCCCTTCATCTTGAAGTCCTTGCCGGTGCGGCCAGCCTGGTTGTTGATCATCATGAAGGGGCGGCGATTGCCTTCGAAGACGATGTAGTCGAAATCGTCACCCGCCTCGATCACCGGGGAATTGTGCTTCTGGGACTGCGGAAGATACTCCTTCAACATGTCGTGCGGCGGATCGATATGCGCGTCGGCATCGAAAATGGGACCGAGGTGCCAATCTTCTTTGAGGGCGCTGCCGAATTTGGGATCCGCTTCACTCATTTTCGTCTCTCCTGCCCAAGGCAATCGGCATTTTG
>JBEVKC010000042.1:0-4777 GCA_040509895.1 Novosphingobium sp. | reverse complement strand
CTTTCGGACCTCACCACGATCCTGCAGAACGAGATGGGCAAGCTCGACAAGGCGGGGTCCAGCGCGCCGTACATGCGGGTGAAGTCCAAGATCGACGAGATCAAGAGCGATCCGCGCTATCAGTTCATGTTCTCGGGCATGCTGGTGGGCGACACCATGGCCGATTTCATCGCCAAGATCTTCCGCCTGCCTGCTTCGGGCAAACCGATCTCCATCATCGACGTGTCGGGCGTGCCTACAGAGGTAACCTCCACCGTGGTTGCGGTGCTCAGCCGTCTTGTGTTCGACTTCGCCATCTGGGCGCGTGAGGAAAAGACGCGCCCCGTATTGCTGGTCTGCGAAGAGGCACACCGCTACGTCCCGAATGAGAAGAATTCCGATGGCTCGTCGGTCGGCCGCATCCTGTCGCGTATCGCCAAGGAAGGCCGTAAGTACGGTATTTCGCTGGGCCTGATTACGCAGCGTCCGTCGGACCTTGCCGAAGGCGTGCTATCGCAGTGTGGCACGATCATATCGATGCGCCTTAACAACGATCGCGACCAGGCCTTCGTGAAGGCGGCGATGCCCGAAGGTTCGCGCGGCTTCCTTGATTCAATCCCGGCTCTTCGCAACCGGGAGTGCATCATCTGCGGCGAGGGCGTTGCCATCCCGATGCGCGTGTCGTTCGACGACCTTGAGGAGTTTAAGCGCCCCGCATCCGAAGACCCGTCTATCAGCACGCTGTGGAACGGTTCAGGCGGGGAGGAAGAGATGGTCCAGCGCACCGTCGCACGCTGGCGTGCTCAGGGGCGGTAAGCCGGCGTTCTAGGCAGCCTTCGGGGGCGAGGAAAATGCCTCGTCCTTGCGGCGCCGCCAACTGCCTCTCGTATAGAGTAGCCAGGTCAACACAGCGGAAACCAGCGAACTCGCCGGGAACGACCACCACAGCGCGTCTGCGCCAACATGCGGATAGAGCGCGAAATAAAAGCCCAGCCGTACTGGATAAAGCGCGATGACCTGGATGATCATGGGCGCCACCACCACGCCATAGGCGCGCAAGGTGCCCGATATCACCATCATCGCGCCCATGATGATGTATGACCAGGTCACGACATGCTGGATGTGCCGCGCAATCGGCATTGCCGGACTGCCACCGCCAAGGAACAGTGCCAGCAGCGGATGCGATGCCGCCACAACGATCGCGGCCAGCAGGCCAGTCATGGCGAGGTTGGCCAGCATTCCCACCCGGGTAATCTCGCCCACCCGCTCGTGGTGTCCCGCGCCGATGTTCTGCGCGACCATCGCGCTGATCGCCGTGCCGAGCGCGAAGGCGGGCATCTGCAGGTAGTTCCACAGCTGCATCGACGCGCCATAGGCAGCGGTTGCGTTAAGGCCCTCTCGATTGACGAGGCCAATCACGACCAACTGCGAAGACGAGATCAGCAGCATTTGCCCACCCATCGGCAGACCCTTGCCGACTATGTAGCCAAGATCGTTCTTGCGGGGGAGCAGATAGCCAAGCTCATGTCCTTTCAGTCGCAGCGGCAGATCCTTGCCGTAGATGCGATAGAGGATCAGAAGCACGCCGCCGAAGTTGGCCACACCGGTTGCCAGCGCCGATCCGGCAATGCCCAGCGAAGGGATTGGGCCGAAACCCATGATCAGCAGGGGGTTGAGCACAATGTCCAGCGCCACGGTCAGCAACATCGCGTGCAGCGGGGTCTTGGCGTCGCCGCTGCCGCGCAGGCCCATGCCCAGCATCATGGAAAGCGTGCCGAAAGGCATCGTGATGAAGACCACCCGAAGGTAGGCTTCCGCTTCGGCGAGGCTGCCTTCGGGAGTGGCGAGCAGGTGGAGGAGCCAGTTCGAGAACAGCAGCCCCGCAAGGCCAATGATAATCGAAATGAATACGCAAAAGCCAAGGCCGCTGCCAAACGTGCGCCGCGCCGCATCGATGTCCCGGTTGCCGAAATACTGGCCGACGCGGATCGTGGTCGCATTGCCGAGCCCGAATACCGCCGCAAACAGCAGGAACATGACCACATTGGCATTGGCCGTGGCGGCAAGCGCGCTTTCGCCGATCAGGCGGCCGACCCAGATCGCATTGATAGAGCCGTTCAGGGTCTGGACCACGTTGCCGATCAGCATCGGGATCGAAAACGCGATCATCGTTTTGAGGATCGGACCCTGCGTCAGGTCGCCACGCACGGCACCGTCGCGTGGTGTTTCGCGCTGTGCGGAAATATCCTCAGCTAGGTTAGCATCGCTCACGTGCCTCTCGTGTCGCCATAGAGATGGATATGCAAGCGGTCGGTGAAATTGAGTTCATTTTTTGAACAAATTTCCGCCAGCCATCGCCCCCGCGTGCGGATTGTGTCGCTGTCGCGTCCCTCGGGCATGAGCCAGATTCGCGAACCGGGGATGTCGTAGCGTGCCTGCAGTTCCAGCACTTCCGTGACGTCTTCCGGCTCTGCGATGACGAATTTGAAGAAGGCGCGCGGGTCGACTGCCCAAGCGGACAAGCGTTCCGGCACCAGCGCCAGTTCGGCCGGATTGCCGCTGTGCGCCAGCTTGGGGCTGACGTTGTATTGGTCCACCAGTGCATCGAGCGCCGGGGTCGGGGCCACGCTGCCGTTGGTTTCGATCTCTACGTGATGGCCCTCCAGAAGCGTGAGCATCCGGGCCAGGGCAGGGGCCTGAAGCAACGGTTCGCCGCCGGTGATGACAAGGCGCGATCCGTCCAACGCGGCGATGCGGCTGGCAACCTCTGCCTCGTTCAGGCTGATCTGGTTGGCGGTGCGTTCAAAGGCCAAGCCATCGCGATGGGGCCGGTTGTCGCCGGTGAAGCGCCATGTGTAGGCTGTGTCGCACCATTCGCAGGCAAGGTTGCAGCGCGACAGGCGGATGAAAGTCGATGGCCGCCCGCTCGACACTCCCTCGCCCTGCAGCGAGGCGAAGATTTCCGGTTCTCCGGGAGTTGTAGTGGCGAGGATCAGGGGCATCCTGCGAGACGGGCTTTCGTGTGGCGCGAAGTTGACAAAGTTTACACCGTGGCAACTTTCATTTTTGGATCAAATTACTGTTATTGCTACGTTTTATACCGAAAGCCAAAGTTGACACTTTGCGGCGAAAAAACATCTGCGGCCTTCGTAGAAAAGTGCCGAAAGATGTCACTCAGCGGCGATGTAGGAAAGCGGTTTTAATCCTTCTCCCACCGGGAGAAGGTACGAAGCCTTGGCGCGTTAGCGCCTAGGCGGAGTTGGATGAGGGCGGACGTAGCGCCAGATTCCCTCACCCAACTTCGGCTAGTCCTTCGGACAAGCCTGCGTACCCTCTCCCAGCGGGAGAGGGTTTGGAGTGTCATCCCAACCGCGCCAGGGCGGCCGCCAGCCGTTCAGCTTCAGCCGCGTGCGCCGCGTGGTCGGCGCGGGCCTTTTCCACGGCCTCGGGCTTGGCCTTTTCGACAAACGATGGATTCCCCAGTCGGCCTTCGAGCGACTTTGCCTCCTTCTGGGAGACGGCCAGCGCCTTTTCCAGACGTGCCTTTTCGGCTGCGATGTCGACCACGCCTTCCAGCGGCACGACGATGTTCGCGTCGCCTGCGCCGATCTGCATGGCCGCTCCAGCCGGGGCGGAGGCGAACTGGATCGCGTTCAGGCGGGCGAGGCGATCAATCGCGGCGGAGTTGCGCTCGATGATCCCGCGCGTGGCGGGGCTCGGTTCCGGCAGGTAGGCATCCAGACGCGCGCCGGGCGCGATGCCCAGTTCGTTCTTTGCGGTCCGCAGGTTGCCGACAAGGGCGATCAGCCATTCGACTTCGCGCTTTGCCTCGGCATCCACCTTGGCTGCCAGTTCCGGCCACTTCGCTACGATCAGCTCATATGGACGCTCGCCCAGCTTGTTCCACAGCTCTTCGGTGACGAAGGGCATGAAGGGGTGGAGCATGACAAGGATCTGGTCGAGCACCCAGCCGGCGACGGCCTTGGTCTCGTCATCGAAGTTGCCCTTGATCAGCTCGATGTACCAGTCGCAGAACTGGTCCCAGACGAAGTGGTAGATGGCATTTGCCGCCGCATCAAAGCGCAGTTCGGCCATCGCCTTGTCGAGTTCGGCTACCGTGTCGACGACTTCGCCGATGATCCACTTGTTCACGGCAGAGGTGGCGGCGGGGGCGGCGATGGAGCTGCTCGCGCCGATGCCGTTGGACTGGCAGAAACGCGCGGCGTTCCACAGCTTGGTGGCAAAGTTGCGGTAACCCTCGACGCGCTTCTCATCCATCTTCACGTCGCGGCCCTGGCTCTCCATCGCCGCCATGAAGAAGCGCAGCGCGTCGGCGCCGTATTGATCGATCAGTCCCAGCGGATCGACGACATTGCCCTTTGACTTGGACATCTTCTGCCCGTCCGCCGCACGCACCAGCCCATGCAGGTAGAGCCGCTTCCACGGCACTTGGCCGTCGTTGAAGTGCATCCCCTGCATCGCCATGCGCGCATCCCAGAAGAACAGGATGTCGAAGCCGGAGATCAGCAGGTCATTGGGGTAGTGGCGCTCGTAGAGCGTCGTGTCGTCCGGCCACCCCAGCGTGGCGAAGGGCCAGAGGGCGGAGGAGAACCATGTGTCGAGGACGTCCTCGTCGCGGGTTAGTGGCTTGTTTCCGGAAAGAGCCTGAGCCTCTTCCTCGGTTTCCGCCACGAAGACGCTGCCGTCTTCAGCATACCAAGCCGGAATCCGGTGCCCCCACCAAAGCTGGCGGCTGACGCACCAAGGCTGGATGTTTTCCATCCAGTTGAAGAAGGTC
>JBEVKC010000041.1:0-43451 GCA_040509895.1 Novosphingobium sp. | reverse complement strand
TCGCCGGTGCCGGGCATGAAGCCGGTGGACTTTGCGCGGTTGACCATGCCGACGCTGGTGTTCCGCAGCCACAAGAGCGACCTTTCGCACACCCGCACCACCAGCGAGTGGGTCGCCCGGCTGATCCCGCACTGTACCTTCATGGACCCGCCGTGGCGCGATGATGAATGGAACTATCGCTCGCAGGCGGTGATGGCGGGCACGGAAAAGGGCCTGTTTGAAAGCTGGCCCAAGCTGGCTCCGCACATCCTTGAGCTGGCGAAGAAGTAACTACCTTTGCTGACCTGAACGGCGGGGGCATGGATTCCCCCGCCGTTTCAGTGCATTGTCGCGGGAATAGGCCAAGCCGGAGGTCCAGTGGATCCGACCCTCGTTATATTCCTGCTGACCTATCTCGTCATTGCCATCGGCTATCTGCCCGGTTTCCGCATAGACCGGACGGGCGCCGCGCTGCTTGGCGCCATTGCCATGATTGTCAGCGAGCGATCAGTTCGGATCGTGCATGGGCCTCAGTTGATTTTGGCACGCTTTCGCTGCTGTTCGGGCTGATGATTGTGTCGGCCGCGTTCCACGTCGCCGGTTTCTATCACTGGGTCGCGGTGAAGGTGCAGGGGCTGGACGTGTCGCCCCGCATGCTGCTGGCTATCCTGATCGCCATATCGGGCCTGTTGTCCTCGCTGCTGACCAATGATGTGGTCGTGGTGGCGATGGTGCCGCTGCTGATAGAGATCACGGTGGGCCGGGGCCTGAACCCCATCCCATTCCTCCTTGGCTTCTGCTTTGCCGCCAATGCCGGTTCGGCGGGAAGCATGATTGGCAGCCCGCAGAACATGATTATCGCCGGGCACCTGAAGGTCAGCTTTACCCAGTTCTTCACTGCCGGACTAGTTCCCGCGCTGCTTTCGCTGCCGGTGATCTGGGGAGTGCTTGTGGCGCTATATCGGGGCCGCTGGAGCACGCGGCCAGTGCCCGTCACGGCCGCGGACATCAAGCCCGTGGCAATCAACAAGCTGGAGATGATCAAGGCGGCAATCGTTCTGTTCGCCGTGATCGGCTTCTTCCTGTTCAGTAGCGTGCCCTATGCAATTGTCGCGCTGGCCGCTGCGGGTGTGCTCTTGCTGAACCGCCGGGCCATCGGGGTGAAATCATCCGACCTGCTGGGCGAAGTGGACGGCAACCTGCTGCTGCTGGTCTTCTCGCTCTACGTCATCAACGCGGCGTTCTCACAGACGGCATATCCGCAAATGGCCCTGGACTTCATGGCGAGCCACGGACTCGGGGTAGAGAACCCCTATGCGGTGCTGGTCATCATCTCGATCCTGAGCGACCTTGCCGACAACAATTCGGCGGTAATGCTGCTCACACCCTACGCCGACGTGGGGCACCCGCTGGTATCGACCGCGGCGCTGGCGCTGGGCGCGGGCTTTTCCAGCAATATCGTCAACTTCGGCAGCCTTGCCGGCATCATCGTGGTGGAAAGCGCCGCGCGGAACGGGGTGAAGATATCCTTCATGGAGTTCTTCCGGGCGGGCGTGATCGCCTCTGTCATTGCGCTTTTTCTGGCGGCGGGGTGGATCGCCCTGTTGCAGGCGATGGTGGTGGGGGCGTAAGAAACTCAGGGTTTGTCTGTATGGACAAGCCTTTGCGACGACCCCATCCTGCCCCTGCAATCGAACAGGGAGCGAGGCATGGCCGACATCCTACCCTCTTGGCGCGACGGTGAAAATCGCAAGGCTATTCTCGACTTTGTGGACCGTGTGGCGCGAGAAGGCGGGCCTGACTACCTTCCGCCAGCGGAGCGCATCGCCGCTTTCGACAACGACGGGACGCTCTGGTGCGAACAGCCGCTGCAGGTACAGGTGTTCTTTGGCCACCACCAGCTTGAGACCCTTGCCGCGAAAGACCCATCGGTCAGGGAACGCCAGCCATTCAAGGCATACCTTGAGCGTGACCTTTCCGCGATGAAGGAGCTTGGGAAGAAGGGCCTGTTCGAAATTGCTGCCGCGACCCACGCCGGAATGACCGAGGATGAATTTGCCGCGCTCGGGACGGACTGGCTTGCCAAGGCAAAGCATCCGAAGCTGGGCAAGCGTTTCACCGATCTCGTCTATCAGCCGCAGCTGGAACTGATCGCCTACCTGACCGCGAATGGCTTCAAATGCTTCATCGTTTCAGGCGGCGGGATTGACCTGATGCGCTGCTTTTCCGAGGAGGTCTACGGCATCCCGCGCCATCAGATAGTCGGGTCCAGCGTCCGCACCGAAATGCAGGAGCGGGACGGCAAGATGGAGATGGTGAAGCTCGCCCAGCTCGGCAGCTTCGACGACCGTGAGGTGAAGCCGCAGAACATCGTCCTGCACATTGGCCGCCGTCCGGTGCTGGTCTTCGGTAACTCCGACGGCGACCTTGCCATGATGCGCTATGCTTTGTCCGGCGATGGCCCGCGCTTGGCGCTGCTCCTGCACCACGACGATGCCGACCGCGAGTTCGCCTACGACCGCGAATTCCACCTCAGCCCACTCGCGGAAGCGCTCGACCGGGCAGGTGAGTATGGCATCCGCGTCGTCAGCATGAAGCAGGATTGGGCAGCAGTGTTCCCTGCCTAGAGGCTGGGCCAGTATTTGTCGCGCAGGGCCTTCTTGTAGAGCTTGCCCGTTGGCAGGCGCGGCAGTTCGTCGGTGAAATCGACCGAGCGAGGGGTTAGCTGGCGGCCAAGCCGCTCGCGGACGAAGGCCTTGATTTCCTCGGCAAGGGATTCGTCCGGTTCGATACCGGGTGCGGGTTCGACCACGGCCTTCACTTCTTCGCCCAGTTCGTCGTTGGGTACGCCGATTACCGCGACGTCCGCGATCTTGGGATGCAGCGCCAGCACGTCCTCGATCTGCTGGGGGTAGATGTTCACCCCGCCGGAGATGATCATGAACGCCTTGCGATCGGTGAGGAAAAGATAGCCGTCCTCATCGACATAGCCGACATCGCCCACCGTCATCCATTCGGGCCGGTGAGGGTGTGACGCGCCGACGGTCTTGCCGGAGTCCTTGTGATAGGAGAATGCGACTGTCTGCACCTCGCCATAGACCAGTCCGGCTTCGCCCGCCGGCAGTTCGCGGCCTTCCTCATCGCAGATGTGGAAGGGACGGCCTTGCGAGCGTCCGACCGAGCCGGGGCGTTCCAGCCATTCGTTGCTGGTGATGCGCGAATAGCCGACCATCTCGGTTGAGGAATAGAATTCCTCGATGATCGGGCCCCACCATTCGATCATCTGGCGCTTGGCCTCTACCGGGCATGGCGCGGCGGCATGGATGGCGCAGCGGTGGCTGGACAGGTCGTGCCGGGCGCGGACTTCGGGGTCCAGCTTCAGCATGCGAATGAACATGGTTGGCACCCACAGGCTGTGCGTGACCCTGAGCTGCTCAATCAGGCCAAGCGCGGCTTCGGCATCGAACTTGTCCATCACGATAACGGTGCCGCCCGCCTGGATCACGGCGCAAGTGTAGCCTGCGGGCGCGGAGTGATAGAGGGGCGCCGGCGAGAGATAGACGGTCGATCCGTCCATCCCGTACATTGCGGCGGTCGATGACATGCCGGGATTGCCGCTGGCAGGGGACATACCCGCAAGGCCGCGCTTGATGCCCTTGGGCTTGCCCGTGGTGCCCGAGGAATAGAGCATGAAGGTGCCAAGCTGCTCGTCAGCCAGCTTTTCGGCCGGATAGCGCGCGATGGCGGTGTCGAAGTCCTCAAACCCCGGAAGCGCCCCGCCCACCGACAGCTTGATTTCCGCGCGCGGCGACGAGCGGCCCAGTTCTTCGGACTGGTCCAGCGCGGCAGAGGCTATCAGCGCCTTCGCGTCGCAGTCATCCACGATATATGCGGCTTCGGCTGCTGGAAGGTAGCGATTGATCGGCGTGACGTAGAGGCCCGAACGCATGGCGGCGAGGATCACGTCGAAAAAGGTCAGGCTGTTCTCAAGATAGAGCGCCAGATGATCGCCGGGCCGCAGCCCGTGCGCCCAAAGCAACTGCGCCAGCCGGTTGGAGCGGTCCTCCAGCTCGCGAAAGGTGCGGACTTCGCCAGTGGTGGGGCGGATCGCCGCGGGCTTGTTTGGCTGGGTCTGCGGATGGGTTCCAAGATACAAGGCAGCTCTCCTGTCCCGGCGTTATTGCATTTCATGCGATGCATTGGTCAATTGGCCCAAGCATACATCGCGCATCCAACGAGCGAGCAATGGATGCACAGTGGGCGCAGCATGGATTATGCATCGCCGCACGGGGTGGTTATCCTGAACGCGAACGGGAGAAGGCGCACATGGTCAGCCAGCAGGAATTCCAGAAGCTCGCAGACGAGATGGCGATCCGCGGCGTCCTTGCCGAATATTGCCTGCGGCTTGAGGTCAATGACTTCGAGGAGTGGCTGGACGTCTTTACCCAAGACACCGTCTATGAGGTGTACCGCAAGGTGCTGAACGGCCGGGACGAGGTGCGCGCATTGCTGTCTCTGGCACCGGAAGGGCTGCACCTTGGCGGACCGGCGCGGATCACGCTTGATGGCGACAGGGCAGAGACGATCCAGAGCTACCTGTTCATCGCCTCGGAAGACGCCGCCTGGAACATGGGCTGGTATTACCGCACGCTGGTCCGCACGGCGGATGGGTGGAAGATTTCCCATACCCGCGTGCAGATGCAGAAGATCGGAAAGGGCAAGCCGCCGCTGCTGGATATGGGGAAACCTGCCTAGCCTCTTTAGCGAAAATTATCACTGTTTCCCCAAATCATGATAGTCTGCGGCCAGACCTGACAGGGGAGGTGGCGGATGAGGGGTGCGGGACCGCTTTGGGGGCTGCTCAATCAGGCCCGACGTGCCAATCTGGCCGAGCAAGGCGCGCCGCCGCCGATTGCGTCACACCAGGGAATTACCCGCCGCCGGATGCTCGCCGCGCTGGCCGCCACGGCAGCGCTTCCTGCGGTCAGCTGGCCCCTACCTTCGCGCGCCCAATCGACCATGCGCGTCGCCGTCATCGGTGGCGGGCTTGCGGGACTGACGGCGCTTGATGCCCTGATCGCGGCAGGCGTGGATGCTCACCTTTACGAAGCGCGGGGTCGTCTGGGCGGGCGCGTGCTCACCGCGAACAACGCACCCGAACCGGGTCTGAACATCGAGGACGGCGGAAACCTGATCAACAGCGATCACGCCGATATGCTGGCCTTGGCAAAACGCTTTGGCATCGCACTCATTGATCGCAAGCCAATGCGGGCGCAGAACCGCTATGTCGCGGATGGCCGCGTGATCAGCGAGGCCAGCCTGGTCCGCGATCTCCGCCCGATTGCCGCGCAGATCGGAAAGGATGCTGCCGCGCTTGATGCCGATTTTGCAACCGTCGGGCCGGCGCTCGATGCCATGTCGGTGGCGGCCTATCTGGATAAGCACAACAAGCTGATGAAGCCCCATGTCCGGGCCTTGCTTGAATCGACGATCCGGACGGAATTCGGTGCGGAACCGGATCAGTCCTCCGCGATCGAATTGCTGTTCAACCTGCCCGTAGTGGACGGTAACCACGCCGAGCTGATTTCCACGAGCGATGAGCGCTTCATCCTGGAAGGCGGGTCTTCCAGCATTGTGAAAGCGCTCTCGGCTTCGATGATGCCAAGGATATCCACGGGTCATGCGCTTGCGTCGATCGCCCGAAGCGACGGACGGCTCAACCTTCGCTTCGCCAGTGGCACGATTGATCGGGTCGATCGCGTGATCGTGACGGTTCCGGCTTCGCTGATGCGGACCATCGATTATGGCGGCCTGCTGCCCGATAGCTGGGCGGCCTTGGTGCGTGAGATCGATTGTGGCCGTAACGAGAAGATCAACGCAGGTTATTCCGCGCGCATCTGGGAACCGCAAACCGGACCGGCGGGAGCAGCTTGGGCGGTCGATACCAAGGGGCCGGGCATATTCTCCGAATTTTGGGATGCCAGTACGGGCCAACAGGGGCCTGCGGGCGTCCTGACCTGGTTCTTCGGCGGGGATCAGGTCGATGCGTTGATGGCGGTCGATCCGGAGACGACCCTGCGCCGCGCGGAAGCTGCGATTGCACCCGCGGTGCCCGGCCTTCACGCACGAACCATGCGGCGCACTGCCTGGGGTCAGGATCCCTATTCCCGTGGCGCCTATTCCACTTTCAAGCCTAGTCAGGTTACTCGCTTTGCCCCGCATTTCTGGGTGGAAGAGGACGGCAAAGTTACGCAGCAGGCAGTTGCCGGGCCGATCGTGTTCGCTGGCGAGCATCTTTCCGATGCATTTCCCGGCTATATGAACGGCGGCGCGCAGACTGGGCGGCTGGCAGCGGCTGCCGTGCTGGCGAGCCTGAAGTCTCGGACTGAATTGGAAGCAGCCTAGCCCCTCCGGCAAGCCTCCATGCTCTCATGCGCCATGCGGGCGAGGGCGGGGAAGGCCTCGGCACGTTTAGCAGCTTGCGCATTGGCCGCGGTGCCCCGCAGGACGCGGCCCTTGATGCCGTGGAAAATCGCCGCCAGCCGGAAGAGGTTGAAGGCGATGTAGAACTCGAAGTCCGGAATCGCGTCGCGGCCCGTGCGACGGCAATAGGCGGCGACATATTCGGACTCTGACGGGATGTTCAGCGCCTGAATCTCCACGCCCTTAAGGCCAGCCACGATGTCGGCCGGCATGCGGTACATCATGGCGTGATAGGCGAAGTCAGCCAGCGGGTGGCCCAGCGTCGAAAGCTCCCAGTCCAGCACGGCAAGCACGCGCGGCTCTGTGGGATGGAAGATCATGTTGTCGCAGCGAAAATCGCCGTGGACCACGCTGCTCTCATCACCCGGCGGGATGTTTTCGGGCAGCCATTCTACCAGAGCGTCCATGTCGGCATTGCGGCCAGCGAGTTCGTCGGCAAGGTACTGCTTGGTCCAGCGGCCGATCTGGCGGGCGAAGTAGTTGCCCGGCTTGCCATAGTCGCCAAGGCCGATGGCCTGCGGATCATAGGAGTGAAGCTGGGCGATGACGCTGTTCATCGCGTCGAAGTATGCGGGGCGATCCTCGCGCGACACGTCAGGGAAAGTCGCGTCCCAGAAAATGCGGCCTTCGACCATGTCCATGACGTAGAACCACGTTCCGATCACGGCATCGTCGGTGCAGAGGCCGTACATGTGCGCCACCGGAATCCCGACTGCGCCGAGCCTTGTCAGCACAGTCGCCTCACGGTCGACGGCATGGGCGCCGGGCAGCAGTTCGCCGGGCGGCTTGCGGCGCAGGACATAGGACCTGGCCGGAGTGACCAGCTTGTAGGTCGGGTTGGACTGGCCGCCCTTGAACTGTTCGACCGTCAGCGGACCAGCGAAGCCTGCCACATTCTCCGCCATCCAACAGGCAAGCGAGGCCTCGTCGAAACGATAGCCCTCGCGAACCGGCGTGGTGCCGGAGTTGGCCGCGGTAACCTCGTCGCTGCTCATGTGTTGGCCTGCTTCCAGTCACGCCGGATCTTCTT
This sequence comes from Novosphingobium sp., assembly GCA_040509895.1. Lineage (GTDB taxonomy): Bacteria > Pseudomonadota > Alphaproteobacteria > Sphingomonadales > Sphingomonadaceae > Novosphingobium. The sequence goes on along the minus strand of JBEVKC010000041.1, from coordinate 35,959 downwards.
GGCGAGGCTCCATTTGTGAACCTCGGTCGGGCCGTCATAGATGCGGAAGGCGCGCACTTCGCGGAAGACCTGCTCCACAATCGTGCGGTCGGTTACTCCAGTGCCGCCCATCACCTGTACACAGCGATCGGCGATGCGCATCAGCGCCTCGGACACGGCGACCTTGGCCATGGAGCTTTCCACCGTGCCCAGCGAGCCGGAGTCCAGAACCGATGCACACCAGTCGATCATCAGCTCGCACTGCTTCAGTTCGATCATGTTCTCGGCCAGCATGAAGCCGACGCCCTCGTGGTCGATCAGCGCCTTGCCGAAGGCCTCGCGGCGGTTCGCATAGTCGGTGGCAATCTCCTGCGCGCGAATGCAGCAGCCCAGCCAGCGCATGCAGTGTGAAAGGCGCGCGGGGGAGAGGCGCACCTGTGCGTACTTGAAGCCCTCGCCAGCCTCGCCCAGCATCTGGTTGGCGGGGACGCGCAGGTTCTCGATCCGCAGGGTGGCGTGGCCGCCGGGCATCGAATTGTCGATGGTGTTGGGGATGTGCTCGAAGATGATGGCCGGGTCGGGAAGATCGACCAGGAACATGCAGGCGCCTTCCTCAGCCTTGGCCATGACGATGCCGACCTTGGCGCCCATGGCCCCGGTGATAAAGGTCTTGCGACCGTCAATCACCCAATGGTTGCCGTCCAGCCGGCAAGTGGTCTTCATCATCGACGGGTCGGAACCCGCGCCGCCCCATTCGGCGGGCTCCGTCATGAAGAACGCCGAACGCGCGCGGCCTTCGACCATGGGTTTCAGGAAGCGCTCCTGAAGTTCGGGGCTGCCGACCTTGCCCAGGAGGTACATGTTTCCCTCGTCCGGGGCATTGGTGTTGCAAGCCAGCGGGCCGAGCGGTGAAAGGCCGGAGCGGGTGAGGACGACAGCCGTCTCGCGCTGGGTCAGGTGATCGCCGCCGGGCAGGATGTGGGGGGAGAGGACACCGGCAGCGCGGGCCTTGTCCTTCAGTTCCGTGACGAGTTCATCGGTCGGCGCGCCATGATGGTCGCGGCGCGGGTCCTGCTCATAGGGGATCACTACCTGGCGGACGAAAGCCTCTACCCTGTCGGCAATTTCGGTGGCGCGCTGCGAAACAGTCATAGTGAATGCCCATCGTCGATAGTGATGACAGAGCCTGTCATGGCGTCAGAAGCGTTTGAACACAGGTGGAGGACGATCTCATCAAGGGACTCGATGGGTTGGAGCCGCTTGCGCGGGAAGCTGGCGACCTGCGCCTTTCCCGCTTCGCTGGAAAACCATTCGTCGGCCATTTCGGTGAGGATGAAGCCGGGTTGGATGACGTTGACGTTCACCCCCTGCCGCACCCATTCCCCGGCAAGGTTGCGGCCGATCCGGGCGACGGCGGCCTTGCTGCCGCAATACATGGTCTCTCCCTTCACAGCTGTTTCTGCGGCCATCGATCCGACAAGGACGATGCGGCCCTTGCCGGTGTCCTTGGCTCCCGCTGCGATCAGCCGCTTCGCGCCTTCGCGGGCGGTAAGGAATACGCCGAGGACGTTGGTGTCCAGCACCTCTCGCAAGGCGTGGGCGCTGACGTCGGTAGCGCGCGCGGGACGCGATACGCCCGCGTTTGCGATGATGGTGTCGACTGTGCCGAAGCGGGCCTCTGCCGCGTCATAGGCGGCAATGACCGAGGCTTCGTCTGTCACGTCCATGTCGACGGCCAGCGCCTCTGTACCCCTTGCTGCAAGTTCTTCCGCCAAGGCCGTCAGCCGGTCTTTGCGGCGCGCACCCAACACGACCCGTGCCCCTTCACGCGCCGCAAGACGGGCGAAGTGCGCGCCAAGACCGGAGGACGCTCCGGTTATCAGGCAGGTGCGGTGGACAAGTCTCTGCATGGCGTTTCAATCATCCTCTCAGGTCCAGCCGTCAATGCCGGCCCCTTCGCTTTGCAACGGGTCGGGCCAGTTGCAATTGGCCAGTTTGCCGCCCTTTAATAGTTCGTCCCGACGATATGGAAAGATTGCCATTGCCCTATTTCATTATGCAGGCAATCACATGGCAAACGGGCGATGGAGAGGGTGAGGCCATGCGTATCAATTCCAGCATTTCCGCGGTCGTCACCGGGGGCGCGTCGGGGCTGGGCCTCGCCACGGTCAAGGCGCTGCGAGAGGCGGGTGCGAAGGTAGCGATCTTCGATCTCAATGCCGACGCGGGGGAGAAGGCGGCGGCCGAGACCGGAGCCACATTCTGCCAGGCCAATGTGCTGGATGATGCAAGCCTTGATGCCGCCTTCGACAAGGCCCGCGCTGCGAACGGGCAGGAGCGCATCCTCATCTCATGCGCGGGCGGCGGCAACGCCATGACAACGCTGCGCAAGGATCGCGAAAGCGGCGAGATGAAGATATTCCCGACCGCCGAATTCGCCCGCGTGCTGAACCTTAACGCGGTCGGCACATTCGCCACCATTACCCGCTTCGCTGCCGGAACCGCCACACTGGACATGATCGATGGAGAGCGCGGCGCCATCGTCTGCACGGCCTCTGTCGCGGCGCAGGACGGGCAGACGGGGCAGGCGGCCTATGCGGCGGGCAAGTCCGCGATCATCGGCATGACCTTGCCCATCGCGCGCGACCTTTCGCGCTTTGGCATCCGCATCAACACCATCCTGCCCGGAATTTTCAGCACGCCGCTGATGAACCAGGCACCGCAGGAACTGAAGGACCGGCTGAGCGCGATGACGGCATATCCCAACCGCTTTGGCGAACCGCACGAGTACGCCAGCCTTGCGCTGGAAATGTGCCGCAACACCTACCTCAACGCGCAGGCGATCCGGCTCGACGCCGGTGTCCGCTTCGCCGCGAAATAAGGAGCAGGCGATGATCGAGCTTGTCCCGCTCTTCAAGGCGACCTTCAATGTCGGCAACGCCTTTCCGATTGGTGATGGCCCGGCGGGCACGCGTCTTGTCGGTGAGATCAGCGCTGCCACGGTGGAGGGCGAGCGCATTAGGGCCACGCTGGCAGGTACCGCTGCGGCAGACTGGATGGTGCGTACCGGTTCCATCGCCGTGGTCGATGTGCGCCTGACGCTCAGGACCGACGACGGCGCGCTGATCTACATGACCTATGGCGGCAGGCTCGATCTCGCCAGCCCTCCGGGTGAACTGTTTGCCTATGTCGCCCCGACGTTCGAGACGGGGGACGAACGCTATGCGTGGCTCAACCGCATTCAGGCGGTGGGCAAGGGGCTGCTCACTACGGCGCCCGAGGGCGGACGGCTGGACTACGAATTCTTCGAAGTCCGCTGAAGCACTGACTTTTCCTGGAGCACCTGATGTCCGTACCGCCCGAAATCGCCGCCCGGATCGTCGATCCCACGGCCTATGCCGACAACAGCATCTATGAAGCCTATCGCTGGCTGCGGCAGAACGATCCGCTCGGCCTGATCGAGGCGGAAGGCTACGATCCTTTCCGGGTGGTCACGCGCCATGCCGACATCATGGACGTCAGCCGCCGGAACGACGTGTTCCACAACGGCATGCGGCCGGTGCTCAACACGATCATCGGTGAGCGCAAGACGCGCGAAGCCACTGGTGGCGGGCCAATCGTGAAGACGCTGATCCAGTTGGATGACGAGGAGCATCACAAGTACCGCTCGCTCACCAATGCTTGGTTCCAGCCGGGCAACATCAAGAAGATCGAGGGCGATATCCGCGCCCTTGCCCGCGCCTCGGTCGATCGCATGGCCGCCGCAGGCGGGCACTGTGACTTCGTGAACGAGGTCTCGCTCCGCTATCCGCTGCGCGTCATCATGAGCATCCTTGGCATCCCTGAGGAGGATGAGGAACTGATGCTCAAGCTGACGCAGGAGATGTTCGGCGCACAGGACCCGGAACTGAACAAGTCCGGCAACAACCAGCTCAACCTGAAGGACGAGAGCGAACAGCTCGACATGACGGCGATCTTCACCTTCATGAACTATTTCAACGAGCTGACAGATCGCAAGCGCGCCAACCCGACTGACGACCTTGCTTCGGTCATCGCCAACGCACAGATCGACGGAGAGGCGCTGCCGGTACTGCAGACGCTGGGCTATTACATCATCATCGCGACTGCAGGGCACGACACTACCTCTTCCTCCACGGCGGGCGCCATGTGGGCGCTGGCAGAGAACCCGGATGAGTTTCGCAAGCTGAAGGCCAATCCCGGATTGCTGGGCGGCATGATCGATGAATCGATCCGCTATATGTCGCCGGTGAAGCACTTCATGCGGACGGCGATGCAGGACACCGAAGTTGCCGGGCAGAAGATCCGCGAAGGCGAGTGGATGATGCTTTGCTATGCCTCTGGCAACCGCGACGAGGCAGTGTTTGAAGATGCCGACGCCTTCCGGGTTGACCGCAAGCCCAACCGCCACATCGCCTTTGGCTATGGCGGGCACCTCTGTCTGGGGCAGTACCTTGGCCGCATGGAAATGCGCATCCTGTTCGAGGAACTGCTACCCCGGCTTGAATCGGTCCAGATCGACGGTGAGCCGGCGCTTAGCCAGGCCGTATTCGTCAATGGGCCTAAGCGCCTGCCCATCCGTTTCGAGATGGCCTGACGATGCTCAACCGGCTTGACGACTACCCCATCCACCAGACGATCGAGCCGATTGCCCATCCGGCGACGACCGACCGCAACTGCTATGACCGTTCGTGGTTCAACGGCTTTTCCATCGATGGCGAGTGGTACTTCGGCATTGCCATGGGGCTTTATCCCCACAGGGGCGTGATGGACTGCGCGTTCAGCATAGTGCGCAAGGGCGGATTGCAGCACAGCTTCTTCGCGTCGCGCCGTGCCCCGCGTGAACGGACCGACATGAGCGTCGGCCCCTTCCGCATCGAGCTACCCGAACCAATGCGCCGGACGCGCGTGGTGCTTGAGGACAACAAGAGCGGCCTTTCTTGCGACCTGACATTCTCAGCCCGCACCTCTGCGATACAGGAAAGCCGCCAGACGCTGTGGAGCGGCGCGCGCAAGACTATGGACACCACACGCTTCGACCTGTTCGGGCGGTGGAGCGGAACGATCCGCACGCCTGAGGGTGAGATCGTCGTGTCAGAGGACACGTGCCTTGGCGTTAAGGACCGGTCATGGGGCGTGCGCAAGCTGGGGGAGCCGGACACCGGCGGGGCGCCGCCGCTTGCCACGGGTGGCGCATTCTTCCTCTGGGCGCCGCTGTTCTGGGAAGATCACGTCACGCAGGCAATCTACTATGACGACATCCACGGCAAGCCGCTGATCCGCGAAGGTATCGTCGCACCGCTGTACGCTGGCGAACCGGACGGCCCGGAGGTTGAGGATGGCCGCGACCGCCGCCTTGCCACCTGCCGCCACCGCATCGCCTATCACCCCGGCACGCGGCTTGCCGCCAGCGCGGAGATAGACCTTGTCGACCACGACGACAGCGTTCGAACCGTCACCTTCGAGCCGCTGCTGAAATTCCAGATGAAAGGCATTGGCTATACCCACCCGGAATGGGGCCATGGCTGCTGGAAGGGCGAACTGGCGACGGGGCATGAAAGCTTCGATCCCCAGGCACTCGATATGCTGCAGGTGCCGAATTTCCACACCCAGCAAGTCGTGCGCGTGCGGGACGGCAGCCGGGAAGGGATCGGGGTGCTGGAGCAAGTTGTGCTGGGGCCATATGCCCCGGCGGGCTTCACCGGCATGACGGACGGGGCCAGGTAACGGGTATCAATTACCCGTCCAGCTCGGTCACCTCGATCTGCTGCAGCTGCATTTCCGCATTGCCATAGGCGGTCAGGAACGGAACGTCAGCCGCATCGCGGCCCACGCCGATCTTTGCCATTGCCTCTGGCCGGGCCATGCCAGTGGCATCTGCCAGATACCACGTGCCATCAAGGAAGATCTCCGCGACGGCGTGAAAATCCTGCGGCTGCACACCCGGCGCATAGACGCTGACGAAGCGAGCGGGGATGGCGCTCGCCCGCAGCAGTGCGATCATGACATGGGCGAAATCGCGGCAGACCCCCTCGCGCGAGACCAGCGTTTCGAGCGCGCCGGTCGTGGCCGTGCTGGTGCCGGGACGATAGGTGAACTGACTGGCGATCCAGTCGCGGATAGCCTCGGCCCGTGCGCCTCCCTCGGTCCCGGCAAAACGCGACTCCACGAAGTTCTGCAGCCTGTCCGACGGGCAATAGCGGGATGGCAGCATGTACTGAACCGTCTCCCCCGGCAACATGTGCGTCGGCACGGCGGGAAGTGCCATCAGGTCGCCCACAAGCCGATTGATCGCGACGCGGGCGGTATAGTTCACTGTCAGTTTGTCCTGCACCCGCAGCCAGATGCGTTCGCCGATGCAGTCCTGCCCCGCAACGCGGGCGAAGTGTTCCGTTGGGCTGATGTCGATGTGCGCGTTCTCTATCGCCTGCTCAGGGATATCCGCCGCTTCAAGCTGCAGCAGTACGTCAGAGGTGGCCGGAAAATTGTATTCCAGTGCAACGTCAATCTGCAGTTTCATGGGAGCAAGGGACCGGCCAGGAGGGGAGTTTGACTAAAACCCGCCGCCCGGCAAAAAGCTCCCGTTGCATATAAATTTGGTCGATCTAGGCGATGTAGTGCTCACCCGTTGCGCGCACGGTAATGTCGCTGATCGACACGCCCCAAGGCTGGTTCACCACATGGACGATGGCATCGGCAATGTGGTCGGGAGTGAGGAAGGCACAGCCGACGGCTTCCGGATCGGCAAGGTCTCCCGGTTCGCCTGACTGCAGCTTTGCAAAGTCCTCATAGAAGGTCGCCACGTTGTGCCCGATCAGGCCGGCCCCTGCAGCCGGATTGACAACAGTTCCCATCAGGCCGGTCGCCATGATGCCGGTCGGCTTGATGACCGTGACCTTGATCTTGCCGCGTGCCTCCTGCCGCAGTGCATGGCTGAAATAGTCGACTGCCGCCTTGGTCGCGCCATAGACCGCCGCGCCTGCCGTCGGGCGATTGCCGTATATGGACGAAAGGTTGACGATATGACCGCGTCCCTGCGCCGCCATCTGATCGTACACGGCAATGGAGCCGTGCATCACGCCCTTGAAGTTGATGTCGATGCAGCGCTCCCAAGCGGGCAGGGCGCTTTCGTGATCGGCGATGAAGGCCAGCGGCATGATCCCCGCGTTGTTCACCATAACGTCGATCGCGCCGTAAGCTGCCACGGCGGCAGCGGCCACGCTGCGCATGTCGTCCATGCTCGTGACGTCCGCAGCCATTGCCTGCGCCTGACCGCCTGATGCTCGGATCGCGGCAGCGGCTTCCTCAACGGTGGCCCAGTTGACGTCGGCCAGCGTTAGCTTCGCACCCTGTGCGGCCAGCTTTTCGGCGGTCAGCCTGCCAAAGCCGCTTCCGGCACCGGTGATGATGACGGACTTGCCCGCGATGTGATCCGGCATGGTGCCTCCCCTGTTGGCGCGTGGCTCTATTTCTTCGGTGCGCTTGCCATTGCGGGCAGGTTTGTCGTGTCCATGCCATATCCGAACAGGCGGAAGTTCTGCTGGTGGCAGAGGTGGTGGAGCGAGAAGGCCTGGTCGATGGCGTTCATCTGCCCCTGGATATCGAGCGTCTTGTTGACCGCTTCCTTGGCCAGCTTCAGAGCAAAGGCAGGCTTTCCGGCGATCTTCTTCGCCATGGTGAGGGTGAAGTCCTCAAGCTCGGCCAGTGGCACGACATGATTGACCATGCCAAGCCGGTGCGCCTCTTCGGCGTTCCATGCGTCGGCGGTGAAGAGAAACTCTTTGGCCTTGCGCGCACCAAGTTCCCACGGATGGGCCAGCCACTCGACGCCTGAGACGCCGAAATCGACCACGGGGTCAGAGAACAGCGCGTTGTCCGCCGCGATGATGATATCGCAGACCCATGCGTAGATCAGGGCGCCTGCGATGCACTTGCCCTGCACGGCGCAGATCGTCGGCTTGGAACAATTGCGGACGCGCCGCGCGCTTTCGAGGTAGCCTTCCTTCTCCGACGCGTACCAGCCATGCGCTCCGGGTTCGTTGAAGCCGCTCCACGTCGAAACGCCGGGGCTGCTGTCCTGCATCGCCTGCTGGTACTCCTCGCAGGTGTCGGCGATGTCGTGTCCGGCAGAGAAGTTGCGGCCATCGGCGGCAAGGATGATCACTTTCACGGCGTCATCGCGCGTTGCCCGGTCAAACGCCTCGTTGATTGCGAAGATCAGCGCGGGGTTGAGCGAATTGTGCTTTTCCGTCCGCGTCAGCACGATGCGGGCGACGCCGTCGGCGGGGTTCTCGTAGCGGATGAGGGAGTCGGTCATTCAGGCGTTTGCCTTTGGTCGTTGGATGGTTTTCCAGCTTTCGCGATGTTCGGCGATGCTTTCGGCCGCCTTGTCCCAGAAGGCAGCACCCTTCGCCAGATTGACGAAGTTGAAGTGCCCTTGATTGCGGAATTCCAGCAATTCGACGCCCTCGTCTCCGCTCTTGTAGGTGTAGGGGACACCCGCAGGAATGAAAAAGCTGTCGCGCGGTCCCAGCACTTCCGTGCCGAGCCGCACTTCGCCTGCAACGATGTAGTACAGGCAATCCACGTCGTGGCTGTGCAGCGGTAGCGGATAGCCGGGCTTGAACCACACATTCGTCAGGCTGAAGCCGGGCAGGTTGCACAGCACCTTGATCTCGTCACCCTCCAGCACGCCGGCGGCCAGGGCCTTGTCCATGCCTTCGCGCTGGGCAGGGGTGTAAGGCTCCACCGTCATGCACTTGGCTTCCATCAGCCCCGGCGCATCCTTAGCGCGGAAGATCTGCATCTTCGTCGTGTCCTGCTTGTCCTGTGACATGGTCAAAGTCCCTTTCCCGTGCCCACGCTGGCAATGTGGCCGACCACAAGTTCCCGGTAGTCCGGGCTGAGCATAAGCGCGCTGTTGGCAAGCCGCTCTACCGAAGCTGCCTGATGCGCTCCCAGATCGGCGGCAAGTTCGATGGCAACCTTGGCAGTGCCGATCATCTCTGCATTCTGCTGCGCGACGTGGCGGCAGAAGCCCATCACGTCTGACTCGAAAGTCTCATCCGGGTAGATCTTGTGCACCAGCCCGGCGATGCGCGCTTCAGTCGCGTCGATGGGCATGTTCGCCATGACCAGCAACCGCGCCCAGTGCGGGCCGACGATGCGGACAAGGCGGCTGATGCCGTTGGTTGCCGGCAATACGCCGAACTTCGCCTCGGGAAAAGCATAGGAGGCGCTGGCTGCGGCAAGGCGGAAGTCACATGACAGCGACATCTCAAGGCTACCGCCGACGCAGCGGGCGTGGTGGGCGACGACGATGGGCTTTTCGATGCCCTCCATCTCGTCCCACACGCGCCGCATGCCGCTGGGCAGCCGCCGGTGCTGCTCGCGCACCTGCGAGCCGCGCGTCGGGAACTCCCGCGTTGCGGAACCGTCGCCTTGCTTCAGGTCGGCCCCGGCGGAGAAATAGCGGCCCTTCGACTTGATCAGCATGACCCGAAGCTCCGGCGTGTCGCGGAAGCGGTTCACGGCCTCTTCAAGGATTCGCATAAGCTCGTCGCTCATGGCGTTGAGCTTGTCCGGGCGGTTGAACGTGGCGACCAGAATGTTGCCCTCCGCCACTTCCACCAACATGTGCGGTTCTTCGCTCACTGACCTGCTCCCTCATCCTCAACGACGAAAATAATCCGCTCGGGACAGGCGCGGGCACCGCGGCGCGCACGCTGCTCCTCACCCTCTGGCACGTCGAAGCCCTCGATGGCGATGTAGCCTTCGTCGTCGAGAGGATAGAGATGTTCGGCGACGGCATGGCATCGCGCGTTGCCCACGCATTGGGCCTTTTCGATACGGATCTTCATCGTTCCTCACCCTGGGAGTCGCTTCTTGCGATCGGAGGCCAGTTTGCCCCTTGATAAGAGCCCACGCTACCCCCGTGATCAACGGCATCAGCCGCTAATCGTCCCCACGATTGATGCGCGCCGCGGGGCAAGAACGCTTGCCGGATGGGGGCGGATGTAAGAAAAAATGAACTGACTTATTTTTTGTGTTACAACGAACAAAATTTGGGAGAATCGCATGAACGCCTTGAGCCCGCAGGCTCCGATCCCGGCGCATGTTCCCGAAGGCGCCGTGTACGACTTCGACCTGTTCCTCGATCCCGCCCTGCTCGCCGATCCGCACGAACGCGTGCGCGAGCTGCTTCGCGATGCGCCCCCGGTGTTCTGGACGCCGCGCAACGGCGGGCACTGGATGGTGACGGGGCACAAGGAAAACTACGAGGCTTCGCGCGATACGGCGAACTTCTCCAGCGAGATCGTGCCCGCCGCCATGATGGAAATGGTGCGGCCGATGCTGCCCGCCGATATCGGGCACATCCCGCTGCCAACGCCGATCAACCTCGATCCGCCGCAGCACACGATCTATCGAGCACCGCTGCAGGCCGCTTTCTCGCCCAAGGCGATGATGGCCCGCAAGGAAGAGATTCGGGCGCTCGCCAACGAACTCATCGACCGGGTGATCGATCAGGGGCACTGCGATTTCATCGCCGATATCGCCGAGCCGCTGCCGGTGCAGGTCTTCCTCAAGATGATGGGCCTGCCGCTGGATCGGCTGGCAGAATTCCGCGTGCTGGTGCACGAATTCCTCGCCCCGATGGACTCGCCGATCGCTCCCATATTGCGGATGCGGAAGGTGGCCGATGCGATGAAGGGCGAGATTGAGGCACGGCGGACCGATCCGCAGGACGACCTCATCAGCTTGCTCTGGGCCTCGGAAATCGACGGCAAGCCGATGACCTTCGAACTGATGGAGGACTTCGGCGTCCTGTTGTTCGTTGCCGGGCTCGACACGGTGATAAACGGCATGGGCTTTGGCGCTCGCCACCTCGCCCAAAACCCGGATTTCCAGCAGAAGCTGCGTGAAAACCCCAAGCTGATTGTCGAGGCGGCCGAAGAACTGCTGCGCCGCTACACCTTCACCGTGCCTGCCCGCCGCGTTGCGGGCGACGTCGAACTGGGCGGCGTCCAAATGAAAGCGGGCGACCGGCTGATGCTGTTCCTGCCCGGCGCGGACCTTGACCCGCGCGAGTTCGCCTCGCCGGAAAAGTTTGACATGGAGCGAGAGAACAACGTTCATATCGCTTTCGGAGTCGGCCCGCACCGCTGCCTCGGCTCGCACCTTGCGAGGATCGAGCTGCAGGTGATCTACGAACAGATGCTCGCCCGGCTGCCGATGTTCAGGCTTGACCCGGACAAGCAGGCGAAGTTCCATTCGGGCAACATCATTGCGATTGATTCCCTGCCGCTACGGTGGGACTGATCAAGGCAATTGGAATAATATCGGGAGTTTTGGATATGCGCATGGAAGACATGGTGCTCATCAGCGTTGATGACCACATCACCGAACCCGCCGAAGTGTTCGACAACCAGCTTTCGGGTGAGGCGTTGGCCACTGCCCCCAAGCTGCGCGAGCGAGAGAACGGCGCGAATTACTGGGAATACCAGGGCATGCAGATGGGCTCGGTGGCGCTCAACGCCGTCGTTGGCCGTCCGCGTGAGGAATACGGGTTTGAGCCGACCAATCTGGAGCAGCTTCGCAAGGGCTGCTACGATGTCGATGCCCGCGTCGATGACATGGACGTTAACGGCATCGCGGCTTCGATGAACTTTTCCAGCCTCGCCCAGATGGATGGCGGCGTCTATCTTCAGGCGAAGGACAAGGATCTCTCGCTGACCCACCTGCGTGCCTATAACGACTGGCACATCGACGAATGGTGCGGTGCCCATCCCGACCGCTTTATCCCGCTTGGCATCCTGCCGCTGTGGGATCCGAACCTCATGGCTGCCGAAGTCCGCCGCCTTGCGGACAAGGGCTGCCACGCGGTCGTGTTCAACGACAACCCGACCAAGCGCGGCCTGCCCAGCGTCCACAGCGACCACTGGGAGCCGTTCTGGAAGTCGCTGGTCGATACCGAAACCACGGTCTGCCTCCACATCGGCTGCGGCAATGTCTCGCCCCACCCGTCGATGGAATCGCCGATCGAGGTGAACATTGCGACCATGCCGATGGCCGTGGCCTTTGGTGCGGCCGACTGGATGAACCTTGCCGCGCTGAAGCGCTATCCGACGATGCGGATTGCACTGTCCGAAAGCGGCATCGGCTGGATACCCTACCTGCTGGAACGCGCCGACTATTCGAACGACCAGCACCGCGCCTGGACTCATTCGGGCACCTATTTCGGTGACCAGAAGCCGTCCGACGTGTTCAAGCGGCACTTCACCAGCTGCTTCATCGACGATGCCTATGGCCTGCGGAACCTTGACCTCATCGGTGAGGACAACGTCATGTACGAGGTGGACTATCCGCACTCTGACACGCCGTGGCCGAACGCGCCTGAAGTGTTGTGGAAGTCGGTGGGCCACCTTACCGACAACCAGATCGACAAGATCACCCACCTCAATGCCATGCGTGAGTTCACGTTCTCGCCGTTCAAGCACCACACGCGTGAACAAATGACGGTCGGCGCGCTGCGCGCAAAGGCGGCAGCGAAGGGTGTCGATACCTCGATCAAGTCGCAGAACGGTGGCGAGCGTCCGGCGCAGGTTGGCGAAGTCCGCCCAGTGACTTCCGGCGACGTCGTGGCGATGTTCATGCGCCACGAGGAACCGGCTGAGGCCTGATAAAAGCGCCCCGGACCCGGGAAAACCGGGCCGGGGCCGCCCCGTTTCGGGGATGGGAGGGGGTGCGATGCCGATCCAGTTTACCGAGGAACAGCTTGCGTTCCAGGACATGGCCCGCCGCTTTGCCCAGCGCGAGGTAGAGCCGCTGGCGAACCGCATAGATGCCGAAGAACACACGCCTGACGAACTGATCGCCAAGGCCGCGGAAGTCGGACTGTTCGGGCTCTACATCCCCGAAGAATACGGCGGGGCAGGGGCGGACGTAGTGTCCGCATGCCTTGTCGCGGAAGAAATCGCCAAGGCCAGCCCGGCCTTTGCCGGCGCGCTGACGGTGCAGATGATCCTGTGTCCCAAGACCGTCGAATTGCTCGGCACCGAGGAGCAGAAGCGCCGCATCCTGCCGCTTTCGGCCAGCGGCGAGCGGCTGATCGCCTATTCGCAGAGTGAGCCTGCAGGGGCCGCCAACGTTGCCGCGCATCTCACCCGGCTGGAACCGGATGGGGAGGGCGCATGGCGGCTGGACGGGGCAAAGCTGTTCTGCACCCAGTCCGTCGCCAAGACCTATCTGGTCATGTGCAAGACGCGTACCCATGACGGGCGCGAAGGCTATGGCTGCATCATCGTCGAGCAGGAGGCCGAGGGTTTCCGCGCCGCGCCCTATGAGCACAAGCTGGGCTGGCGAGGGACCAACACCGGACCTATCTCGTTCGACAATGTCCGTATCGAGGCGGACGGCATCCTTGGCGATATCCTGAACGGCGGCATCAACCACCGCGCTGCCAACCAGGCGAATGTGCTGGCCCACGCGGCGACCTCTCTGGGCTGCGCCGAAGGGATGTACGACAAGACGCTGGAATACGTGAAGCAGCGCCGCCTGTATGGCCGCGACATGTCGGAACTTCAGCCGGTCAGCTATTGGCTGGCAGAGGCCTACGCGAAGATACAGGCTTGCCGTGCAATGCTCTACACCAGCGCCGCCGCTTTCGACCGGGGCGAAATGCCTGTGCTGGCGAACAACGTCTGCAAGGCATGGATCGGCGACACCGCATTCGAGATCTGCAGCCGCTTGCTCCAGCTTTGGGGCGGCAGCGGCATCATGGATTCAACCGGCGTCAACCGCTACATGCGCGATGCCAAGGCCAAATGCATGGCCGAGGGTGCATCCGAAATGCACTATGCGATCATCGCAAATCAGTTGTTTCATGGGCGGCCGACTCTGGTGCCGCCGGGGATGGGTTAGGGTCTATCCGGCCGCGCCGGTAACCCATGCCAGCGCTTCGTCCCGTTCGCCGGGCATATACACGCGATAGCTGATATTGGGCAGCAGCGCGCTCTCCATCCGGGTGCCTGCGCGGATCCACGCCTGATCCGCTACCACCGCCACGCGCCCGAAATGGCCAAGCTTGCCGAACAGCGGAAAAGCGCGCGCCATGTAGGCGGGTAGCCCGGATATCTCGATCCCGTCGATGGACTGCGTTTCGACGAACACGTGAACCTTGTCGTGCAGCGCCATCGCATGGTCGAGGCGGTTCATGACGGCATCCAGGTCGGTGCCCGTAATCTTGCCGGACATCTTGAGCGCGATCACATCGTCGGCGCTGTCGATCAATTCGAGCATATCAGTCTCCCGGCCACTGGCAGGGAGATTACGAATATTTACCGCCGGCTTTCCAGCCTATTCTTCAAGCGCCGGGCAATTTGCTCAGAACCCGATATCCAGGACCGGCGCGTTATAGCCGCTGTTCACTATTGCCTGAGCCTTGCTCAGCGTTTCTGTATCGCGGCCTTCGATGTAGCCATCGATCAGCCGCTGGTAGTTGCTGATCATTCCCTCCTGCTCATGCGACAGGCGCATGGATTTGAAGTTGTGCAAACCAAGCTGCTGGCGCGGCAGGTTGGAATAATCCTGCATGGGGATTTCGGGGAACTGATCTGAATCATAGGGCAGCATGGTCGGGGCCTTGGGCGTGTCATAGGGCTCGTCCTCGGGGCGGAGCACCAGCGACCATATCTCGAACAGGCATGTCTCCGCTGTCAGCGGGCGGACGCGGTAGGATGACATCGCGGCAAAGCTGGGCAGCAGGAAGAAGTGCGGGAACATGAATTCCACGTCGTGGAACGGCTTTTCCTGGTTCACCGTGAAAATGTCGAACATCGGCGCGCCGCGTTCCAGGCCGTCCTGGGTGATTGCTTTCTGGGCGCCCACCATGAAGGCGCCAAGCGCCGCCATCGGGTCTTCCGGCACGTCCATGTCGCGCAGCCGTTCCATCACGGTCACTTCGGTTTCGTGGACCATCCCGGCCATGCCGGTGGAAAGCCGGGCGTAAAAGTCTATCATGCCGCTGACCGTCTGCTTGGCGTCAAGCTGTCGCCCGGCGATCGTCTGGTCGACGTCCATGCCATAGGCGCTGACGGGCATGAGATCGAAGAGCTGCGGATGGGTACGCATCACGTGGTAGCCTTCCATGAAGGCCTCCATGGCGAGCTTCCAGTTGGTTGGCAGCACCGTGCCGTACCACCAGTCCATCTTCAGCTTGTCGACATTGCGGGCGTTGAGCGTTTCCACCACCGGGCCAAGGCATTCCAGCAGCGGCCGAGCATCGTCGTCAAAGTTGATGAAGGCGCAGCCCGCCCAGAACTCGACCCGTACCGGCGGCAGGTCGATCTCTGCATGATCAAGCAGTTCATCGCTGAAAATCTGCTTGCCGAAGACGAAAGTGTTCCTGCCCTCGGCATTCCAGCGCCAGCCGTGGAAGGGGCAGATGAATCCGGTCTTGGCGCAGTTGCCCGGTCCTTCGACAAGTTGCACTCCGCGGTGGCGGCAGGCGTTGTGGAATGCCTTCACCCCGTTTTTCGTGTTCACCACGATCACCGACTTGTCGAGGATGGTGTATTCCACGAAGTCCCCGACATTGGGAATTTCCTCTAGCCGGCAGGCCATCTGCCAGACATGCGGCCACAGCTTTTCGCGCTCCAGTTCAAAGAACTCCGCGTCGTAATAGCGTTCGGCCGGGATCAGTTCCGGGCTGGTGACCTTGAAGGGAACCTGCCCAAGGGGATGCTGGTCGAGTGCGTCAGCCATATTCACTGCCATCCTGTCTGCCGTGTGCCAGCGGCGTGAATCAGCCACCGGTCGTTTGTCCCGTTTCTACCGATTGCATTGCCGCTTGTGAATTTCCCGACGCGAAGATTGCGCGTTGCGGCAATCCAGCGTGCGGGCGATATGCGTTTGGTCACCGGTAACGGTCGAAGAAGCCGGCCACTTCGCCAGCAAACAACTCCGGCTGCTCCCACGCGGCAAAATGGCCCCCACGGGGCATCTTCTCCCAATGGACGATGTTGAAACGCTTTTCCGCGGCGCTGCGGGGAGGCGGCGGCGTTTCACCGGGAAATTCGGCAAATCCCATCGGCACGGCAATTGGTGCGCCGCTGCTTGGGCGTCCGGCGGTCAGGCTGTTGTAAAGCCACATCGCCGACTGGACATTGTCGCTGACCAGATACGTCATGACGCTGGTGATAAGCTGGTTCTTGGTGAAGGCGCTTTCGATGTTGCCGTCATTGTCCGACCAGGCGAGGTACTTTTCGAGCACCCATGATGCAAAACCGATTGGCGTGTCGGCCAGGGCGAGCCCGATAGTCTGCGGCTGCCACGACATCTGCTGGAAATAGGCGCTGACCCGAGGCGCGCGCTTCCGGGCGGCCTTCAGCCACTCTGCTTCCTCGGGTGAAATGTCGCCGCTGGGCTGGTGGGCAAGGTAGTTGAGGTGGAATGCCTCCACCACATCGGAATGATCCTGCGCCAGTACGGTGGAGACGGATGCACCCCAGTCGCCGCCTTGCGCGCCAAAGCGCTCGTAACCCAGGATGTCGACCATGAGGGCGCGCCACATGCGGGCTATGTCGCTCGCGGACATCGGGCGCGGTGGGCGGCCGGAAAAGCCATAGCCCGGTAGCGATGGTACCACGACGTCGAAGCCCCGTGCCGCCAGCAGCGGCATGGCCTCCAGAAATTCCAGCACCGATCCAGGCCAGCCGTGGCTAAGGATTATGGGGTAGCCTTTACCCCCGGCTGTGGATGGCAGGTGGTAGAAATGGACGATGATGCCCTCAATCCGGGCGGTGTATTGCGGCCACGCATTGAAAGCGTCTTGTGCCTTTTGCCAGTCGTAGTGGTCGCGCCAGTAATCGCGGAATTCTGCGAGATACTGCGCCGAAGTGCCGTACTTCCAATCGGCGTCATCGTCAGGCGCATAGCCGACTGCGGCGCCCGCTACTCGTCCTGCGATCCAGTCGAGCCGTGCCTGCGGAACCTCAAGGCGGAAGGGCGTTTTCAAGCGTCGGACGCTGCGATTACATGCCCGGCGGCCTGTATCATTCCCACCTTGGTCAGCGCGCTGGTCATTGGCATTGCGTCGGAACCCGACGCCGCTTTCAGCATATCGATGATGGGTTCGGGATCATCGCCTTCCAGCTCATACAGAGTGAGCGTCGTGTACTGGGGCGGTTCGATGTCATAGGCGCGCTGGAAGTCCAGCCGGATGAGTTTGCCGCTGACCACGCCTGGAAAGCGGAGCACGTCGGGCAGGTGCTGTTCGCGATACCAGCGAATGAATTCCTCTTCCTGTCCGGGGACGGCCTTCGACAATACGGCGTAGTGAAAGCGAGCCATTGTTTCCTCTCCGCTGGCGAGGGCAGGTTTACCTGCCTGCTCTCCCGATGCCCAGATTGCGCCAAGATGCATCGTTGCGACGATGAAGCAATGCCTCTTATTCCTTACACTTGATCGCGCGCTTGCACGGCGCTTCTGCGCGCCGCAGGATGGGACGAAACAAGGGAGAGAATGATGGAGCAGGCGAAGCGGTGGACAGTCCGCCCTGAAGGCTCCAACTGGGGCGATTTCGGGCCGGATGACCAGATCGGCCGGCTGAACCTTGTCACGCCCGAATGCCGCCGCTCTGCTGCGGCAGAAGTGCGCGAGGGGATCGCGTTCTGCCTCTCGCTGCCGCTCGATTGCCCGCGCGGCCAGCTTAATCCACGCCGTTTCCCGCCGCAGATGGGCTTTTCCATGCGCGGCGACGATCCGGTGATGAACTACCCCTATGGCCGCGCCTTTCCGGGCACGCCGGAGGTAGTCTGCGATGACCGGGTGACGCTGAGCCTGCAATATTCGACCCAGTGGGACGCGCTGTGCCACATGGGCTGCGTCTATGACGCAGGGGGGGGCGAGGAAGTCACCTATTACAATGGCTTCCGGGCGAACGAACATGTGCGCGGGCCGATTGACTACCTTCACGATTGCAAGGCTGTGGAGGGTCCGCACGGCGCGCTCGCGCTGGGGATTGAGCGGATGGCGGAAACCGGCGTGCAGACGCGCGGTGTGATGATCGATCTCTACGCCCATGTGGGGCTGGAGAAGGTAGCCGTCGGCTACGACCAACTCATGCGGATCATGGAAGCGGACCGGGTGGAGGTGGAACCGGGCGATGCGCTCTGCTTCCGCACCGGCTTCGACCGGGCACTGCTGGCGCAATATGCGGACCCTTCGGCTGCATTCGATCCTCATCGCTGTTCCGGCCTCGACGGGTTCGACGACAGACTGCTGCAGTGGATCGAGGATTGCGGCGCGGTGGTGCTGGTTTCCGACAATGAATCGGTCGAGATGATGCCCGATTTCCAGCGCCAGACACCGCATGGCATTCGCGTACCGCTTCACCACAAGTGCCTGTTCAAGCTGGGTATTCCCCTGGGCGAGCTGTTCCTGCTGAGCGACCTGGCCGACTGGTTGCGCGATCACGGCCGCAGCCGCTTTCTCTTCACCGCGCCGCCGCTGCGCCTGCCCGGTGCGGTGGGATCGCCGGTTACGGGAGTGGGCACCGTTTGACTGACCTGCGCGAAACGATGGAGCGCGATGGTGTCGCCTGCCTGCGCGGATTTCTGTCGCCCGATCAACTTGCCGATGTGACAGAGGCCTATGAATGGACCCGCGACCATCGCGGGCCGGGCTTCACGACGATGGGCGGGGACGAGCGGTCGTGGCAGGACGTGTCGAACCCGGCAAGCTATGGCGCCTATGCCGGGATGCTCGCACGCTCACCCATTCCGCAGCTGCTGCGTGAACTGTGGGGCGGGCCGGTGTGGTACATGTACGAGCAGATCTTCCATAAGGAAGACACCGACAACTTCACGCCCTGGCATCAGGACACGCCGTACATGCCGGTGGCGGGCAGGCATCATGCGGTCGTGTGGATCAGCCTTGACCCGGTAAGCCGGGATGCCACGCTGGAATACTGCCTCGGCAGCCACCGTGGGCCGGTTTACAACGGCACCAGCTTCAAGCCCGATGATCCGACCGATCCGTTCTACAAGACCGGCGACTTTCCGCGCTTGCCGGACGTTCAGGCCGACAGGGCCAAGTGGGACATCGGCGGCTGGGCGACTGAGCCGGGCGACATTGTGATCTTCCATCCCAGCGTCCTGCACGGCGGCGGTTCGCCCGGACGTTTGGGAAGACGGCGGACGCTGACGCTGCGCTTCTTTGGCGAGGATGCCACCTATTCCTCACGCCCCGGCCCTACGGCCGCGCCGCGAGTAGAGGGAATACACAACCTGCGGGATGGCGAACCGTTTCGCCATTCCGTGTTTCCGCTGGTGGCTTAGAGAGAAATCGCCCTCACCCTCCGGTGCCTTCGGCACCTCCTCTGCCTGTTCCTACTTCGCCGCCGCTGGAGCCTCGGCGAAGATCATGGTCTTGGTCTCAAGATACGGATGCAGACCTTCCAGGCTACCCTCACGACCGATGCCCGACTGCTTGAACCCGCCGAACGCGATCGAGAAATCGGTGTGGAACGAGTTGTGGCCCACCGTCCCGGCCCGCAGCTGCCGTCCGACGGCATAGGCGCGCTCGGGATCGTTGGTGAAGACTGAGCTGTTTAGGCCATAGATCGTCGCATTGGCGATTTCGATGGCCTGCGCCTCGTCCGCCGCCGGAATGACGCTGAGCACCGGGCCGAAGATTTCTTCGCGCGCGATGGTCATGTCATTGTCGACGTTGCCGAAAACCGTAGGCTCGATGAAATAGCCGCGGTTGAGGTGCGAAGGGCGTGCGCCGCCGGTTGCCAGCCGCGCGCCTTCGGACTTGCCTTGGGCAATCAGGTTCTCCACCCGGTCTCGCTGCCGCGCCATCGCCAGTGGGCCCATTTGTGTCCCGGCGTCAAAGGGATCGCCGACCTTGATCTGGTCGAATGCGGCGGACAATGCGTCCACGAATTCATCATGCCGCTTATTGCTGACGATGATGCGGGTGAGCGAGGAACAGACCTGGCCGGTCATCAGCGGCGCCGTGCGGGCCAGCGATGCCGCGGCTGCGCCAAGATCATAATCGTCAAGGATCACGGCAGGCGACTTGCCCCCCAGCTCCAACGTCACGCGGGCAATCCGCTCTCCGCAGAGGGAGGCAATGCGCCGACCGGCGGCGGTGGAGCCGGTGAAGCTCACCTTGTCGACGCCGGGGTGGCGCACCAGCAGTTCCGACACGGCGCGCTCTGCTGTCAGCACGTTCACCACGCCAGCGGGCAGGCCGACTTCCTCGCAGATCTCGGCGAAGAGATAGATCGACGACGGCGCTTCGGGTGACGCCTTTATGATGACGGTGCAGCCTGCCAGTAGCGCCGGGGCGACCTTCTGACACATCAACGAATAGGGGCTGTTCCACGGGATGATCGCGGTGACGACGCCCACTGGCTCACGCACCAGCAGGGCGGGCAGGCCGAAAGCGGAAGTCTTCTTTTCCTCCCAGGCGAAGGTATCGGCATAACCGGCATATTCGCGGAAAATTCCAGCGGCCTGCTTTGCGGCGCTGCCGCCGATGCGGTTGATGACGCCGGATTCCATCGTCCAGCTATTGCTCAATGCTTCCGCCTTGCTGGCCCATGCATCGGCAATCTTGTTCAGATATACGGCACGTTCCTGCGGCGACATGCGTGGCCACGGGCCTTGGTCAAAAGCCTTGCGGGCGGCAGCGACGGCGCGTTCGATGTCCGGTTCCTGCGCTTCGGCCACGGTGAGAAACGCCTCTTCGGTGCCGCTGTCGATCACGTCGATGGTAGTGGAGGACGAAGGTTCAACCCATTCACCGCCGATGAAGAACTGGCAAGGGTGGCGGATGTCCACGGGGTGGGTGGCGGTCATGGCAGGAGTCTCCCGGAATTGGTTGGCGTGAGGGCTGGCATGTTTCCGGCGCGGCGGCAATGAGCGTACCCGGTATATCGGGCGGACGAATTCTAACGGCCGTATTGCCCGTCATCGACCCGGATTATCGTGCCGGTCACAGCCTCCGATGATGGCGACACCAGATACAGCAGCGTACTGTCCAGCTGCTGCGGCATGGCAAATCTCTTGCGCGGCAGGTTGGGGCTGAAATCGCCGACTTTCTCAACCAGCTTGTCGGTCATTTCAGAGCGGAACGCCCCCGGCGCGATGCCGTTGACGTTGATGAAATGAGGCGCCCATTCGACCGCCAGAACCTCTGTCATGCGGACGATCCCGGATTTGGTGATCGAATAGAGCGACTGGCCGGGCTTCGAACAGATGAAGGCGCCGATGGAGCTGACATTGACGATCCGCCCCGGGGAGCCCCTGGCGATCAACCGCCGGGCGACTTCGCAGGCCAACACATAGGGGCCGCGCAGGTTCGTATCGATGACGGCGTCGATCAGATCCGGCGTCATGTTCACGGCGCGGCGGCCGTCGGTGATGCCGGCGTTGTTGATCAAGGTGGTGACAGGGCCAAGCGTGGCTTCCACCTCGCCGACGACCTCGGCGATGCGGTCCCCATCTTCCATGTCGAGTTCAAAGGCCTGCGCCGTGCCGCCGGTGTCTACAATGTCGGCGACGATGGCATCCAGCTTGTCCTTGCGCCGGGCGGCCAATGCCACTTTCGCGCCGCAAGCCGCCAGAACACGCGCAAACCGCTCGCCAAGGCCGGAGGACGCGCCGGTGACGAGCGCCACCTGTCCGGAAAGGTCGGTCGAGAAAAAGGGCGTCATCTCAATTCTTCCGCGCGATGCGGGCGATGACTTCCATTCCCTCTGACGACGGATTGCCCAGCCGCAGCAGGGTGAACCCGGCATCGCGCCATTTGGTGAAGCGTTCGGCGATGCGCGTTTCGGGGCCGATCAGTCCGCCCTCATCGATATATTCGTCTGGCACGGTGGCGGCGGCTTCCTCCTTTCGCCCGGCGAGGTAGAGTTCCTGGATGCGCTGCGCTTCTGCCGCAAAGCCGCGTTCGACCATAGCATCGTTGTGGAAGTTCTTGCCCTGCGCGCCCATGCCACCAACGTAAAGCGCGATGTGAGGCTTGGCGGAATCGAGGGCGGTGCGAACATCGTCGGTCAAGATGAGCTGGCAATTGGCGACGATCTCAAGGTCTTTGAGCGCCTTGCCGTCGGAACGCTTGGCCACACCTTCCTGCAGCAAGCCGAGCTTGGCGGCGGCAGTACCGGGCGTGACATGCATGGAAAGCCAGCCATCGGCGATCTCGCCCGTCAGCCGGATGTTGCCGGGGGTGGACGTGCCCAGCATGATCGGGATGTTCGGATTACCGTGGAGGATGCTCTTGAGCGGCTTGCCGAGGCCGGTCGAACCTTCGCCGGTGTACGGAAGGCTGATCTCTTTCCCTTCATGGGTCACCGGGCCTTCGCGGCGCCAGATCTTGCGCATGATCGCGACGTAGTCGCGGATGCGGGCGGCGGGCTTCCCCCAGGGCTGGCCATACCATCCCTCGACGATCTGCGGGCCGGATACGCCAAGGCCGACAACCATGCGTCCGGCCCCGGCCAGCGCGTCGATGGTCTGCGCGGTCATGGCGCAATTGGCGGGAGTCCGCGCTGCAAGTTGCGCGATCCCGGTGCAGAGCCGGATGCGATTGGTGCGCGCGGCGATGAAAGCCAGTGGGCTGAAAACGTCGGATCCATAAGACTCCGCCGTCCACACGGAATCGAAGCCAAGCTCCTCGGCCTTCAGGATCCTTTCCATCGGCAACGCCATTTGCGCGCCGCTGTATCCCAGCTCCAGTCCCAGCTTCATTCGCCCGCTCCCATCCTTCACCCCGACGATATCGGGCATCTATTGCACCAGTAGCAATTTATTCCTGTTCCGCGCAGGGCAAAGGCCGGATATCGGTCTGACGAAATATGAAGCGCGGCATATCCGCGACGCGGGAGGCGTTGATGAGTATCGAAGGCGGCAACATCCGCGACCCGCTGGTGGAGCGACTGATCGGCCCCGGCAAGGACTGGGAGATCGAGACGGTCGAAGTCGCCGGCCGCCCGCAGGAAGTGTTCAAGGGCGTGCCGCGTAATCTCGCCGGGCTCTACCGGTTGGGCATGAAATTCGCCGACCGTCCGATGGTGGTGCAGGACGGGGCGACCATCACCTATGCCGAAGGGTTTGCCCGCGCCGCTGCGCTGGCAAAGGCCTTGCGTGAACGATTTGGCGTGAAGCGCGGGACGAAGGTCGCCGTCGTCACCACCAACCGCTCCGAATGGATCATTGCGACGTTGGCGATCACCTCCATTGGCGGGATTGCGGCCTTGGTGAACAGCCGCGGCGTGGCCGAGGAAATGCTGCGCGCCATCGACAAGGTGGGCTGCACGCTCGCCATCCTCGATGCAGAGCGCGATGATGTGATCACCGCGCAGCTGCCTGATCCGGCATGGCCGCGCATTGTGATTGGTGCGCCCAAGGTGCCGCTGCGTCCGGGCATTGACGCAGACTTTGCCGAACATTCCGCTCCGATTGAGGGCGTGGCATTCGAACCGGAGAACATGTGCCCAGAGGACGGCGCGATCATCCTCTTTACTTCTGGCACCACAGGCTTTCCCAAGGGCGCTCTGATCAGCCACGGGGCGCTGGCTCATTCGGTGTCGGTCGCCACCTTCATGGGCACGCTGAACGACGTGCGCTATGAGGAGGAAAGCGGGGAAAAGCTGCCGGAAAACCGCCGGGCCATGGCGACTCCCGCCGTGATCCTTGGGCCGATGTTCCACCTTTCCGGCATCATGCCGATCCTGCGGGCGATCAGCGTCGGCACGACCATCCACATTCTCGGCAAGTGGAACGTCGATGTCGCCTTCGACATGATCGAGAATGTCGGCATGACTCGGCTGTCCTTCGTGTCGGCCATGCTGTTCGACATGTTCCGCTCTCCCCGCGCTACGCCGGAACTGCTGCGCGAGGTCCGCTATATGGTGAATGGCGCCGCGCCGCTCGACCTCCAGCTTGTCGACCAGATCAAGGCGCGGATGCCGCACTGCCAGCTGTCCAACGGTTATGGCCAGACAGAAGCGACGGCATGGACCTGCGGTATCAGCGGCGACATCTACCTGCAGCATCCCGCCGCCTGCGGCTGGGCCGCGCCGACGGTGCAAGTCCAGCTGCGCCGCGACGATGGCAGCCAACCGGAGATCGGCGAGCCGGGCGAACTCTGGCTCTCCAGCGCGATGATGATGAACGAATATGTCGGCGATCCGGAAGCGACGGCGGAGACGCTGCAGGATGGCTGGCTGGCATCCGGCGACATTGCGACGATGAACGAGCTTGGCATCTTCACCATCGTGGATCGCAAGAAGAACATGGTCATCTCGGGCGGCGAGAACATCTATTGCGCCGAAGTGGAGCGGGTGGTCGCCGGAATGCCCGGCGTGCGTGAGAGCATCGCCTATGGCCTGCCCGATGCCCGGCTGGGTGAGCGGCTTGCGGTGACGGTGGTGCAGGACACCGGGGCTGATCTTGATGCCGAAGCGGTCAAGGCCCACTGCCGCCAGCGCCTTGCTATCTACAAGGTTCCGCGTGAGGTCGCGCTAACCTGCGATGTCTTGCCGCGCACGGCATCGGGCAAGGTGGACCGGGGCAAGTTCCTGAAAAGCCTGCGGGAGGGTGTCACCGATGCCGTTTGAGATGATCCGCTACGATGCGGCTGAAGGCATCGCGACAATTACGCTGGCGCGGCCCGAGCAAATGAATGCGGTGAACGGCCAGATGTGCCGGGAGATCGTCAGCGCGCTGGACCTTGCCGACAAGGATGACGAAGTTCGCGCCGTTATTTTAACGGGGGAGGGCCGGGCGTTCTGTGCAGGTGCAGACCTGTCCAAGGGCGATGAAACCTTCATCTCCCCGCAGAACGCCGATCTTACGGTGCCGGACGGAGAATCCATCTACGGCCGAGAAGAAGTGCGGGAACCGGGCGGCCACATCGCGCTGAAGCTCTATGCCATGACCAAGCCGGTCATTGCCGCGATCAATGGGCCGTGCGCGGGAATGGGCACCACTCTGCCGCTGCCGATGGACATTCGCCTTGCCAGCGAGACGGCGCATTTCAACTTCGTCTTCGCCCGGCGAGGCATGGTTCTGGAAACGGCTGCATCCTTCTTCTTGCCGCGCATCGTCAACATCGCGCGCGCCCTGGAATGGCTCTACACCGGCCGTCGGGTCAGCGCCGACGAGGCGAAGGAAGCTGGCCTTGTCACCGCGATCTACAAGCCGGAAGACCTGCTGCCCGAAGCGCGGAAGCTGGCGCGGCAGATTGCCGACAACTCCGCGCCCGTGGCGGTCGCGCTCAATCGGCAGATGCTGTGGCGCGGCCTTGGCATGACGCACCCGATGGAGGCGCACCGGGTCGAAAGCCGGGGCATCTATTCGCAGGGCAGGTCTGCCGATGCAGTGGAGGGCGTCCGATCCTTCCTGCAAAAGCGCCCGCCCGAATTTCCCGGCCGTGTCTCTCAGGACATGCCCGACTGGTACCCGTGGTGGACCGAACCCGAATATTACTGACGAATAGGCACCGGCGGAACACGCGCCGGGCCGAGGAGAGGAAGCCCGATGAGCAATCTGGAATTCGATGAGACCTTTGACTTTGTGTCGGTAGGCAGCGGTGGCGGCTCGATGTGCGCGGGCCTGTTCCTGCGGACGCTGGGCAAGAGCGTGGTGGTTCTGGAAAAGACGCCGCGCATTGGCGGCACTACGTCGCGTTCGGGCGGAGTGATGTGGATCCCCAACAACCGCTTCATGGCGGAAGAGGGGATCGAGGACAGCTACGAGAAATCGATGCTCTACATGGAGGCGACCGCGGGGCAGTCACTCGACGCGCCGGGGACCACGCCCGCCAAGCGCAGCGCCTATGTCACCGAGGGGCCGAAGATGATCGACTTCCTTGTGGGGCAGGGCATCAAGCTTCGCCGCTCGCCCCTGTGGCCGGACTATTACGATGATCGTCCCGGAGGTTCCGTCCCGGGCCGCACAGTGATCGCCGACCTGTTCGACATCAACGAGCTGGGCGAATGGCGCGATAAGCTGGAGCCGAACTTCATGGTGATTCCGGCTTATCACTCCGAAGGCTTTGAAATTGCTCTGATGAAGCAGTCGTGGAAGGGCAAGCTCAACATGTTGAAGGTCGGCCTGCGCATCGTGCTGGCCAAGCTTACCGGCAAGCGTTGGACCACTGCCGGCGGCGCGCTGCAGGGCCGAATGCTGCAGGCCAGCCTGAAGGCGGGGGTCGACCTGCGGGTGAACACTCCGGTCAAGAGCTTCATCACCGATGACAGCGGCGCGGTGCGCGGCGTTGTTACCGAAAGGGGCGACAGGCCGTGGCGCATCGGTGCCAACATCGGTGTGCTGGTGAACGCGGGAGGCTTCAGCCACAATCAGGCAATGCGCGACCAGTACCAGCCGGGCACATCGGCCAAATGGACTGCCGCGACCGCCGGCAGCACTGGCGAGATGATCCAGGAGATGATGAAGATCGGCGCCTCTATCGGCCAGATGGAGGAAATGGTCGGTAACCAGATGTCCATCCCTCCGGGCTGCGAAAGCAATGGCGACGGCATCGCGCTGGGCAAGACCGGCGGCCAGATGAACATCGCCAAGCCGCGTTCGATCATCGTCGACCAGTCGGGCGTTCGCTACATGAACGAGGCGGGCTCTTACATGGAGTTCTGCCAGAATATGCTGAAGCGCGACAAGGTCGTGCCCGCCAGCCCGAGTTGGTGGATCGTCGACCAGAAGTACATGGACGATTACATGTACACCGGCACCATGCCCGGTTCGAAGAAGCCGCAGGAATGGTACGATACCGGCTTCCTGAAGCGTGCCGACACTATCGAGGAACTGGCCGGTCAGTTGGGCATCGACCCCACGGTGTTGAGCCAGACAGTTGACCGCTTCAACGTAGGTGCGCGCAATGGCGTCGATCCCGAATTCAACCGTGGCGGCAGGGCTTATGACAACTGGCTGGGCGATTTCCACCGGCAGGGCTCACACACGCTTGGTCCGATCGAGACAGGCCCGTTCTATGCCGCGCCGGTCGTGCCGGGCGATGTCGGTACCTATGGCGGCGTGGTGACGGACGAAAACGCCCGCGTGCTGCGTGATGACGGTTCGGTGATCGAAGGGCTCTATGCCACCGGTATCAGCACAGCCTCGGTCATGGGCCGGATCTATCCGGGCGCGGGGTCGAGCGTCGGGCCGTCGTTTGTGTTCGGCTATATCGCGGCGAAGCACGCGGCGAACGCCAGCAATATCGCCTGAGGGTCAGGCAAGTTCGCTGGCAAAGGTGAACGCCGGGCCGGTTGGCTCGGCAGTCATCCGATGGATCACCCTATCCATATGTGAACCGATGGTACCCCATGCTGCCCTGAGCGCGAGGGCGCGCTTGAGGAAGAAGTGGACGTCCACTTCCCACGTCATGCCCATCGCGCCGTGGACCTGCACGGCGGTGCGGGCGGCGAGGTCGGCGGCTTCGGCTGCGGCGATCTTGGCGTGGGCGATGCGTGCCTTGGCCGCGAGGTTGCCCAGCGGTAGTTCTGCGGCTGCGGCATGGACCACGGGACGGGCGAACTCGATCTTCACCTGCGCCGTGGCGAGCAGGTGCTTGACCGCCTGATAGCTGCCGATGGGCTTGCCAAACTGGTTACGGTCCTTGGCATAGGCCACGGCTACGTCGATGCAGCGCTGGCCGAGGCCGAGCATTTGCGCCGCCGCCAGGACCGCGCCGCGCTCAGCGGTATCGCTCCAGCCGGTGCCGACGTGGGTGGCTGCAGAGGGCGTCCAGTCCACGCGAAACAGGCGGCGGAAGGGATCGAAACTTTCCTCGCGGGCGAGGGTGACGGCGTCACGCTCAACGAGGTGGATTTCGTCGCCATGGCCGAGGAGCAGGGCACCTGCAATGTCCGCGTCCGCGACCAAGGGATTCGTGGGGTGGCCAAGTGCGACGATCTCGCCCGCCAGCGCCCGGTCCAGCATACCGCGATTGTTATCCAACCTCGCCAGCAACGGGATGGTGATGCCCGCCATCTCCACCAGAGGTTCAGGCAGCGCGACATAGCCGGCAGCTTCGGCAATACCGGCAAGGTCGATCAAGCCAAGACCCAGCCCGCCCTTGTCCTCGGGCGCGCAGACGCCCAGCAGGCCCATGTCGCGGATGGTGCCCCAGCGCGCATCGTCCAGCGCCGCGCCCTTTTCAAGCAGTCGGCGCAGGTCTGCGGGCGTGCAGCTATCCACCAGCATTTCGCGGGCGGCATCGTTGATGGTGGCCTGGTCTTCGGTGAAGGCAAAATGCATGGGTCAGCGAGCCTGTTAGTTCCGGGGCAGGCCAAGCATGCGCTCGGCGATGATGTTGCGCTGGATTTCGTTGGAACCGGCGTAGATCGGCCCGGCGAGAGCGAAGATGTAGCCATCGAGCCAGCGGTCCGGATCGCCCTCCATCAGTTCTGCACGCGAGCCGAGGATGTCGAGCGCGGTCTGGTGGAGCGTCATGTCCAGCTCTGACCAGAAGATCTTGTTGGTCGAGCTTTCCGGGCCAATGTGGCCGCCAGCCGCAAGGCGTGAGCACATGGCGTAGATTGCCAGCGCATAGGCCTCCGCATCCATCCAGCTGCGCGCGACACGCTCTGCCATCGAAGCCGGCAGCTCGCCTTTGTGGCGTTCGTAAAGCGCGATCAGCTTGAGCACCGCTTGCTGATATCGAGCAGGCGAGCGCAGCAGCAGTCCGCGCTCGAACCCGGCGGTCGCCATGCAGACCTTCCAGCCTTCTCCTTCGTCGCCGAGACGGTCGGTGACGGGCACGCGCACGTTGTCGAGGAAGATCTCGGCAAAGACCTTCTCACCGTCCATCCGCTCGATCGCGCGGCGGGTGACACCCGGTGCATCGAGCGGGAAGAGGATAAGGCTCATCCCCTTGTGGCGTTCGCTGCCGGGCTCGCGGAACAGGCCGAAGGCCCAATCGGCATAGACGGCGCGGGTTGACCAGATCTTCTGGCCGTTGAGAACGTAGTGATCGCCCCATTCATCATTTTTGGCACGCGTGCAGGTGGAGCGCACGCCGGCGAGGTCGCTGCCTGCGCCCGGTTCGGACCACGCCTGCGCCCAGATGTCGTCGCCAGCGGCCATGCGCGGCAGGAAGCGGGCCTTCTGCTCCTCGGTGCCGTATTCCATCATCGTCGGGCCGAGCAGGAAGATACCGTTCTGGTTGACGCGGGTGGGTGCGCCCGCGCGGTAGTATTCTTCCTCGAAGATCAGCCAGCGGATGAGGTCGAGGCCGCGTCCGCCAAGCTCCACGGGCCATGTGACCATGCCCCAGCGGCCGTCGTTCAGCTTGCGCTCCCAATCGCGGTGGGCCTCGAAACCCTCACGCGTCAGGTCGAAGGACGGGAGGCGTTCCGTGGGGACATTCGCTTCCATCCAGTCGCGCACTTCCTGCCGGAAGGCGCGCTGTTCGTCAGTGTAGTTGAGGTTCACTCGCCCTTTTGTCCTGCGCCTGCGGCGGCTTCGGCCTGTTTCTTGTTCGCTGCCGCCATGGCCTTGGCATCAAGACCGGCGATGGAGCTGCCCATGGTCAGGTCGTTCTGCGCGTGGGCGAAGTGGTGCATGTGGAACACGGCATCCATCGCCGCGCGCTTTCCGCGCAGTTCCTCGACATGGTTGACCGCCTGCTTGGTCAGCCATGCGCCAAGACGCGGCTGGGCGGCGAGCTTGGCGGCGACCGCGGCGGTTTCCTCGCGCAGCCGCTCGCGCGGGACGATGCGGTTGACCATGCCGAACTGCTCGGCGCGTTGGGCGGTCATGCGTTCGCCCAGAAGGAGGAACTCCTTGGCGATGCGCGGCGGCAGTTCATAGGCGTGGGCAAAGTATTCGACGCCGGGGATGCCCATGCGGACCACCGGATCCTGGAAAAAGGCGTCGTCCGAGGCGATAATGAGGTCGCAGACCCATGCCAGCATCAGCCCCCCCGCAATGCAGGCGCCTTGCACCATGGCGACAGTGGGCTTGGGCGCATCGCGCCAGCGGCGGCACATGCCGAGGTACTGCTCCTGCTCGCGGGTGTAGAGCAGCTCTGCCGCGGGCTTGTTGGTGTGGCCCGGCAGGATTTCGCGCTTCTCGAACTCATGGTGCAGATCGCGGCCCGGAGTGCCGATGTCGTGCCCGGCGGAGAAGTGCTTGCCGCTCCCCGCAAGGACGATGCAGCGCACGGCATCGTCGTTCACGGCATTGCGGAAGGCATCGTCCAGCGCGTAGGTCATCTGCCCGTTCTGCGCGTTGTTGAACTGGGGCCGGTTCATGGTGATCCAGGCAACGCCGTCCGTCACCTCGTAGAGGATGGGTTCGTGGGTCTCGTAAACGATGTCGACCTTTTGCGGTTCGACCAGATCATCGGCGCTCATGCCGGTTCCTCCACCTTGGCGTTTGCCGCATTGAGCAGCACCAGCGCGTCTACCGCAACAGCGCCCTTTCCTTCGGGCAGTACGAGCAGCGGATTGATTTCTACTTCGCGCAGCCGCTCGCCGCCAGCAAGGACGGCATCGCCCAGCGCCGCAATAGCCTTGGCGGCAGCGGCGACATCGGCTTTGGGGGCACCGCGATAACCGTCGAGCAGCCTGAAGCCCTTGAGGCTGCGCAGCATCGCCTCGGCGCCTGCGGCATCCACGGGCAGCAGCGCGTGGCAGGCATCCTTCATCAGCTCGGTCCAGACGCCGCCGAGGCCGACAGTGAGCATCCAGCCGAACACCGGATCGCGGGTGACACCAGCAAGGATTTCGACACCGCCCTGCAGCATGGGTTCAAGCGTCACGCCCTCGATATGGACGTTCATTGACCGCGCCTTGGCCATCATCGCTTCGAAGGCCTCGGCAACAGCATCGGCGCTGTTGAGGCTGAGGCGGATCAGGCCGTGTTCGGTCTTGTGCGCGACGTCCGGGCTGACGAGCTTGGCGATCAGCGGATAGCCGATCTTCTCGGCGGCGCTGCGGGCTTCGGCCGCGGTCTGGACAAGCGCATCGTGGACCACCGGCACACCGAAGGCGGCGAGCGCGTCCTTGCCTTCGGTTTCGGAGAGCGCGCTGCGGTCTGCGGGCAATGCCGGCCAGCATGCCCTGGCGACAGGGACGTCGACGGTCTTGCTGCCCGCCTTCTTCCACTTGCCGTAGGCCGTGATCGCCCGCGCGGCGCGGTCGAAGTCGTCGAAATAGCCGATCCCGGCTGCCGCCAATCGCTTCTGGTCGGCCATGGCGAAAGTGTCGATGACGATGATTGCTTTGCCCGATGCAGCGGCTGCTTTCTCGACCTGCTCGAGCGCAAGGAACGCGCCCGGCGTGTAGAGCAGCAGCACGTCGATATCGGCAGGGCTGAGGGCTAGGCGAATGCATTCGCTGAGAAAGTCGATCGAGTTGACCGTGTTGCCGGTCATGTCGATCGGGTTCGAGACCATCGAGTGGCCGGGAATCTGCTCGCTCAGGCCTTTCTGCACCTCGTCGGGCAGGGTCGGGACCCCGGCCCCGCCAAACGAGAGTGCGTCGGCAAGGATCGCGCCCGCCGCGCCCGAGATCGACAGGATTGCGCAGTTGCTGCCACCGATCTTGTCGCCCAGCGTGTGGAGATAGGCGAGGTCGGCCAGTACCGACAGCTCGCTGGCTCTTGCCACGCCCGCGCGCGCAAAGGCGGCGTCATAGGCCGCGCTGTCCCCGGCCAGCGCAGCGGTGTGCGAACGCGTCGCCTCTGCGCCTTTTTCGGACGCGCCGACCTTGTAGACTGCCAACAGCTTGCCCGCGGCGCGGAACCTTGCCGCTGCCGCCAGGAACTTCGAGCCGTCGCGCAGTTCTTCGATGTAGCAGAGCGCCGACGTGGTGCCCGGATCGTCCGCCAGATGTTCGAGATAGTCGGCAAGCTCGACGCTGGCTTCGTTGCCGGTGTTGATGACGTGGCTGAACGCGACGCCCGCACGCCGCGCGATACGGAACACCGTCGCACACATGTTGCCGCTCTGGGTGACGAGCGCGGTGTTACCCGCAACCTCGCCGGGCTGGAACGACTGGCCGAAGGTGGTGAAGATCTGGTCGGTGAAGTTCGCGTTGCCCATCGCGTTGGGCCCAGCAACCTTCATGCCAGTGGCTTTCGCAAAAGCCATGAGGGCTTCCTGCCGTGCGACGCCTTCCGGCTCGTTCGTTTCCGCATAGCCCGAGGCGAAGACCAGCGCCGCCGGAATGCCAAGCGCATGACAACGCTCAAGATAGGGCAGGGTAGCCTCTGCCGACAGCGCGATGATGACGAGATCGACGATTTCGGGAATGTCCTCGATATCCTTGTAGGCCCTGAGGCCTTGGACGGTCTCGTTCTTCGGATTGACCGGATAGAGCTTGGCAAAGCCCGCCCGCTTCAGCAGGTCAACCGGAACGCCGCCGATGCGCTTCGGGTTGTCCGAGGCGCCGACCACGGCGATGGAACGCGGGCTGAGAAGGGGGTCAAGGCTCATGCCGTCACCCCCTCAACGTTTGAAGCGGTCTTGATGTCGTATTCCTCGGGGTCGAACGCAGCCGTCATGTTCCGATAGCGCGAAAGCCGCCAGGGGTTGTTGGTCACCACGCGGCCCGCCTTGTTGCGATACCAGTTGGTGACGCCGGGATGCGTCCAGACGAGTTGTTCGTGTTCGGCGTCGAACTCCGCCTGATAGGAGTCGAAAGGTTCGCGGCGCACTTCGAGGCTCGACGCTTCGCGCTCGATCAGTTCGCGCAGGGCCAGCATAGTGTAGCGGACCTGGCATTCGGAGTTGAACACCGCGCTGCCGCCATGGCCGCCATTGGTGCCCGGGCCATAGAGAATGAACAGGTTGGGAAAGTCGGGCACCGTGATGCCCAGGTGCGCGCGCGGGTTGTCGTCGCCCCATTGGTCGCGCAGCGAGCCGTTAGTGCCGACGATATGCATCGGGAACAGCGGCGCCTGTGCCTTGAACCCCGTGGCGAGGATGATGACGTCCGCGGCGTGCTCGACGCCGTCCTTGTCGACCACGCCGGTTGCGGTGATCTTCTGGACCGGGCCCGTGACCAGATCGACATTGTCACGCGTCAGTGTGCTGTACCACCGGCTGTCGCGCAGCATGCGCTTGCCATAGGGCGGGAAGCTTGGCGTGACTTTGGCGAGCAGATCCTCATCGCCGTTCAGCTCTTCGCGCATTTCCGCGATGAGCTGCTCGCGGATCGCCTTGTTGAAGGCGTTCAGCGAGGTCTCCGGCTCCCGCCAGTTGGGATCCTTGCGCAGGTGCGGAAGCATCCCGTCCGAAGTCGCGTAGAGAAGCTGAAAGCGCCACCACTTCGTGTAGAACGGAACATGCTCCAGCCCCCACTTCAGTCCGTCGCTCACTTCGGCGAACAGCAGCGGGTTCTTGCGCGCCCAGTGGGGTGAGCGCTGGAAAATGGTGAGGTGCCCGGCCTTGGGCGCGATTTGCGGGCCGAGTTGCATGCCGCTCGCGCCGGTGCCGATCTGCACGACGTTCTTGCCGGTCAGGTCGACGCTGTGATCCCAGCGGGCCGAGTGGAACATCGGACCCTTGAAGTCCCCGATACCCGGAATGTCGGGGATCGACGGGCGGTTGAGCAGGCCGGTGCCGCTGACTACGGCATTGGCGGTCAGCTCATACTCGCTGCCGTCCTTGCGGCGGATCGTTACGGTCCACAGAGCGCGGCCCTTGTCCCAGACCGCGCTCAGCACTTCCTCCTCAAACCGCATGTGCTCCGCGAGGTCCGCCTCGCGATAGACGGTGCGGATGTATTTGATGATCTCCGGACCTTGCGCGAAATAGTGGTCCCAGTCGGAGGAGGTGCGGAACGAGTAGGAGTAGAAGTGGTTGGGCGTGTCGACCGCCACGCCCGGATAGGTGTTTTCGTACCAGGTGCCGCCGACATCGTCGTTCTTCTCGATGACGGTGAAGGGGATGCCCGCTTCCTTGAGCTTGATCGCCATGGCAAGGCCGGAATAGCCGGAGCCGATCACCAGCACGTGATAGCGGTCCATCACCTCAGACGGCACAGGCTTGCGCCAGCGCACGGTCTTGGCGTCGGTCTGGTCGAAGTTCAGTTCTTCCAGCACCATCGGCAAGTATTCGGACGGCACCGCCTGGCCGACGGCGACATCGCACATGTGCTGTAACCGCTGTGTGCCGGGGGCGGGCGGCAGCGGGCGATCGTTCGCCACATAGTCCTTGAAGGTGGTGATCAACTTTTCGCGCAGTTCGACTTGAAGCGGCTCCGGTATGTCGACCTCGAAGCTCCACGCGCCGTTGATGTGTGGGCGGAACCTTTCGAGCAGCGTCTCATCACCCGACAGATGGGTGTAAACCAGCAGCAGCGGCACCGGATCGAGCGCCGCAAGATGCGCGTCGAGCAACTGCAGGTCGGTTGCGACGAGTTTCTTCAGGGCCGCCGCATTGTCGTGGTTCATCATCTGCGTTTCAGCTCTTGTTCCGGGCACCCTCTTTGAGGTTTGAACTAGCTCCTCATGACGATATTGCAATAGGTCGTATTCATTCTTTACTCGTATCGTGCCCACGGTATGAAGCGCCGTGGCTTTGCTGAATGGCGCAGCTTGTGGAGGATAGGCCGCGGCGACTCGAAAGGTCGCGTGGAATTTCAGGAGAGGGATTTTGGCAAGTCAGATTGCTGCGCCGAAACCGGGCAACAGGGCGATCCGTGTCGGCTCTGACGGAGCGCCGTGGATAGAGGGATATCGCTGCGGTGAATGCGGGGCGGTGGTTGCGGAAGAGACGATGGCCTGCCGCGCCTGCGCCAGCCGCACGCCGCCGCAGCCGTTTCGCGCTGCAGAACATGGCACGCTTTTTAGCTGGTCGGTGGTGTACCGCAGCTATCCCGGTATCGAAGTGCCTTTTGTTTCCGCCATTATCGACCTTGATGACGGGTTGACCCTGAAAGGGACGCTGAAGGGTGTCGAACCATCCGCAGTCCGGCAGGGCTTACCGGTACGGCTTGTGTTCGACGATGCAGGCGGCGCGCAGGACAAGGAAGGCGCGCCCTACGTCGGCTTCCATTTTGTGTCGGAAGGGACAGCGGCATGAGCGATGTCTATATCCTCGGCGCGGACATGATCGCCTTTGGCCGCTATCCTGACCGGACGCCGGGCCAGCTTGCCGCGCAGGCAGCGCTGATGGTGCTGGATGATGCGGGCCTTTCGATCCGCGACGTCGGTGCGCTTTATGCGGCATCCAGCTTCAATGCCGCTTCGATGATCGGCCAGCAGGTGCTGAAACAGATCGGCCAGACGGGCATCCCCTGCATCAACGTCTCCAATGCCTGCGCTTCGGGGGCGACGGCGGTTCGCGAAGCCTTTGTCGGCATCAAGAGCGGTATCTACGACGTTGTCCTTGCCGTCGGCGCGGAAAAGAACCCGCGCGGGATGCTGGGCGGGCCTGTTGTTGACGGACCGCCGCCGGAGGGGCTGTTCGGCTCCGTCTCGATGCCCGCGGTCTTTGCCGAGGCGGGCATGGTCCATGCCGCTGCCTATGGCACGACCATCGAGCAGTTCGCCCAAGTTGCGGTGAAGAACCACCACCACGCGACGATGAATCCAAAGGCGGTCTACCGCAAGGAAACCCCGCTGGAGGAAGTGCTGGCAAGCGAGATGATCGCCTGGCCGCTGACCAAGCTGATGTGCTCGGCCAATGTCGATGGCGCCGCTGCGATGGTGCTGGTGTCGGAGAAGAAGGCGCGGGAGCTAGGGATGGCACGCGCAGTCCGCATTCGTGCGTCCGCGCTGACTTCCGACCCCTATGAACCGCGCAATCCGGTGATGTTCGATGCCAATTCGGTCACGCGGCTGGCGGCGGCGCAGGCCTATGAAATGGCGGGCGTGGGGCCAGAGGACATTGACCTTGTTGAACTCCACGACTGTTTCGCCACGGCGGAACTGTTGCACTACGAAAACCTTGCCTTGTGCGGTGCCGGAGAGGCCGG